>CAYPZM010000590.1:0-2500 GCA_964414825.1 uncultured Cytophagia bacterium | reverse complement strand
ATTCTGGTTTCTTGATGGCGACTATCAACAGCATGCCACCTGGTGTCGCAAATTCCGCAACACGTGCGCTTTTTTGAAGAGCTGCTCGGTCCGTATCCGTTTCGTGCCGACAAATTTGCCACCGTGCAGGCGCCTTATTTGGGAATGGAGCATCAAAGTTGTATTGCGTACGGTGCTTTACCCGGGTTTAATTACGGCGGTTATACCGAATTCGACGGACTGCATCTGCACGAGCTGGCGCACGAATGGTGGGGAAATATGATCACGGCATCGGACTGGAAAGATTTTTGGCTGCACGAAGGCTTTGCCACCTACATGGAGGCGCTGTACGCCGAGCAGTTGAATGGCAAGCAGAGCTATTTAAAGGTGGTGAATCGTTTTGCCGGCAGCACTCTAAACATTATGCCTATTGCGCCCACAGAATCACGCTCTACACAGGAAATATACGGTGGCGATATCTACTTCAAAGGCGCGGCTGTGCTGCATACTTTGCGTTACGCGTTGGGCGACGATCACTTTTTCGAGCTGCTCGAGCGCTTTTTGTATCCCACTCCGGAGCTGAAAAACGCTACCGATGGCCGTCACTGCCGTTTGGTGGATACGAACGAGTTTATCGATCTTGTGAATGACATTGCCGGCAGAGATTTAAGCTGGTTTTTTGATGTCTATTTACGCCAGGCCGAGTTGCCGGTGCTGCAAGTGAGCATTCGCGATCAATTTGTGGATTTGCTCTGGAAAACCGATCCGTTGCCATTTTATCTGGATGTCCCCATTAAAGTTGGCAATGAAATTATCATCGCGGATATGAGTTCCGGACAAACATCGATCAAGCTGGAGCCGTTTGTGCCACCAGATATCGACCCGGACAACTGGATTCTCAAACAGATGTCTCGCGTCAGCCATGTGGCTAACGAGGGTGCGGTGGAACCGTTTGTGCTCCGCCAAAACTATCCCAATCCATTTAATCATCAAACACAGATCGAATTTCACCTTCCCTATGATTCGTTTGTTGAGCTCACGCTGCACAACATTCGCGGCGAGCAACTAAACGTCTTGGCCAGTCGGCGGTTTGCAGCCGGAACCCATAGCGTCGTTTGGAATGCGTCTGATTTTCCATCCGGGACCTACTCCTACCGCTTGCGGGCAGACGAATTTGAAGATATTAAACAATTGATTCTCATCAAGTGAAAGAAACTATGGAGCGCACCGAGAAAAATCTCTCAGTTTGGTTGTTTTTTTATGCAACAAGCTATGCTGTGTTGCATATTTTTCCGGCTATCATCCCCGGAGAAATTGTATACAAATTTATGCTCGGCGATGCGCTCGATCTTTTCACTCCTTTTCTTCTACTGTACATAGTTTACAAATTGTACAAAAAAGTGCATATAAATTCATTTGCGAACCACTATACAAAATATGTCGATTTTTTATTAATTTTGGGAGCAATTGCGTTTGTTGAAGGACACGGCATGCACCTGGCGGCTAATGCCATTTTTCGCCATTTGCAAACGACCGCAACACCACTTTACAAATTGACCTATTTTTTTGACGAAACCCTGGGACATATTTTATGGGATGGCGGTTTGCTGTTGGTGGCTATCGGATTGATGTTGTCGAGCCGCAACCAACAAGGCATTCTGTACGCCAACCAAGTTACGCTCATTACTCTAGCTGCGCTGCTTTACGGATTTACCTATTTTGTCAATGCCGTGGAAGGACAAACTGTGGTGTTTACGTTTCCCGCTGCCATTATTCTGCCTATTTTGATTATTCTGAATGCAGATAGAGATATCGTAGCACTCTTTTTTCTCTTTTCATTTTTAATTTCCGATTTGTTATTTGTCGTATGGTGGATTTGGCATTTTGGGTTTCCTCAGTTTAGCGAGTTGGGTTGGATTTAGGAGTTGGATATGACCGAAACGTTTAAACGAATTATCGTGTGTTGCGATGGCACCTGGAACAAGCCGGATCAAAAACAGAGCGGCACGTATAATCCGACCAATGTCGTTAAATTTGCACGCACCATTTTACCGCGCACCGCGGAGGGAATACAGCAGGTCGTGTTTTACAATCAGGGAGTGGGTACCGGTTTTGGGCTGGATAAATTTTTCGGCGGCGCTTTTGGTTTTGGTTTGGGGAAAAACGTCATTGAGGGCTATCGCTTTATTCTGCACAATTTTGTTCCGGGGGATGAGATTTACTTGTTTGGCTTTAGCCGCGGAGCCTATACCGCGCGCAGCATTGCCGGCATGATTCGCAATTGCGGCATTTTGAAAAAACAATTTGGCGACCGGTTTGAAGCGGCGTTTGAACTGTACCGCCGACAAGATGCGCCGCCAGATTCTGATGAAGCACAAGAGTTTCGTCAACGCTACTCGTTCGAAACCAAAATAAAGTGCGTTGGCGTTTGGGATACGGTGGGTTCGCTGGGTATTCCCATCTCTATTTTTGAAAATCGATTGAATAAAAAATTTCAATTTCATGATGTCACATTGAGTAG
>CAYPZM010000589.1:0-2508 GCA_964414825.1 uncultured Cytophagia bacterium | reverse complement strand
ATCACGTGCCCAGCTTTATTTGGCGCTGGAGTGAAATTTTGGGGGATACTCTGGTCATTACTAGTGCTTGATTTTTAAAATCATTTTTGCTAAATTTCCTTTCAATTGAACGCTATTTGGCTACTGCATTTTACATGATATTATCTGCTTTATGACAACACCAAAGCCGTTTGTTCCAATTGCTCTCCTGTGTTTAATGTTTGCTACCCTTTTCGCTGTTGATCGTCCCAACGTGCATTCCCCGTCGTTGCGGAAAAGCACGGTCGACGATTATTGGCATTATCACGATGTCGGCAACCTCGGCCTGACCATTACCAACTATGGTGTTTTAGGCGAAGGTTATAACAATCCCGATCAACCATCCTGTATGTACAAACTGTACGCCGACAATGTCCGTCAGCAGATCGAGCACATGTCTTACGGCGGCGTGTGGATCGGCGGTCGCGGCGGCCCTAATGAAGAGGTCCGCGTGTCGACGGCTATCATTGATGGCGTGTTTGAAAGCGGCGAAGAAGGTTTTGAATTCACCAACACGGCCGATCCTGGAGACACGGTTCGTATCCGTTCCAGTATTGTCACCTCGCCGTATTTTGACCCCAATGCCGTATCTCACCAGGATTTTATCGCTGAATTTACCGACGTCAACACCCGCGTTCCCGGCACCGAGTTTGAAATCCCCAATCACATTCCTCTCGGCATTCGCGTGCATCTCGAATCCTACGCCTGGAATTTTTCCTTTACCGATGCCTTTGTCATTTTGAATTATACCATCGCCAATGTGTCGCCCGATCCAATAAAAGAGGTTTATGCCGGATTTTGGCTGGACACCGCGGTCGGCAATATGAATTACACCAGCATCTACGAGCCTGGTGGCGGTTGGTCGTGGTATGATAATTTGAATGGATTTGATATCAATTACGATATGGCCTACCAATACGATGTTGACGGCGACGACGGTTTTGCGCAAAGCTACTTTGGTCTACGCTACCTCGGCTCTGATATGCCACGCGATAGCGTACAGGTTAATTACGACCAATGGCGCTGGTCGACTTCCTCCAGCCTCGATTATCCCGATTATGTCATGCCGATCGATGATGCCGGTCGCTACAAGGTCATGCGCGGCCGCCACACGGGCAAATATTTTAACTCGCCGGATGCCGGGGGCTATCCCACCGATCCGGCCGACCAGGGCAGTTGGATGCTCAATCTGCATGCCGGATCGCTTGGCGATTTGATGCCCGGCGATTCCCTAAATGTCGTATTCGCTGTCGTCTGTGGTTTGTGGGCCAACAGTGACGAAGGCGACACGCCCGCCCGCCGTGCTAATCTGCGCCTCAATTCCGATTGGGCGCAAATTGCGTACAATGGCGAAGATACCAACGGCAATGGCATCCTTGATCCGGGTGAAGATCGGGACGGCAATGGCAAAATCGACCGTTACATTTTGCCCAGTCCGCCACCGTCGCCCAACTTGCTCGTTATTCCTGGAGATGGCCAGGTCACGTTGTATTGGGACAATGTCAGCGAAGAATTCGAAGACCCCATTACCGGCGAAAAAGATTTTGAAGGATATCGCATCTATTCGGCCACCAAAACCGCGGACCTGGTTTCGGAAAACTCGCTTCTGGCACAATTTGACAAGCAAAATCATCTTGGCTACAACACCGGCTTTGAAAAAATCAAAATTGATACGGTTATAAACGGCACGCACTATACCTACAAATTCACGAATAAAAATCTATTGTCCGGCTGGCCTGGCCAATATTGGTTTGCGGTAACCGCGTTTGATGAGGGCAATCCCGCTAACAATTTGCCCAGTCTGGAAAGCTCTTTGTTGGAAAACCGCACCTACGCCATTCCCGGAACGCCGGCGCAAATTAAAAAGAAGCTGCCGGTTTCGGTATTTCCCAATCCCTATCGCGCGCAAGCGTTATGGGACGGACCGGGTGATCGCGAAAAAATGATCTGGTTCATCAATCTGCCTCCGCGCGCTCAGGTGCGCATCTACAATCTTGCCGGCAATGTTGTGGATGAATTCGAGCACAGCAGCGACGATTACACCGGCCAGGATGTCCAATTAATGGCCAACCGCATCGGCGGTAACGAAACGGTTCTGCCCGGCGGCATGCACGCCTGGGATTTGATCTCCGCATACGATCAAGCCATTGCCACGGGCATGTATTTGTATACAGTCAAAGATTTGCAAACTGGCGAAATGCAATCCGGTAAATTTATCATCATAAAGTAAAACAAAAGTGCTGTGTGTAGGCACTTTGTAATAATGTAATTTTAACAAACAAAAAGGAGAAAACTTTGAAAAGACTGTTAACACTCGTTCTGGTGTGTCTTTTTGCGGCGGCTGCAGTTGCGCAGGTAACCCCTATTCGTGACATCCAGTTCACCGAAGACGGTGGCGACTCCCCGCTGAAAGACCAGGTAGTAACTATTAGTGGTATTATTACGGCAGAAGTGTACGCGTTTGGCGGCAGCAAATATTGGATTCAGGAT
>CAYPZM010000588.1:0-2511 GCA_964414825.1 uncultured Cytophagia bacterium | reverse complement strand
ACGACAATCGAATTCTCTCTGCCGGATCAAGCCCTGGTGACTCTAAAAGTGTATGATATTCTTGGAAATGAAGTAGCCGAATTGGTAAATGAAATAAAGTCTGCGGGCCATCACACAATTAATTTTGATGGTTCTGGGCTAGCCAGCGGTCTCTACGTTTACGAATTAAACAATGGAGGAGAAGTCTTGACCAAAAAGATGGCAGTGATCAAATAGGGCCAAAGGACTATGTGTAGAACACGCCTTGAAGGTGTGCTACAAATTCAAACGCCCGATGGGGTCATATGACCTAAACGGAAATAGAACCCATTTCCTAATCCGCACTTAATTGACGAAAAAAAGCCCTCCTTAATAGAGGGCTTTTTTTTATGACGTTGAAAGCTTTCGCTGCAATACAAATCGATCGATTAAAAACAGGGTCAGCAACACGATTACGCTAAACACATAAATACTGCCGTTAAAGTCAATCGTTTCAAGCCATGGCGCAAAACCAGAACTTATATTCGGGATAAAACCTAGCATGGCCTGCCCGGATTTTCTCGCGCTTGCCAGCAGCACCGATGTTTCTCCAAAATAGAGCAGTGCATTAATGGCCAAAATCAATCCGGCCACGGCAAAAAATATCTGCATTAAATTAAACTGCACCTCGCCCATGGCTTGTTTGTGGGTTTTGCGCAACACCGCTCGGGTAAACGTATTGGGCAATTCAAATTCGGCTTCGTGCGACAGCGCGCCAAAAACATCCTGATATTGTGCAACCAGCTCGCGACAGGTGGCACACTCTCGCAAATGGTTCTCCGCTTCCCTCCTGTCGGCAAGCGACAAACTGCCATCCAAATAGTCCTGAACGTATTCGTCGTTAAAATGATGTATCACAATTCTTCCTCCACATAAAAGGCCGTCAAACGCTCTCGCAATAATTTTCGTGCTCGAAACAAATAGCTTTTTACGGTGCCTTGCGGCATATCCAAAATTTGGCCAATTTCCGCGTAACTCATCTCATCCAAATGGTACAACGTCAAAATAGTTTTTAACGAGACCGGCAATGCCGCAATAGTCCTGTGAATGAGCGCGGCTTGGTCTTGATCCTCAACATCTTTATCGGGCGTGGCTTCAATAGTTGCAAGGGAATCAAATCCTGATTCGTCAACAGAAAAATCGTCCAGAAGCGGAGCGCGTTTCTTTTTTAAATAGTTTATGCTGGTATTGTAAGCAATTCTTGCGAGCCAGGTGGACAGTTTGCTTTGAAAGTGAAAATCTTGAAGATTTTCATATGCTTTGACAAACACATCCTGACATAAATCTTCACGGTCCGCATTAGCCACCAGCCGAAACACCACATGAGCAACCAGGCGTTTGTACGAATCCACAAAGTCGCGGAACGCTTTCGAGTCGCCCTGCAGGATTTTATCCACAAGAATTTTTTCGTCAGAATTCATATACCCTTTTAGACAAGTTAATACAGCAAATGTTGCATACAAATTTTTGCGATCAGTTGCAACATTTTTCGTGCTCAGTTGTCTGCTTTTTATGAAAGGAAGATAAACCAACCAAATGAAAGGAAAAAGCCATGACTGAAATCTTTGTCCCCCTCATCGTTTTTGGCTCGATCGCTTACGTCATCAAAGTATTATCCGACAACCGCTTGCGCAGCATGCTCATAAAACAGGGCGAAGTGAATGAAAATGTCAAATACCTGTTTGGGGAAAGGTTTGGCGTATCGGTGCCAACGTCTCTAAAATGGGGCATGGTGCTGATTGCTATTGGAGCGGCTATTTTGCTGACCAAAATCATCGACATTTTCATCCGCGCCGACGATAGCTTGATGTTTGCCCTCATGTTTATTTTTGGCGGTGTGGCCCTCTTGGTCTATTACGTCATCGGCACGCGAATGCTAAAAGAAGAACAGTCTCAATAGCTGCAGACCTCCCAGGGTCGGGATTCGTCCCGGCCCCTTTTACTTCCGCTTGCGTCCCTACATTATTTTTCGTATATAAACATAGACTTTAAATTTTGAAAAAATCATCCTTGCCCTTTAAAGTTGAAAAAAAGTGACACCTATTTGATTTGGAAATATGCCGAAAAAAAAGCAACAACGCATTCAAGCGATTAAAACATTTGACAATGTAACCGACCAACCCAGCGAGCTCAAGGGACAATGGAGCAAAATTTTTCAAAATCAGAATCCCATCGTGCTGGAGCTCGGCTGTGGCCGCGGCGATTTTCTTCTCGAACGCGCGCGTAAACAGCCCGAAATCAATTGTATCGGTGTTGATTTAAAAGGCCCGCGCATTTGGGCGGGAGCCACACGAGCACAACATGAGGGATTGAAAAACATCTTTTTTATCCGCAGCAATGTTTTGGACTTGGTAGACGGATTTGAACCCGGCACCATTTCCGAAGTATGGATTAATTTTCCGGACCCTTATCCCAAAAAGCCGCGCAAGCGCATGACCGCCGCACGTTACCTCGATGTGTACAAGCACATCTGTATTCCTGAGGCGAATTGTC
>CAYPZM010000587.1:0-2525 GCA_964414825.1 uncultured Cytophagia bacterium | reverse complement strand
CCGAGCCGAGAACGCTGGCGCCAACGTACGGCAGATCGGCCAGTTCGAACAGGCCTTGTACGGTGCCGTCTTCGCCATACGAGCCGTGCAATACGGGAAAAACGACGTCGAGCGGTTTCTCGACGGAAGAAAGATCATTAATTTTGATCAATGCTTTTACGGTCGGATCCGCAGGCAAAAAAGCCGTGAGATGGTCTGCAGACTTGCCCTCTTTTAATAATTGCAGCGATGTCTCGCCGATCAACCATTTGCCCTCGGGCGAAATGCCGATGGGCACAATATCATATTTATCCGGGTTCAGCGAATTCATCACCGAGGTAGCGGATACCAGCGAAACCTGATGCTCGGTGGAACGGCCGCCGAATATAACACCGATGCGGATTTTTTTTGACACGTAGAGGCTCCAGAAATAAGAGAGCCCTGTCAGGGTTTAAAACCCTGACAGGGATTGTTGATCAGGATTGATAGTTTTTATTCTCAGCGTTTTTTTCCATACAACGGACCAAAATTCTCACACGCACGATAATCCGCGCCTTCGAGATTCTCCGTACCGAATGCACTCCATGCGCTGGGACGGAAAATGCTCTCCGCAGCAACATTGTGCATGTTCACCGGAATGCGCAGCATCGAGGCCAGTGTAATAAGCAGGTGGCCGATATGGCCATAACTAATGGCGCCGTGGTTGGCGCCCCAATTGGCCATCACCGAGTAGACGTCTTTGAATGCACCTTGCCCAGTGAGCGTGGGCGCAAACCAGGTCGTGGGCCAGGTGGGACTGGTGCGGCGATTCAGGGTTTCATGTACGTCTTCCGGCAGGTCCACCGTGTAGCCTTCGGCAATTTGTAAAACGGGCCCAAGGCCTTTGATCAGATTGACGCGCGACATGGTCACCGGCATATCACCTTTGGATAAAAATTGGCTGGAAAAGCCGCCGCCGCGAAAGTATTCCAATTCTGCGGGGCACCATTTTGTTGCGTCCAGGCATTTGCCTGCTTCTTCCGGGGTGATGTCCCAAAACGGTTTCATCGCCGGCTTGTCGTTTTCGGATTGTTGGCCCGTTCCGTCCAGCGCCGTGGGGCCGGAATTGATCAAATGAATGATGCCATTCGATGCCTTGCCAGTCAGTTCTTTGCCGGTAACACGTTCGATGGCTTCGGGGCTCCAATAGGTGCGTACGTCGGAAAAAATTTGCGCAGTGTTGGTCAGCAAATGCCCAAACAGCATGGCTACACCGTTCAACGCATCATTCTCGGTGGCGATGATGTAAGGTTCACGAATGCCATTCCAGTCAAAAGAGGAGTTGAGAATCGCTTCCAAAAAATCACCATTGGGAAAATGATCGGTCCACTGCCGCTGGCCTTGAAAGCCGCCGGCAATGGCGTTGTGTCCCAAAGCTTCTTCTTCATATCCGGCATTTACCAGCTTTGGGTTGCCTACCATCAGGTCGCGGGCGATCAGCGCCATTTTGACTACCATTTCCCATTCTTTATCTTTGCGCTCACGTGAGCTTTGAATGTCCTGACGATTTGTGTCCTCACCTTCTTGGCAATTCTCCTTTACCCACGCCAACGCACGTTCAAATTCCTCTTTGTCGTAAATTCCTTCTTCCATACGCCGGACAAATTCGGACATATCCACGTATTCATTACGCATGCCCAAATAGTCATAGAAAAAATGGTCGTCCACAATAGAGCCAGCTATGCCCATGGAGACCGAGCCCATGGATAAATAGGATTTGCCGCGCAGTTCCGCCACTGCAAGTCCGGCTTTGGCAAAGGCGAGCAGTTTTTGCTGCACGTCTTCCGGAATGGATGTGTCATCGGCATCTTGCACATCGTGGCCGTAAATGCCAAAGGTAGGCAGGCCTTTTTGCGAATAGCCGGCAAGCGCCGCGGCCAAATAGACGGCACCCGGCCGCTCGGTACCATTGAATCCCCATACGGCTTTGGGGATAAGGGGATCGGAATCCATCACTTCGGTACCGTAACACCAGCACGGTGTTACCGTAAGTGATACGCCAACGCCCTCGCGAGCAAACTTTTCAGCACAATCCGCGGCTTCGGCCACGCCACCAATATTGGAATCGGCAATGACGCACTCTACAGGCAAGCCATTCGAATGTCGTAAATTTTCCTCTAAAAATTTAGCGGCGGCTTCGGCCATATTTCGGGTTTGCTCTTCTAATGATTCGCGCACGCCTTTGCGGCGACCGTCAATTACCGGCCGGATGCCAATTTTGGGCATGGAACCGCGCAGGCGTTGATTGGGTTCAACAAGCTTCATATTCTGGATATTCGCCATGAGAAATCTCCACACGTTTGTATTTAAAATGGAATGAATTTGTAAGCAAAGGCGCCTGTAAGTTAAACCATTCTCAGACTTTTGCAAGAGAAAATCCCAATATTCGAATATACAGCGCGCTGAAACTGTTTTAACCGACGAAACAGGAATTGCAAAATATCTCAAAATCCAAAAATGCGAAAACAACTCTTGTTAAATTGTTTTATATTACGAGGTGGTCTGCT
>CAYPZM010000586.1:0-2529 GCA_964414825.1 uncultured Cytophagia bacterium | reverse complement strand
AATATTTGTCGGTGTCAAAGGCTTTGCCCGGCCCAATGCAGACATCCCACCAGCCCCGTATGATCACGAATCCGAGCCGCGCATCCACACCGATGACGAACGCGTGTGGGAATATTTTTCCGATTCAAGCTACGATCCGTTTCAAGATGCGCCGGGCTCCTGGGTCAATCTGTTTGCCACCGGCGTGTTTCCGCTGCCCAAAGGCCGCACCGAACGCATCTCCATGGGGCTTGTTGCCTCGTACGATCCACTCGAAGGCCTAAATTCGCCGGATCATACCGCTCCTTCTCTATATCGTAAAAAGGATGTTATCCAAATCATTTACGAGCGCGATTACCGATTTGCCGTGCCTCCCAAAATGCCAACGCTGAAAGCGACTGCCGGCGATGGCAACGTTGTACTCACATGGGATGATGTGGCCGAGCTTTATACGCGTGAGCCGCTGCTAGGAAACGAAAACGACTTTGAGGGCTACAAGCTTTACAAAGCCACGGATAAAAATATGCTCGATCCGGAAATTATTACCGACGGCTATGGCAATACCCTCTACAAACGTCCGGTCTTTCAGTGCGATTTGAATAACGGCATCAGCGGTTTTGCCGATTTTGGTTTGGTGGACGGCGTGGCCTTTAATCTGGGCAGCGATAATGGCATTCGTCACTATTTTGTCGATACCGATGTTGAAAATGGCAAAACCTATTATTATGCGCTGGCCGCCTACGATCGCGGTATTCCGGATTTGGGCGAAGGTGTGACGCCTTCGGAAAACAACATTGTCATCGAGCTGGATGAGGCTGAAGAAGTGCGCGCCGTGGGGCGCAATGTGGCCATTGTCACCCCGCGTCAACGTGCTGCGGGGTATGTGCCGCCGCAAATAGAGGTGTTGAAATCCTCCTGGCCGGCGAGCACCGGTTCTGTTACGCCCAAAATTGTAATGCCGGAAGAGATTAAGGAAAATCATACCTATAAAGTCACTTTTAATGTTGATACTGTCAGCGCAGCACGAAATGCGGGGTTGAGTGTCGAATACACCACCAACGGGTACAATGTTTACGATGTCACTGATAGTAACAGGTTGGTCATCTCGCGAGCCAAAACCGAAGACGGCCTGCTGCCGCCGCCGTTGCGATGGGTGGAGATCGACAGTCTCGACGCCTTTTCACTGCCCATCCAGGAAAATTTTGAAACCGACGTGTTTGAAGGCCTGGACCTTGATATTTTTCTCAACACATTTCATGCGGACAGTGGTGACATCGACTTTGATGAAACCGGATGGCGTGCCGGCAATTTGTCCGGTGATGTGCAAATGAGCATCAGTCCTTCTGTCTATACACAAGATTTGCCCTGGGAATATGAAATCATCTTTGGCGATCCCGGCACCTATGTTGGCGAAACCAGCCGTGCCACCCGCGTTCGCGATGAATTCGGTGACCGTATTGATGAAGGGCTGGCTCTTACAGAACAGGAATTTAATTTTAAAGTCATCATCAAAACCTTTCCCGATTCGCTGGGCGACTATCCGGTGATGGACCTGGTGGCTTACGACACCAACGCCAGCGGTCTCTATGAAATGGAAGAAGACAAAGTCTTTGTCGGCTATCTCGACGCTCGCGGCAACTGGTACCGCACTTTGTTTGCCATCGAGTTTGCACCCGGTTCGGAAATGCCGCAAGCCAACGATGTCTATCGTCTCGTATTCAAACGGCCATTTTTTGTCACCGATTCGCTGCTGTTCAAAGTGCTGCCGCAAGGCCAAACCGACATGGTGGACATCAAAACCACAATGGATTCAATCCAGGTGGTTCCGAATCCTTATGTGGCGACAAACCGAATGGAACCTGCCGTGGCCAACCAGTTTCTGAACCAACGGCGTCGCGTCATGTTTACGCATTTGCCGGCGCAATGCGACATTAAAATCTTTACCGTCAGCGGTGTGCTGGTGGATGAAATTCGTGTCGATAACGCCGATGATAATGGCACTGCCTTTTGGAATTTGCTCTCCAAAGAAGGTCTCGAAGTCGCTGCTGGTGTTTACGTCTATTATGTGCGTGCCGATAAAACGGGAGACGAAAAAATCGGCAAATTCAGCATTATCAAATAAGGTTCTCGAATTTAGGTATGCATGTCGATTGTAAAGAAAGGATAGTTCAATGAAAAATATTCTTTTGGGTTTTATACTTGGCCTTTTATTGGTGTTTGCGGCACAGGCCAATGAGCCGTACCGCGTTGGCACCACAGCGGCAAATTTTTTAGAAATCGGATTTGGCAGCACTGGCAATGCCATGGGCGATGCGGCGGTGGCCTCTGTAGAGGACCTCTCCGCCATTTACTGGAATCCGGGCCGGCTGCCCTATATGCGTCAAAGTGAAGCTCAGTTTATGTATCAGCCCTGGATCGCCGATATCAACACTTCATTCACTGCCGTCGGACTCAAAGTCCCGGGAATTGGCACTTTTGCGGCGGGTTTGTTCCAGATATCCTATGGCGATATGAATGTGACTACCACACAGCAGCAAGAGGGCACCGGAG
>CAYPZM010000585.1:0-2559 GCA_964414825.1 uncultured Cytophagia bacterium | reverse complement strand
CGGTCCAGGCGCTGAATGAGGTCATGCCGAGCAATTTATATTGCGGCATGGTTACGGTCTCGCCGTTCTCGTCAAACGGATAGCGCACGACGCTGCTCATAAAAAAGGCGGACTCGTTGTCGTGGCAATCCAGACAACCGTTTGAACCGAGGGCGGCGCGCGCCGGAAAGACATCATGGTTATAGGTGTGCACGTTGCCGTAGACCGAGGCTTCCCACTCTTTTTTCGGCAGCGTCCGATACTCGGAGCCGCTGCTGTAAACACGGTCATCCATGGCCCAGACGACCTTTTTGCCCTGCATGGGATAATTGATCGAATTCAGCATCTCGGTCACCGAGGCGATGAGCGCGTCGACCTCTTCAGGCCGGTTGACCTCGATAACGCCGTCGCCGGTGTCGTCTTTGATTTTTGCGAGTTCCGCATACGTTGTCGGGTCGGCCAAATGGCTGGTCCACATTTTGTAAATGTCGCTCATTCTCGGCTGCATCAATCCCGGTTTCCCCTCAATCTCAATCGCCGGCCATGCGCTGTGCACGCGGTTCACCGGATAAATTTTGCCTTTGTATGTTGCCAACGGCGGTGTAAAGATATCGGTCGGTTTGTCGTTAAAACCCATCATGCCCATATTGCCGTAATGGTTGTAATACTTCATGTCCGGCCCATAAAAAGTCCACAAGTGTTTTCCCTTGGTTGGAATTTTTGTGCCGGGATTAAACACATCGCCGGCCTGCACCTGCGCGGGCTTTACCGTGCGCTGCGGAATGTGGCAGGTCTGGCAGGCAATCGTCTCCAGATGCAGCGGCGGCAGCCAGGCGTGTTTGGCAACCGGCGCGCCGAGATGGCCGTTGGTGTGACAATAATTACAATCCAGCATGCTGTTGTCCAGGTCATTGCGCACCTGGCCGCCGGGATCATCGCCTTTGGCGATCTGATGCATTTCCTTGCCGTTAATGCGGCTGTCCAGCGCGCCCGAACCGGCCGGATGACAATCGACACATTTCATCCCGGCGCGCAAATGCACATCGGTGCGGGCCGAATAATTGGCGCCGCGTTTTTTCCAGCCCGGCTGGGCGTGACAATTGGTGCAGGACTCATTTCGCGGCTCCCGCACGATATGCGGCGAGATTGTGCCGTCCGGGTTGAACACGGCTAAATTGTACTCGACTTTTAACGGCGAGCCATCCTGAACCGAGCCTGACACTTCAGCCCATGTTGTGGCTGCTGTCGGCGCCCAGCGAAAATTGAGCTTGCCGAGCTGTTTGTTTCGTTCGGAATAATCGTATCCCGGTTGATGGCAGATCATACAATCGGCTTCCAGAACGCCGGTCTCACTCCAGCTGGCTTTATGATAATCACCGTCAAAATCATTGTCGCCGCCCGAGGTATAGCCGGCCTGTTGCATAAATTCGTCGTAGCGAAAGCCGGCTCGGTCGTATTCCGTCGAACCGCCGCCGGGATGGCATTTTCCGCATCCGGCGGTGATAAAGCTGAACGAGGTCATGTCCATCTCTTTGGGCGACTCGTTCTTTTTTGGTGATAAATAGCGATACAACGGGGCAGGCGAACACCACGAACCGCCGTAATTTCCCGGCGACGACACCCATTGGCATCGTTCGGCCTGCGCGTCTGTTGGTTCCTCGCCGGCGCCCTGGGTAAAGTGATAACCCTGCGTAATCAAGTCGTAATCGTGACAGCCGGCGGCCCCGCATGTTTGTTTGGGCGAATAGGGCTTGTCCGCGTTCACGCCCTGAACCGGATTAATGATGGCGCCGGCTTCATCCCGCAAAAAAAACGGCGGACACACAATGTCGACGGATGACTGTGCCGCCGTTGTTCCGATACTGAACAAAAGGCTGGACAAAATCACCAACGTTTTTACGATGTGCCTGTGCTGTTCCATATCTCCTCCAAATTGCTCTGAAATGAATGATACTTGCTGATCCGATTGAGACGGCTCAAAAATCTCCTGGCGTGCAACATCGGTATTCAATTGGACGTAAATTCCGCGTTATCGAGTTTGAAAATATCCTGCTCGGTTAATCCCGCGGGGTGCGGCTGCCTTGCCATGTCATGCAACATCCGATATTCCGGGAGTTTGCCGACACTCATCAAGACGTTATCCAGGAAAATCATCGGGTAGGCATTATCGCCCAGAGTGTTCACGGCCAGCGAGGCAAGCTTGTCAAGTTTGACATCGGACTCTGTTTTATCAATGACATGAATATCAATGTTCTCGTCACTCTTGAACCATTTTTCCATCGAGATTCGAACCATGTCTGTTGGTAAGGTTTGGCAGCAGGATTTTAATCCGCCGTGTAAAATAACGTTTATCGTCATGCAAGCTCCTGTACGTTTTGCAGCCAGCGCTGCGACGCCATTTGCACCGGATCCCATGGACTGGAAAGCGGCGGCGTATAGCTTAAATCCAGATTGTTTAAATCTTCAACCTTTATTTTTTGATAAATGGCGGCCGCCACAATGTCTATCCGTTTCGACACTTCTGTCCCATAAGCACCGACAAGTTGAGCGCCCAGCAGACGATGGGTTTTCCGGTCTCCT
>CAYPZM010000584.1:0-2584 GCA_964414825.1 uncultured Cytophagia bacterium | reverse complement strand
ATTCGATAATCTCCTTGCAGCAAATTACCAAATACCACAGGCGATGTCCGGTTCATCACCAATCCTGTTGAAGGTTCGAGCAGCAACACCGATGCACTGTCTGGTTCGGTATTGACAAAAATGGTCCCGACAAGACTGCTGCGCACGGCCATATATTGGCTGTAGAGATCGGGCGGAATTTTGTTTTGATCCAGTTCCACCTGGGGCGCCGAGGAAATGGCCTTCTGAATGTGCAAACGCGCGGTTTGTGGTTCAATTTCCTCGCGCATGTACGAAAAAGCAATATAAATATGCGCGGCAAACAAATCATCATCCGTGAGTCGGCTGTTAATCAGGGCATTTTGCAGGATTTGCCGAGCCTCTTCAAAGTCGGCCATATAAAATGCTTTGACGCCTTCGATCACATTCGTATTGCGTATTTCCTGAGCAAAGGAAAATGCAGCGATCAGGACTAACAGTACAACAGTATTTATTTGTTTAAAAAACCGCACGAAACTTACCTCATATAAACCATTTTGCACGTGGACGTGTATTCCGGCGTCTCCAGCCGCAAAATATAAACGCCGGTGCCCATTTCTTTGCCCTCATCATCGCGGGCATCCCACGTGACTTGATAAAAGCCTTTTTCCTGATATCCGGAACGCAGTTGGCGAACTTTTTGTGCCAGCAAATTATAAATCGCCAAATTAACATCCGTGCCCGTTTGCAACTCATAAGAGATGATTGTGGAGCTGTTGAATGGATTGGGATAATTTTGCACCAATTCAAACTGGGACGGCTCTTCGGGCATTTGATCCTGATGCTGTTCCATAAATTCGGCATCGCCAGCAAACACGGTAAAATGCCGCACGCTTTCCTTGTCCGAGAATTGAAAACTATACGTCGAATCATTTGCAAGATCGATGGACATGTTGGCTTCGGTATCCAGTAGCTTGAGGGATAAGGAATTGGGCAGGTCGCGCAACGATCGAAATGTCAATTCCACACTCGAGTTTTCCTTGTTGCTCGCGACTTCAAACTCCCACACATGGCCTTTTTGCGGTGGACGAAAATCGGTGGTGTAACGGCTGGCGCCAAGCTCCCAGTCATTATGCGGGAAATAGACCGAAACATATTTTCCCATTTCCGGCGCTTCGACAAAATCCAGGCCATAATCCCACTTGACGGTTGCATTTTTCAAGCAACCAAAATAGTTGGATACATCCGCAGCATCACCACTTTGAGCTTTAATTTCAAAAACCCAATCAAAATCAGCTCGATTGACAAACGGCTGACGTTTCTGCAGCGTTGTCTGCGCTTCCAAAGCCGGAATCACCAGCGAGATGTCATCCAACTCCGAATAAATACTGTATCCTTGCCAGGCGTGCAGCACCGAATTATCAAACGGATATTCCCAAGTGCCGGTATAGGCATGCGGACCTTGCACTTT
Source organism: uncultured Cytophagia bacterium (assembly GCA_964414825.1). Taxonomy (GTDB): domain Bacteria; phylum Zhuqueibacterota; class Zhuqueibacteria; order Residuimicrobiales; family Krinioviventaceae; genus CAYPZM01. The sequence continues at coordinate 1,155 of CAYPZM010000584.1, read as the reverse complement.
TTGCGTGTCAATGGCGCTGGCGCTGACAATATCTTGCCAATCAACATTAAAATTGAACGGTATGCCGATGTCGTTCCAACCTTGCTTGAGCACGATGGTCTGCTTTTTTACCGTATTCACTGTCATCCCCGGGCCCGAATCGATCGTGATATCGGGTTTGGACGTGATGATCCAATACGCTTTTCCGGGCATCATGTCGCCGGTTTCCGGATATTCTAAAAAGAGAGCATCCAACGGATTCCATCGAAAAAAGCGCCAGGATTTGATATCGTAAGCGCCCATATCATCTTCAAGAATGGCTTGCGGCGTGGCGTCATTTGTCTGCAACGGAATGGCAATCATTCGATATGCATTTTCCTCAGAGCCATCCGGTAACGGCTGCGCAAGGCTGAGGCCATCGCCGGCGATGCGGACACGCATGGACATGGGTTTGGTATTTTGCTCGTTAAGAGGATAGCGGTTGCGATTGACGCCATCGTCGGCGACAATCAAGTATTCTATTCCACGGCTACCGACTGCGGCAGCGGGTATTTCACTCGAATAGGTGGAATCCCCGGAAAGCGCCATGGGAATGCGCTGGCGTGTTCGTTCTCCCCCCTGCCAATAGACCAGTTCAACGGATTCAAGCTCGTTTTCATCAAAAATAGTGGCTCGAATGGGGATGGATGTGTTTTCATCAATCACAGAATCGGGCGGAGTAAAGGTAATTCGAGGCGCTTTACTGTCGAAAAAGATATGCACCGAATCGTCTTCGCTGACATTTCCGGCGCTGTCCTTAAGCGTGGCAACCAGCCAATAGTCGCCATCCGCCGCATCTTTTAAATTCCAGATAAGGCTGATAGTATCTTGAACCGTATTTCCGGAGGACACGCGCACGCGTTTTTCTCCCAAAATTGGATTGTGCAGCACGAGAGAATCGGGATACAGTTCATCAAAAACAACAAAAAATCCAATGTCCGGCGTCTCTTTCGGATTGAATCGATCGTTTCCAAGCTTGCCTGCTTTGCTCGTTATGCCCGTTACTTTTGGAGCTGTGGCATCGTAGCGCAACAAAATGGCAGCAGAGTTTTGAAAATCCGAATTCTCTTTGCCGTCCTGCAGCCAAAGGTACAGCATTTGCCCGTCTTCCTGAGTGACCTCCACGAGTGTCTTGCC
>CAYPZM010000583.1:0-2585 GCA_964414825.1 uncultured Cytophagia bacterium | reverse complement strand
ACACACAATCGCAATCTCGAAAAGGTGATGCTCAACAATATTATTTACGAAAAGCTGTTTGCCTTGGAGCATGGCGATGATAGTGAGCTGGCCAAGAGCGAACGCTTTAAAGATTACCTTACGGGCGTTAAAGAGCAAAAAATGCGTGAGCAATTGTTCTATGAAAAAGCGTTTAACGTGGTCGATTTGGATTCGACAGAAATTGCCAAGCGGTACCATATGTCGCAACGCGAGTACGAATTGGAGTTTTATACCTTGAACGATGACTCTCTCGCCCGTGCGCTGCGTGCCAAGATGCAAGCCAATCCCGATTCGTTAGAGGAAATATTTGACGGCATTTGGCCGGATGAAAAGCGGCCAAGATGGAGCGTCAAGTGGAAAGACCCGGATCATGTGCGCATTCACGAAGCCTTGTATGCCGGGCCTCTGGCGCAAGACAGTGTGATTGGTCCGATTCCCCTCAATTACGATCAATGGATTGTTATGAAAGTCGTGGATTGGAAAGACGTGCTCATTTTTGGCGGCGAAGAGCAGCAGATGCGAGTAAACGAAGTTGTGGAAAAAGCCACCATGAATATAGCCACTCAAAATTGGGATGCTTATACTCGCGATGTGATGCGCGGCAAAGAAATAGAGTTTAATCCGGATGTTTTTGTCAAACTGGCAGATCTTATTTTCAATCTCGAAACCGCAGCCGACCAGGTAGAAAAGAGCCAGGTGCTGCAACAGTTCTGGCAAGAAGAAGACAGCACGCTCACGGTTGCGGATCTACCCACCGAAGAAGCATTTCTGCAACTACCCTTTTTCACCATCGATGGAGTCACCTGGACCGTTGGCGATTTTCGCAAAGAGCTGGCGTCGCATCCGCTGGTCTATCGCAAAAGCGCCGGTGGTCGTAATGAATTTTACAATGTATTTCGTATTGCCGTGGCCGATCTGTTGCGCGATTTTTATCTTAATAAAGACGCCTACGAGATGGGGCTGGATAAAGATATGCAAGTGCAACGTACCGTCGAAATGTGGCAGGATGCGATGGTAGCTTCGTACGAACGGAATCAGGTCTTAAAACGGTTGGGTGAGGCAGATCCGGACACTACGGATCCCTATCGCCAAGGACGTCTGCGCAAAGCATTTGATGCCTATTTGCAAGAGCTGCGCGAGAAATATAATGACGAAATTTACGTCGATTTGGATACCTTTGACGATATCGAGTTCAGCAAAGTGCAACTATTTGTCATGCAACAGGCCGTTCCGTATCCCATTGCCGTGCCCAGTTGGCCGCAGTTCACCGGAGACAATACTGTTGATTTTCAGAGTCTGGAATCACAAAATTAGCAATTCATGTAAATTGCATAAAAAGAATGTAATACGATTGTCATGTTTTATGACTGAATGTATAAAGGTGTCATATTTTTTCCTTGACATTTAATCCGTCATTAGATACCTTGATCACAGTTTTAAAGCAGTTGCTCTCAAAACCTTAACCATCCTAAACGTCTTATGAAAAATCAAACCCCGACATGAATTGAAAAATAACTTTGCAAGTGCGTGTGCGATAACGCACGGACGGTTGGATGCCAACACTCAAAGAAATTGCACAAAAGTCACAAGTATCGGTTGGAACAGTAGATAGAGTGATTCATGGCAGAGGACGCGTTTCTCCCGAAACAGAAAAACGAGTCAAGCGGATAATTCGAGAACTAAATTACAAACCTAATATTCTTGCCCGCAGCCTTTCACTTTCCCGGTCGTTCTGTTTTGCTGTTCTTGTTCCTCAGCCTAAGCAGGATGGATCATATTGGGAGCTGCCACTGAAAGGCATCGAACGCGCTCAACGTGAGCTCGATGTCTATAAAGTTAAAGTAAAGTATTTTTATTATGATAAATATGATGAGCAGTCATTCGAACATGCGATTCAAACCATTTTACAGCAAGTCGATCATGTGGACGGTCTTCTTATTGCTCCGGTTCTTTCCAAAATTGCGGAAAAATACCTTGAACGCATTCCTGCTCATCTCCCCTATATTTTTATCGATTCTTATATTCCCCATTCACATTGTCTCTCCTACGTGGGAGAAAATTCATTTCAAAGCGGTGTGCTCTCCGCTAAACTTATGCTCATGTTGGTTAATACTCCCGGGTCTATTGCCATTCTCAGTGTGATGCCCAAGGATTACCATATTGAAGATCGGATTCGAGGATTTAAATCGTACTTTGCTCAATATACAGACTGGATTATCAATACATATACCGTAAATGCGCGTGAAGACATGTCGTATGCCAACGTAACCCGAAGCATTTTAAACGAAAACCAAGATTTGCAAGGGATTTTTACACCCAATGCCTGTAGTTTTCAAAGCGCTCACGTCCTTCGAGATATAAAATCCACTCGCAAAATATGTATGGTCGGATACGACCTTGTGGCGCAAAATATCCAATGTCTTGAAGAAGGTACCATCGACTTTTTAATCAGCCAACGTTCCGAAATGCAAGGATATCAAAGCATTTATAATCTATACAAGAATGTTGTGCTTATGGAAGCGGTTGAGCCGCGCGTGTATATGCCATTGGATATTATTACCAAA
>CAYPZM010000582.1:0-2587 GCA_964414825.1 uncultured Cytophagia bacterium | reverse complement strand
GATAAAGGCGGCCAGACTATCGGATTGTTCCGGTTGCGCATAGGTGTCAAAATTTTTTGTTGCCAACACATTACCGCTTTTTGCGTCCAGCGCCACCAGGTTGATGCCTCGGGCGCCGCTAAATACGGGATTGCCATTTAACAGAAATTGCGCCACATTGCCATCCTGCACGCCTGCCGAGCGCACCGACACTTCGACCAAACGTTCCTGGCTCTTGTTTGGAATCAGCTCAATCGCCTGATCCGGCGCCCAAACCGTGATATTGGGGGATTCAAAACCTTGCACCCAAAAGGTTCGATGGGTCGATGTTGTAGAGGTTGAAAACCGCAAAAACCCGTCAATCCCGGTCATGCGGCGCTCGTATTCAATCTCAAACCAATCCATATAAAAGCGCGATTTGACGGACATGTCCTCGTTGCGAATGGAATGTAACGCAAACACATTGCCGCTTTCTTTGAGGAGCGATTGCAGAAAAGCGGGCCGGGCGATGAGCTCTTCCCTGTCATCAAACGTTCCTTCGTAAATTAATTGATTGTTGATCGTTATTCGGATGTGATGCGACGGCGAAAACGAGTCGAGCGTTTCGCCGCGAACTCGAAAAGTCAACAACGCCGAATCACGGCTGGCCGTCATGCCAGGCAAATCAAACGTGGTTTGAAACATGTCGCCGGGATCCACGGCACTGTCCCATACCCAGCCTTCGCCATCCACAACATCGCTGTTTTGGATGTCCCGATTCGAGTCGCCGTGATAGTAATTTTTGTCTTCTTCAAAATGAAGCCGTTCGATAAAAGTGTATTGAATCTCTTGCCCAGACGCACTGCTGTCCGCGCGCGCATAGCGTTGGCCCGACATACCATCCCAGGTTAGCCAGTACACGTTGGTATCGGTATACGCATGGTAAAAATGATCCTCTCCGCTCAAACGCTCGGAAAAAAATACAATAGTGTCTGAAGGATCAAACTGGCCATCCTCCGCGCCAAAAACTTTGCCGGGCACGGCGTCTCCCTTGTTGGACACATTAAGAGCCGCCGGATTGATAGACGCGAGCGTGACACCCGCCGCTTCAAGCTGTGCACCGCTGACAGAGTAAACGCCTTGTTCCGGCGTAAATAGCTTAATTCCGGCCGGAGGTATAAAAGCAGGTGCCGATGCCTTTGTTTTGGCTAAACTTGAGGTTCGCAGGTGAGCAGCAACCTGTCGTTGTTGAACGCGCTCAAAACGGGTAAACGCCGGAGTGGCTGAAAGTCCAGGCGAATCCGCAACAATCTCGATACGGGCATAGCGCAATACACGAACCTCTCCCCGCACGGCATTATAGAGAAGCGGATTGATTTGCAAACGCAATAAAGGCACATCGCGTAGCGTAGCGGAATTTGTTTCCAAAACCGAGGCAGGGTAAAAAGCATCTCTGTCGTATACCGCCTCGTCTTCCAGGAAGAGCGGTTCCAATCGCTCTGATTGTTGTGTAAAGGGGAATGTGGGGGCAGGCGCGATATGTTGGCTGCGTTGAATTTCAAAAACCGAATCCCTGACGGTGATGGACACCTGGGATAAATGAGCAGAAAATGAAATGGCATCGTACGGTAGCTGTGGAAAACCGGCAAGACGCAGGAGCGGCAACTCTCCGCATTGCGGTTGGACATACGTGTGCTGATCAATGGAAAGATTTTTCCAGGTTAATTCCGGTGCCGTCCATTCCAACACAATGCGTTCGGGAGTTTGCTCTACAATCGTAAAGTAGGGGCTCTCTGCCAAAACGGTTGCTGAAACATATAAAACGCTTAAAAGGCAGAGAAAAAGCAGGGATTTTATTCGTTTATAATTCAGATCGAATCCGGCATTTTTATTAAAACTAGGTTGAAATCAATGACATCCAAAAAGCGCTAAACGCGCCAAAGCATTAACGAGTGCCGATCACTCTGGCCTAATACTCGCGAATGGACATCCGCACATGCAAATTTACAATTATCGCCTTTAAACGTCAATTAAATTGTACGTACCGGGAAAAGGTTCCGCCGTTAATGTAAAAGTTTGATATCCATGGTGATACCGTGCGCCACCAGGTAGGCCATCAAACCCAAAATCAAAGTGAGTCCCACCATGGCCGTAGCAGCGCCGGATTGCGACAGGCCCAAATTGACCAGTCGATGGTGCACATGCTCGCGGTCGGCATGGAACGGATGAATATGGCGTCGCCAGCGCCGAATAATGGCCAAAAAGGTGTCAGTCAAAGGCAGCCCAAGGAGCAGCAACGGAATGAGAAATGCAGAGGTGTCGCCGGAAAAGGTTGAGGCATTTATGGTAATGCAGGCCAGAAAAAAGCCGAGGGAGAGACTTCCGGAATCTCCCATAAATATTGAAGCCGGATTAATATTATATCGCAGGAATCCCAGGCTCGCGCCCAAGAGAACAATGATAATAAACGGAGCCAGTACGTTGCCAAACAGCACAGCAATGGCCAACGACGACAACAGCACCACAACAGCAATGCCCGCGGCCAGCCCATCCAGGCCGTCGATCATGTTAAACGAATTGATCACACCGACAATCCAAAGCACGGAAAACGGATACGCAAACCATCCCA
>CAYPZM010000581.1:0-2614 GCA_964414825.1 uncultured Cytophagia bacterium | reverse complement strand
AGAACCCATCGAAATCAGCACCGGTGTTTGAGTTAGAAAATGCAAATAATAACCCACTCCTACAGCATTCAAAATAACCGGCGGCAAGGGGGCGAGCCATGGCCGATCAAACTTTCCTAGCCAATAAGTCAAAAGCGCGGAAATTAGCGTTATGGCGCTTCCGCCAAAGATATCGATAGGCCCAAAGCCGCCCAAGATGTTTGCTACCATGCAGCCAATGTACAATCCAGGAATGGCTTGCGGAAATAAATAAGGAAGTACCGTCATTGCTTCGGCTATCCGTACTTGAATTGGCAATACACCATAACTAATTGGTGCCAATAGCACAGTCAGCGCTGCATACAACGCCGCAATAATAGCGGATAATGTCAAGGTTTTTGTCAAAGGATTCATATGACTTTACAACTCCATTATATCAATGAAATTATCGAACGACTGGAAACGGCATTTGGTCAACCCAATTGGCAAGGCCGCGGCAAACCATTGGGCAGTTTGATTCTCACCATGCTGTCGCAAAGCACCAACGACAACAATCGCGATTTGGCGTACAAACGCCTCAAAGAGCGGTTCCCGGACTGGCATGCGGTGATGAACGCGCCGGCGTCGGACATTGCCGATGCGATTAGACCGGCTGGACTTGGAAACCAAAAGAGCGTCCGCATTAAAAACGTGTTGCGCTGGGTGTTTGATACGTATGGCACGTTCGATCTGGAATTTTTATGCGATGCCGATCCACAGGAAACGATTGACACCTTTTTGCAGCTCAAAGGCGTGGGCATCAAAACCATCAGCGTCGTGCTCATGTTCACCTGCGGCGTGGATATTTTTCCGGTCGATACGCATGTGCACCGCATTTGCAAGCGCCTCGGTTTGGTGCCGCTCAATTCAAGTGCCGAAAAAACGCACTATGCCATGCAGCCGCAAGTTCCGGAGGGCAAGTCCTATTCGCTGCACATGAACTTTTTGCGATTGGGCCGCACCCTCTGCAAAGCTCAGACACCAAAATGCCCGCAATGTCCGCTAAACGATATTTGTCCATCGGCGCAACTCGACTAGTCCGTTTGGATGTTCGGCAGCTCCGCCAACTCCGGCCGCCATTGGTACATCTTTAGATCGACATATCCACGCTCATCAAATAGAATTTCTTCCGCCTCTAAAAGTCGGCGCTGCAAATCGGGACTGTGTTCCAGGCAATCGGTGCTGATGCGTCCTTTGGCGTTGATAACGCGGTGCCAGGGAATATTTGCATCGTCTGGCATGCTGTGCAAAGCCCAACCTACGGTGCGAGCAGCGCGCGGATTGCCCAGCAACGCGGCAATTTGTCCGTAGGTCGCTACCTTGCCCTGCGGAATGCGCCGAACCATCTCCCACACTGATTTAAAAAATCCTTGCTGCATACGTCTCTTTATCCTACTTTTAATGCAAGCAATGTACAAATTGAAACGTATTGATGCAACGGTAGTTAAACTTGATAGAAGAGATTGCTGTTGTTTCGGATTAAAATGTATTCAATCTCTGCACAAATTCGGGAAGAGCTATGAGACTTTTAATAACCTTTCTGTTGTTTCCACTGCTGCTATCCGCACAAATTTTGGAATGGAGCCCGCTGTTTGCCACAGTGGACGATACCATCACCATCATTTACGATGCCACACAAGGCAATGGCGCTCTGGTTGGCGAGCCCGACATTTATGCCCACACCGGCGTTTTGACCCAAAATAGCGGCGACGGCGCGGACTGGCGCTATGTAAAAACCGACTGGCTGGAAAACACGCCGGAAACCAAAATGCAGCCGCTGGGCAAAAACAAATGGCGCATTCGCTATCACATCCGCAGCTATTATGACATTCCACAAAACGAAACCGTTACGCATTTGGCGTTTGTGTTTCGCACGCCCAACGGCAGCAAAGTTGGGCGAGATGCCGATGGCAGCGACATCTTTTTGCCAATTTCCCAGCAAGGCTTAAATGTGGCCTTGCTGGAACCGACAAACATGCCGGTGTATCAACAATCCGGAGATAGCCTGCGCGTTTTCGCCGTAGCTACCAATGCCGCCGAGATGGAACTCTTTGCCAATGAGGAATCCATCAAGACAGTAGAAAACGACACGCTCAAACATCTGTTTCTTGCCACACATTTTGAGAAAACCACTGTAGAAATTGTTGCACGCAATGAAACCGGGGCCGAAGCCTCTATATCTTTTTACTTTGTGGTGAATCCGCAAATCACGATCGCGCCGTTGCCCGACGACGTTCGCGACGGCATCAACATTACTGGAGACGACGTGACTCTGGTTCTGCACGCGCCGCACAAAGATTTTGTGTATGTGATTGGCGATTTCAACAATTGGCAGGAAGACTCGACATTTTTTATGAAGCGCACGCCCGATTCGCAGCGCTATTGGGTGCAGATGAACAATCTGGAGTCGACACAGGATTATCGCTACCAGTATTTGGTGGATGGCTCGCTGCGAATTGCCGATCCTTATACCGAGCTGGTGCTCGATCCGATTCATGATGCGTTTATAGACGTTGAAACGTTTCCCGATCTCCCTCCCTACCCTTTTGAGCAAACCACCAACATCGTCTCGGTGCTGCAAATCGAAAACGAGTAC
>CAYPZM010000580.1:0-2616 GCA_964414825.1 uncultured Cytophagia bacterium | reverse complement strand
GACCTGTTCCCCGACACGTACAGAAACGGCGCTTTTGTCGCATTTCATGGCTCCTGGAACCGCGCGCCGCTGCCGCAACAAGGTTACAACGTGGTGTTTGTGCCTTTTGACGGTGAAACCCCTTCGGGTGATTATCAAGTTTTTGCCAGTGGTTTTCCGGATGACGAGACATTCTACAGCACGCGCGATGCCAAATACCGTCCCATGGGCTTGGCGCAAGGCCCGGATGGCGCACTGTACATCACGGACTCTAAACAGGGCCGTATTTGGAAAGTGACCTATACTGGTAATTAATGTTGTACAATGCAAAGTCCGTGATATCCATCACGGACGGGAAATAGTTCGGACATTCATCCGAAGAACCGAGGTGCAACATGAGAGCGGTAAAGCAAAATTATATCGCTATTTTGCGCATCGAACTTGAGGATTTACACCAGGACATTCAGCGGCTGGCTAAAGAGTGCAATACAGGGCGAGATGCGGGTTATCTCTCCGAAAATGTCTTTATGCAAAATCTGGCCACCTTTAAAAACGAGCTATTGGGCGTGCATGCGTTTCAGCATATTTTAGATCGTATTGATCCCAACAGCTACGACACCCTCGATGCCATGATCGAAGACATCCGAAACCAATTTCAAACTCTCATTCGGTCGCATGGCATTGTAAACGCACTGCAAATTTATGTCAATCGTAAACTGGATAAAGTTGCGCGTTATGTGAAACAATAGCCCACAAAAATCTGGACTGTTGCTGCAAAATTACTTACCTTTTACATCATACGGTATCTGATTCTTCCCCATACCAAAATCAGAATCAGCCTCTTGTTCACAGCCATTTAGGACATTTTATGCAAGTCAAATTTCTTATTGTTGTGCTTGTCACGGCATCGTTGCTTCTCTCTTGCAATCAAAAAGAAACTCGATTCATTCTTGCCGGAGCAGAAATCAGATGCGCTATTGTGCTCGAGCTCGGAGATTACAACTCGGCCGTTGAAGCGAGTCAAGCGTACAATAGTATAGATTGGTTCGATCGACAAACCATGCAGGATGACATCAGCCGAACCGCTCTGGCTGCCGTTGAGCTGCAGAGTTATCTCAGCCAAATTTTAAATATTCCGCGCTCGCACGTCCCCATTCTCGATGACGAATCGATCCCTTCGGATGGCAATATCATTTACCTCGGTGTCCCCCAAATTCAGGACTTGGACAAACCCGGCAACTATGTCCGTCGACGGTGGCGATGGACAAAAGAAGCGTCGCCGCAAAGTTTTCGCATGGATTCTTTTAACAGCGAATTTCATAACGGCTTGGTACTATCCGGGAAAACCTCGACCGGCACCTTGTACGCAGTGTATGAGCTCCTAACCCGCTGGGGCGTGCGCTGGTTCTCGGCAGATTCGCTGGACGAGCATGTACCGCGTTATTCTCAATTGAGCGTCTTTGATGTACACGAATTCGTCGATCCTCTATTGAGCGTTCGCGGTTTTTGGATGGATCAACAACGCCCATCCAATCAGGCGGATTCTGCATTCGTGCAATGGATGGGACGAAATCGTCTCAATATGTTTTGGAATCACGAGGAAAATGTTGCGGCGCTTAAACAATACGGCATTCTTCTCAATACCGGCCGCACCAATGTGTTTGAAAACCTGCTAAAGCCGCAATATCAATATCGTTACAATCATCCCAAATACAGCGGAGATGAGTATTTTCCCATGGATCCCTATATGATGAGTGACGACTACAACGGCGACCTGAATAACGACGGCAAGCTCTCTTATTTTGAAGCACATCCAGAATGGTTTGATGTGGATATCGACAGCACAACAAACTCCCCAAACGATAGCACATTTACCCACTTTTGCCTGTCCCATTCCAGCGCATTAAAGGAATTTACGCAACTGATCATTGACAAATTGCGATTTGGCGAATGGAAGACATGCGACGTTGTTGACCTGTGGGCCCCGGAAAGCTGGTGTTCGTGTCCCAGGTGCCAACAAATGGGCAACGATTCGGACAAACTCCTGTACGTGTTATATATAACGGGCAAGGCTATTCAGGAGGCGTTTGAGCAGGGAACAATCAATCGGCAAATTTATGTATTTGGCTATGCACAGAATGCCCAAATACTACCCACCATCAACCTGCCAAAAAATTTTCATCACTATCACACAGCTCTGTTTTTAAATACAAATGCGCGGTGCTATAACCATTTTATTATCAGTCCCAAATGTATTAACCTAAATTTGTGGTTTAGCAAAGCCATGCTGGAATGGCTGAATCCCAAGGGCATTTACAAGGGTAATGTCTATATTTTGGAAAATTACAATGCCGAATACATGCGCGATTTGCCCACCATTCATTCCAACATCATGCGCCTGGATATTCCCGGATATGCGGAGCTGGGTGTGCAGGGCATTGCGTTTCGACATCCGCGCCTAAAACATCTGGGCGTGCATACTTTGTCAAACTATCAATTTGCACGTCAGTCCTGGAATCAGTATGTGGATGTGGACACGCTGCGGTTGGAATATTTTAACTTTTACTATCCGGGAATCGAAAATGTGATGACCGAGTATTATAGCAAGCTGGGACAGGCCATGTCCAACATCAGCAC
>CAYPZM010000579.1:0-2637 GCA_964414825.1 uncultured Cytophagia bacterium | reverse complement strand
ACTTGCTTACCATTTTTTCAGCAGCATCCAAACGGCTGGTGCGGCCACCAAATCCGGGCATATCCAGGTGGGAGGTGCCGGAGTACTCCTTTCCGTCCACCGTATAGATATATTTGACATCCGGTCGAAAAGCGCGCTCGCCAACCACCCTGGATTCGACGATTGTACCTTCCACGCTAGGCCAATTTGAAATCTCCAGCGCCTCCTGCAGTTGAACGTAAAACAGAGGCGTCAAGATAATGCCGAATATCAGCACAAAGGCAAATGCGCCCACGATTATGCTTTTAGGCAAATTAACAGTGCGATTTTGCCGTTTGAAACGCCAGCGAACGGCTAATGCAATGGCTGCTGATACAATAAGAACAAATAAAAGGATGAGTTGAAGGATCATTTAACGGCTCCTGGTCTAGCTTTATAAGAGTAAACAGTCCGATTTTCAAAAATCTTTATCCAATTAATACATAAAGAAATATCCCCGTTAACAGAGGTACGGACAAGTTGTCCGTACCGGATGGCGAAACCGCTTCCGCCGCCGTTGCTACGATTGCCGCGAGGAGCGAATAGCTCAAGGTTGTCGACAATGACAGAACAGCACTGTTTGGACTCAATACCGTTCCAGGAACAAAAAACAGCGAAACGAAAATTCCGATAAGCGCACATACAAACATGCTCGCAGAACCGATGAGCGATTTTTTATTACCAAAGACATGATAAATATGTTTTCCCCACGCCTGGCCAACAATGGCGGCAAAGGCATCGCCCAACGTCATGGCCATGGTAGCGGCAACGGCGATTTGTAAGCGGTCAATGAGAGTGTCGGTGCGCCAAAATAGCAGAAACAGCACGGTAATGGAAAACGCAAAATAAACTGTGCCCGGCGTAGATTCTTCGGTATCCATTTGGGAGAACGATTGATTGCGGTAAAACATATAATTGAGAAAAATAAAGGTGAAAAAGGGGATGATGCCGAAATACCAAGAATCAAACAACGCAATAATGCCCCAAACCCAAAGGCCGGCGCCAATGTGTATGATTTTGCGAGTGCTGTTTTGCGACCAGTTAAATTTTTTGCCCAAGGCTTCCACCACAAATAAAAGGCCAAAGGCATAAATGTAAGAGAGCACGAGTCCCAAAATGTCGTTGAATGTCATGCGGCCTCCCAAATGTAAAGTATCGAATTTTTTCAAATATACTAAAATGTAGTGTGAAAAACCATATGTGTGATATTATAAAAGGGGATTAAACTTCAAGCGTTCTCTGGGACAAATGTCCAAGGCTATAGCCCGCCCGGGATGAATATCCCGGGCGATCTTGGGTCAAAAAATGGAGTAAAAAAATCGCACCGGATATTTATCCGGTGCGATAAATGGGATCAGAACATTTGTCCGAGAATTGCAGAACTATTCAGCCAAGAATGTTCAAAGCCATGGCCAATCCGGGAAAATCATTCCGGACGATCTCATGGCAAGTTTGTTTTATGCTAGAATGGAATAACCACCATCAATCACGATCGTTTGTCCTTGGATTTGGTTGGACAAGGGGCTACAGAGGTAGAGCACTACATTTGCCACATCGTCCGGCGTGGTGAGTCGCCCGGTTGGGGTGCGGCGTTCGGATTCATCGATAATGGAATCGCGGTTGGGAAAATGCTTCAGCGCATCGGTATCTACCGTGCCAGCGGAAACAGCGTTAACTTTGATATCTTTTGGCGCCAGTTCAATGGCCAAATGTCGAATCAACGACTCGAGCGCCGCTTTGGAAGCACCCACCGCGGCATAGTTGTAAATGGCGCGTGTCGAGCCGAGACTGGAAACCGCGACGATGCTGCCGCCATCTTTCATCAACGGTACGGTGTGCTGGGCCAGAGGCAGCAGGGTTCCGGCGTTGATATCCATAGTCCAATGCCAATGACGCTCGGTGAGCTCCATGGCCGGTTTTAGAACACCGGAAGCAGCGTTACTAACCAAAATGTCGAGTTTGCCAAATTTATCCTCAATTTGATCGATCATGTGATGAATATTTTCATGCTCGCCAACATTAGCGCGTATAGCCAGAGCTTTTACGCCCTGGTCTTCGATCAATTTGACGGTTTCATCCGCAGCATTGCGATGGCGCAAATAATTTATGGCTACATTGGCCCCCGCCTGCGCTAAACGAACGGCAATAGCGCGACCAATACCGCGCGAGCCTCCTGTAACCAGGGCCACTTGCCCATCTAACGACAATTTCATATCACCCATAGAGTTCCCTCACTTTATTGTACAGTTAACAGTAATTTTTTTTCTATAACGACATTTTTGGATTTGAGTCGATAGAGGTAAACACCGGAAGGCACGGTTTTATTGCGCACATCAGTTCCATCCCACACAACGGTGGCAAGTCCGCCCGGCATTTCCTGATCTACGAGCGTTTTGACTTCTTGACCCAAAATGTTGTAGATTTTGATTTGCACATCATGCGGCGCATTCAATTGCGCGACTTGATACGTAATTTGCGTCAATTCTCTACTGCTAAACGGATTTGGATAATTTTGCGCCAGGTGAAAATCATTGGGCGTAAACCCGGGCGGTAGCGGAGTGGAAATGATATCGTACTGTTTTAGCAGCCAGTTTTCCGGATCCACGTTTAGCTTTGTGG
>CAYPZM010000578.1:0-2652 GCA_964414825.1 uncultured Cytophagia bacterium | reverse complement strand
GAAGACCTGGTTCTGGCCGCGGTAAATCAGGCTTTGGAAAACGCCAAAGCTCGCGCCGAAGAGGAAATGTCCAAAGCCACTGGCGGGCTTATGCCGAACTTTGGAAATATGCAAATTCCGGGACTTTAAGCGGAGCTGGCAGTGAAGTATTCTTCGGATGCGGTTGAAAAAGCAATTCATGAGCTCAGCAAACTTCCCGGAATTGGCCGCAAAATGGCGCAGCGGCATGTGTTTTATCTGCTCAAACAATCGGATGAAGAGGTGCGCCAGCTTGCAGATGCCTTGCAAGAGCTCAAACTCAAAGTAAAACATTGTTCGCTCTGTTTCAATATTACCGAACAAGATCCGTGTCGTATTTGCACCAATGAGCAGCGCGACCGCTCGGTCATTTGTATCGTTGAAGAAGCCAACGATGTTTTGGCTTTGGAAAAAATGAGCGAATACAAAGGCTTGTATCACGTTTTGGGCGGCGCATTGTCGCCGCTCGACGGTATGGGGCCCGATGAATTGCGCGTAAAAGAATTGCTGCAGCGCCTCAATGAACCGGTTATCGAGGTGATTCTCGCCACCAATCCCAATACCGAAGGCGAAGCCACGGCGATCTATTTGTCAAAGTTGATCAAACCGTTAAACATCAAAATTACCCGCATCGCACGCGGTATTCCTGTGGGGGCGGATTTGGAATATGCCGACGAAGTGACCTTGGCTCGTGCCATTGAGGGGCGTCGAGAATATTGATCTTGCCTTTCTGTCTCAAAATGTATATTATAAATATTGTTTAATGAAACGAGGTTGGGAAATGGACCTCGATTGCTGCGTATCAAACGAAAAAGACTATGAGAACTGTTGCGAAAGTTATTGGTACGACCTTTGGTAGTGGATTTTTCCCAATCGCCCCTGGAACCGTTGGCTCCGCTGTAGCCGCGGTGGCATTGTGGTTTTTGCCCATGATTCAGCCTGCGACCCTGGTATTCATTACCGCGATTTTTTTCTTTATTGGCGTGTGGGCCTCTACCAAATGCGAACGTGAATGGGGTCACGACCCCGGTAAAGTCAATTGGGACGAAGTGGTGGGCATGACGATAACGCTTATGGCGGTGCCCAAACATTGGATTGTTTATCTGGCCGGCTTTTTCTTGTTTCGGTTTTTTGATGTGCTAAAACCTTTTCCTATTCATAAATTGCAAAGTCTGCCCCGCGGTTGGGGAGTTATGGCCGATGATGTTCTGGCAGCCATTTATGCAAATGTGATTTTGCAAATTGTGTTTCAATTGATTTGGAATCCATTTCGTTAGGATTGTATGAAAATTGAAGTAATTTCAATTGGTGATGAGCTGTTGATCGGTCAAACAGTGAACACCAATGCCGCGTGGATTGGCGAGCAGCTCATCAACATCGGCGCGCAACTGCAGTGGGTGACCACAGTTGGCGATTCGGCAGAGCGCTTGAAAGAGGCGCTGGAAATCGCCGAATCTCGCTGTGATGTGGTGTTGCTCACTGGCGGGCTAGGCCCGACGCACGACGATGTCACCAAAAACATTGTTTGCGACTATTTCGATTCCAGATTAGTGTTGAATGAAGAGGTACTCGAACTCATCAAAGAGCGTTTTCGAAAACGCGGATTTGAAATGGCCAAGGTGAATGAAGAGCAAGCCGAGGTTCCGCACAATGCCGATATTATGAAAAACGAATTGGGTACGGCACCCGGAATGATTTTCCGTCGTAACAACAAAACCGTGTTTGTGATGCCCGGCGTTCCTCGTGAAATGAAGGCTATGATGCGCAATTATGTGCTGCCCGAGATTAAAACGAACCTCAACGGCCAGGTTGTTCTGGTCAAAAATTTTATGACCACTAGCGTTCCCGAAAGCACGTTGTACGAACAGATAAATAATCTTAAAGAGATAGAAAAAGAGGCCCAAATAGCCTTTTTGCCCAATCTTTACGGCGTTAAACTGCGTCTGATGGTGAGCGCTGATTCCGAAGAAAAAGCCCAAGAAAAGTTAAGCCGCGCCGAAACCATGCTGCGCGAGAAAATTCAAGCTTCCATTTACTCCGAAGGAGAAGTGGCTCTGGAAGAAACACTAGCCAAGCTTTTGACCGAACGCGGCGAAACCCTGGCTATTGCGGAATCTTGTACCGGCGGATTGGTGTCGAACAAGCTAACCAACATTCCCGGCAGCTCAAATTTTTTCGATCGCAGTGTCATCAGTTACAGCAATGCGGCAAAAATTGACATGCTGGGCGTTCCACAGCAGCTTATCGAGCAGCACGGCGCCGTGAGCGAACAGGTGGCAAAATCTATGGCCGAAAAGGTGCGAGAAATTTCCGGCACCACGTATGGCCTATCGATTACCGGCATTGCTGGCCCTTCAGGCGGCACGCCGGAAAAGCCGGTTGGACTCGTGTACGTCGGCTATGCCGATGAATCCGGAACCCTGGTCGAGCGCCACACCTTTGCCAACGACCGAATCGGCAACAAAGAACGTTCGGTTCAGGCCGTTCTCAATTTGTTGCGAAAAAAGATTATTGAGCGAAATAATGGCTAAACTTCGCACGTTTATTTGTTTTGAACTTCCGAGTCAGGTGACTGACGCCATTGCCGAACTCGAAGAAAACTTGCGCCCCTTGAGCCGCGGTGTGCGCTGGTCG
>CAYPZM010000577.1:0-2654 GCA_964414825.1 uncultured Cytophagia bacterium | reverse complement strand
GACATCGCGGATGTCGACGAATCCGAATCGGCGCAATTATCCGTGGATGAGCTGCGCGTATTTGTCAACGGCCCGCTCCCGGATGACCGCACTACGCGCATTCAGGATGAATTTATTCAGCTCCCTCCCGCCCCGGAAATTCAAGCAGAACGCGAGTGGCAAAAGGAACACGCCAATATTGTTGCGGAATTGCACAAAAAAACTTTTGCCGCCTTTCCCAAGCCCGTTCCTTTGCAACCTCGTCTGGAATTTCGTACGTTGGATGGCGGGCAATTCGGTAAAACCGTGTACAGCTTTGTCTCGGAGCAAGATTGGCGTTTAAAGGCGGATATTCGTTGGCGGCAGCCACCGAATCAAGCCAATGGTTTGATGATCGTGCTACGAAATGCCGATGAAAAACGATGGGAATCGGAAGGCTTTATTTCAGGATTGAGCGACGATTGGAACATCGCCTATGTTGAGGTGCGCGGCGTTGGCGAAGCAGGTTGGGCACCGGAGCTGCAATGGCACGTGCGTCGCGCCGCGGCCTGGACGGGCAGAACTGTGGCGTCTATGCAAGTATATGATCTTTTACGAACCATCGAATTTGTGAAAACCTTAAAAGGTGTAAATCCGCAGCGAATCAGCATTGCCGCCCGCGACGAGATGGGGGTAGTGGCATTGTATGCGGCGCTTCTCGATGGCAATGTGCACTCGCTCCTTTTGCAAAATCCTCCCGAAACGCAGGACGTGCCCAGTTCTGCGGACGGTCGCGGACCGGCCATTGAGATGCTGATCTGTTTGCAGATTACGGATGTGTATCAACTTCCGGCATTTATTTATCCGACACAAACATGTTTTATTAAAAAGATGCCGGAAAAGTTTGAATGGTCTGTAGATGTGAATAGCAGGTTGGAACGAACGGAGACGATACGTACGGTATCTGATATATCAGAATTTTAGTGTATTACTAATTTGTGGTTTTACTATCTTAAATTTGCAAGCTCTGGATACGAGTAAAGCAATTATAGGAACCTGGAACTATACAGCCGACTCTGCCCCGTACGGTTATCAGGGAGGGAACATTATTTTCTACCAGGAAAATGGTGCTACGAAGGCAAAAATTGAAATACATGGGTTTGCCATAGAAACTGAAAATCTGAAAATTGAGGGAGAAAAAATTACTTTTACTTCCTTTTTAGAGCACGAGCAAATAGCTATTATATTAGACCTAACCTGCATTATTCACAAAAATGGATTTTATCCAAGTCAGCACAAGCATTCGCCTGTTTTTGTCAGATATTGCTATCTATAATGGCTGATGATTTTTGTGTTCTTTTATCATCAGCTCCATAGCGCCACGGCCACAATAGGCGGTCTCGTAAAGCCATTGCCGTCTTGTGGATTGAAAACTTGTGATGATAAAACGAATGTTTGATCCTTTGTCATTGTATTCAACTTTGGCAATAATGCGTTGCACTTTCGCCCAGCTCGTTGCTTGATGCGTGAATTCGGCATAAAGCTTAACCGGTTCATTTTTCTCTAAATAGAGTTCTTCGGCTCGTTTAAGGGTGTGGGCAACTTTTTTTAATAATGATTTGTAGCCAGTAAGTCCCAAAATAAACTTGATGTTATGCTGATCGCAATGGTCGTAAATGGCAGCTGAACTGTAATGAGAATCACCTCGAATAACGATATCAACCTTTGGCCATGCCTCTCGAAGACGACGGACAATGCGTTTTAGAATCATTACAATCTCGGCTCCGGTGGGGCGTTTGCCCGGTCGCAATATGGAGGCGACCAGTTTTCCGGATTGGCCTTCATAAATATGCATGGGCTGATAACAGTATTCGTCATAATACGTGTTGAACAACGCCAGCTGTTGATTTCCGTGGGTTGGATCATCGGTATCATCAAAGTCCAGCACCACCGCCTTGGGTGGTTTTTTATAAGAGGCAATAAAATGCTCCAGTATGGCAGCGCCCATTCTGTACAAATCTTTGGAGTCCAGGCTGTTCTCAAAGCGGCTCATGGTGGGTTAACTGGCCAGCGCACTGTCGCTCTGTGGCTTTTTGCCACAGACCATCTTCAATACGGGATCAAATCGTTGACTGTCGCAATCGTTGCCGTCTTCATAACCAGCGGCGATTTGAAAAACACGTTGAGAAAGTAAATGCCAAAGATCATGTTCGATATAGCTTTGATGCCGGGTATCTGGTACCACTTTAGCGATGCGTTTAATAATTCCGGTTTGTTGTTCAATTTGACGAAGCAGAATCAAACCGGTATCCGAGCTCAGGTCACCGCCATCAAAGTCCAGCTCGACGGATTTGTCAAAAATGTCTTTAAAAAGAGGAATCTGTTTTGTATTTTTCGCCATGGCTGTTTTCTCAAACTTTGTTTTTATTTTATGTGGTCTTCAAACTAATATAAAATAAAACTTTGTGAGAGAAAACAGCTTTTTTTGTGAATTATTCAGGCTAACTACGGATATGAATTTGATTGTAATTTTTAGTGATTACTCGATGTCAATTAAGGTCAAGTTTATACTACTAATTGATTGCAATTCAAAACGATAATTATAGACTTACGTTGTTTCTATTTTGGCGCGATCATTGTATTGTCGTTAAACAACACCAAGATTTTAATACGTGATGATGTTGATAACGTGCGGT
>CAYPZM010000576.1:0-2656 GCA_964414825.1 uncultured Cytophagia bacterium | reverse complement strand
AACAAAAACATCCAGTACGAGGCTCCGCCTCGTAAATCTCTTTACTTGACAAGCGCTGCGCGATTTGATAAAAGTGTAAAAAGAGATATCCAGCCAAGGTTTTTCAGAAGACTGTGCCCTTGAAAACGCCTTTTATTTTCTCGACTCTCCAACACGATAACAATTTGCTGCAGCCGTTACAAAAACGTTTTACGTCTTTGTCCCTTCCCATTTCAGCCTGTTGAAATGACAGAACTTGAGCGTTTGGTGGTACATTTATTGCCGTTTATTTCACATATCGTTGAAACTATCTTCTTTTTTGTACCACTCTTCTATTTTAGAGAATTTTACCGCATGTACCACTCTTTCAAATACTGTTCTTTTTAATATAAAGATGACGAGCGGCGGCGGACACCCAAAATTCCCCCAAGCACGTGACCAAAAGTTAACGATTGTCAAAATTTATTCGATTGCTCATTTTTGATAACGGCTACAAAAAAATTTGCTTATTCTCGAAAATTTTTCACGCTTAACAAAACAATGTAATTAAACGCAATAGATTTTTTGCTTGAGATTATCAAAAAGAAGAGGAGTAATTTGTGCAAAAGCATACTGTTTAACTGAGCTACTGAATATTCATGGAGAAAATTCAATTGAAATCCGCATTTCGATTTATACCAGTATTCATCTTTCTCGCATTTAGTGAGTCTCTCATATTTGCCCAGACGGCCGATTATTTTCCCTTGCAAATTGGTAATAAATGGCTCTACAATTGGGAACGTCATAACGGCACGATCACTAGAGAAATTATCGATACGCTCAGTATTAATAACAATCTTTATTACCTAATGCTTGAAGAACAAAATTCATCCTTTTGGGGAATAGATACATTATTTAATTTCTATCGGCAAGACTCGGTAAATAGGATATGGGTCGCGCACCCTTATACTTTAAAGGAAACTCTTACAACTATGCAATTCAATCGGGCCCCATGCCTGATTGATAGTACCTATGATCCGGTCAATAATCTTACAAGAGTTACTACTCTCCAAGATACGAATTTTACAGTAAATACGCCGGCTGGTACTTTTTACCATTGTTATTATTTTAATTCGTTGCTCGTAGAAATCACACTGACTTTATTAATATTTACGCGCCTAATATTGGCCTGGTAAGGGTTTTGTCAGAAGGGGAACAGTACATTTTAAGAGGAGCTTTGGTAAATAGCCTTTCGTATGGCGATACGACCAGAACACCAGTCGATAAGGCAAACGAAATCATTGTTCCAGCCAACTTCGTGCTTGATCAAAATTACCCTAATCCGTTTAATCAAAGCACAATTATTACTTACGATCTTTATAATCCGGAACCTGTGGATGTAACGGTGACTATTTATGACATAACGGGAAAGGAGGTGAAAAGACTGGTTGATGAAAAACAACTCGCCGGGCGGCATGTGGTCCGGTGGGACGGAACGGACAATCAAAACCGGCCCGTAAGCAGCGGAGTGTATGTTTATCAACTTCGGCTCGGCGAGATTACGTCAGTACGCAAATTATTGATGACAAAAGGAGGAGACCCAAAATGAAAGAGCGAATAATTGGCATAATCATGCTTGTGATGATTGCTATTTCGTCGTCGAGCGCAGATGAAACGGCACTTTGTGTAGATGTTTATGAAGGATTGGCTAAAGCTTCAGGTGAGAAGCAGACAGCTTCAATCAGTCCGGCACAATCTGATGTTTACGCTCTTCAAATCTATGTCACATTCCCTGATGTGTCAGGTCAAGATGACCTCCCGAACTTTTACACAAACCTGCAAGCAAATATCCAAGACTTTTTCGAAGAGATGTCTTACTATGATCATCATGTTCACTTAAGCACAGCAATTCGGCCATCCCCGAATCAAACAAAATGTTATGTCGCCGATTACAATGTATCCCATTATGTAGAATGCTTTCTGGGCGATGGCAGTGCATATACTGGCACTGGCGGGATTGCAACGCTAACGACAGAAATTCTGCAAAAAGTATATAATGACGATAAAAACGCGTTCGTTGGCTAGCAAATGGTTTTTATAAATGTAACTGGAGGCATTTTTGCACATCATAGTGCGTATTCTTCGCCTGGCAACCACTCTTTTCCTTATTATTCTGGATCAGGGACTGTCCAGGAATTTGGTGACGAAGATATGCTTGACTGGATAGATGGCTCACGGTTTGTGGATATAACATCAGACCAGTCGGTAGAAATTGAAGATATCCGCACCACTGGTAAGCTTTATCGACTTTCGATTAATGCTAATGAGCATTTTTATGTCGCAAACCATCAAGGAACCGGATTTGATCAACTTTATAAAGGTTCAGGTCTACTAATTTGGCATATTAAGCCTTATGGTCTCCTCTGGGATATTGAATGTGCCGATGGAAAATTTACGAGCGGATATCCTGACCCTGTTAGCGGCACAGACTTGTTGGATCAACTAATAGCGTTGCCAGGCCGCCGCAAATTTCGCGGAGTGAATGAGCTTGGCCTGATTGATGAAACAACATGGCTACAAATTGGGTCCAACAACTGAATCCCTTTGTGGCTTTGGCAGAATCGGTTTCTTTGACAAATATTTCAAATTGAGTTCTTGGAAATATCTGTAGTATTTGTCCAAAGATGCTATTAAATTT
>CAYPZM010000575.1:0-2658 GCA_964414825.1 uncultured Cytophagia bacterium | reverse complement strand
CACTTGCGCAGGACCGCTGGTACGGCCATGCCCCGGAGCAAAATGATGACGGCGCCGCCTACCGCCGGTTGGTGGATAAAATTGTCGAAATGGGCGATACGATGGGCGCTTATATTTGGCTCGATTTGCATTGGAGTAATGGCAACCAATGGGGCAAATATATAGGCCAACACAAAATGCCGGACGAGCATTCGAAAACCTTTTGGCACGATGTGGCCAATGTGTACAAAAACCATCCTGCGGTGCTGTTTGGTCTGTACAATGAACCGTACGGCATTAGTTGGGATTTGTGGCGTAACGGCGGCGAGTATACCGAGCATTACGACCGCAGTGGTGAATCGGTGGACCTGACGTATCGAGCCGTGGGCCACCAGGAGCTCTACGACACCATCCGCTCGACCGGCGCGGAAAATATTGTTATAGCCGGCGGCATCGATTGGGGATACGACTTGAGCGGCATCCTTAATGGCTATGCCCTGGACGGTTACAATATTGCCTACGACACGCATCCCTATCCCTGGAAGGATACCAACTGGGACGCCAAGTGGGGCAATGTGGGCGAACAGTATCCCATTATTGTGGGCGAATGGGGGTTGAACAAGGAAGAGGCCGGGCACCAACAATACGGCATTCGTATTGCGGATTATATGCGCTCGCACAAGTTTTCCTGGGCCGCCTGGTGCCTGCATCCGTCTGCCGGGCCGCAGCTCATCAAGGACTGGAATTATACACCGACCTGGTTTGGTGAACTAACATTGCTGGAATTGGGCGAGCCGGTGGAGATGGAATAGATGCATGTGGTGTTTGAACGCAAGTAGTGTATTCGATCGTCCGAGATTTTTATCCCGGACGGGCAATGAATTGGGACATTCGTCCCAAAGGATTCCAGAAACGACCGCATGACTCGGAGATAAAATATGAAATTCTTCCTTTTTCTTCTGATCCTCCTGCCTGCAACCATTTTTTCTGTTGATCTGGAGGCCGTTTTTGATTTTCCCTCGCAGAACGCCAAACCGCGCGGTTACTGGGTGTGGCCGCATGGTAATTTTGATTACAACACCATCACCGATGAATTGCAACAATTCAAGGACAAAGGCTTGGGCGGTGTCGACATTTTTGACCTTGGCATCTCCGATCGCAAAGATGTCATTCCGCCGGGACCGGCGTTTATGAGTCCCGAGCAAGTGGACGGCATGGCGTTTGCGTTGCAGGAAGCGCAGCGATTGGGTTTGAAAATGGGCTTGATCGTCTCCAGCAGTTGGAATGCCGGGGCCTCGTGGACGCCACCGGAGCAGGCGGCGATGAATCTCATCGCGTCTATCGATACGGTGCACGGCCCAATCTCCTATAACAATACTCTTCCGTTTCCGGCGCTGCCCGACTCGTTTGTCAAATCCTATGGCACGTTCCCCCTCAACATCCCCAAAGACGACAACGGGTTGCCCAAATATTATCTCGATGTCGCGACTCTCATCTTTCCACTTGGTGAAAATGGTGTGCTCGCCAGTCCTGAACAGGTAAAACTTATGAATGGCCCAGATATAAACCTTGACCTGCCGCCAGGCCGCTGGTTGATTTTGCGATCGATCTGCACCAACTTTGGCCAGATGTTATGGGTGCCGAGCGACAACTCCAAAGGCCTGTCCATCGATCATTTCAGCAAGGAGGCGGTGACCGATCATTTTAAAACAATCATCAATCGACTCGAAAAACGTGTGGGTTCTTTAGAGAATAGCGCTCTCGAACGGCTCTATCTTGCCAGTTATGAATCCAATGCCGACATTATATGGACGCCAGAGCTACCTGATTTTTTTTATGATTTGCACGGCTATCGCATCGAGCCGTTTTTGCCGGCGCTGTTTGGCGTGACGGTAATAGACGAAGAAACCACTGAGCGATTTTTGTACGATTTTCGCCACACGGTTTCGGAAATGTTTATAAAAAATTTGTATCGCAATGCGCGCGATATGTGTCACGATCACGGCCTCAAACTCTGTTCCGAAGCCGGCGGCCCCGGCGCACCGCTGCACGATGTGCCGACCGAGGATTTAAAGGCCCTGGGCGCCATCGATGTGATGCGTGGCGAGTTTTGGGTGGACAAGCGCGACCGCCTCAAACCGGATGGTTTTGAAGAGCTGCAAATCGTCAAAGGCATTGCCAGCGCCGCGCACATTTACGGGCACAAGATCGTCGAGATGGAAGCGTTCACCAGCCACGACAACTGGCGGCAGAGTCCGGCCACGCTCAAGCCGTTTGCCGACCGCGCTTTTTGTGAGGGCATGAACCGCGTGGTCTATCACACCATGGCGCACAATCTGCCGCAAGCGGGAAAACCGGGCTGGACGTTTGGCGCCGGCACGCACATCAACACCAATCTTACCTGGTGGGATATGTCGGATCAGTGGCATGCGTATCTGACGCGCTGCAGTGCGCTGTTGCAGCAAGGCCAGTTTGTTGCGGATGTGTGTGTTTATTACGGCCACGACATCCCCAATTTCACCCAGCCCAAACATGCACGGCCCGGTTTGGGACTCGGTTACGATTACGACGACATCAACACCGAAGTGCTGCTGACGGCGGATGTGCAAAACGGCCGTTTGGTGTTGCCCAGCGGCATGTCCTATGCGGTTTTGGTGCTGCCGGAAGAAAACCGCATGG
>CAYPZM010000574.1:0-2659 GCA_964414825.1 uncultured Cytophagia bacterium | reverse complement strand
CGACATTCTCCGCATAGTCGCCAGTACACAGCACATGCACTTTGCCATCTGGCGCGAGCACCGCTTTTTGCGGGTTGGTGGGAACGGCAATAGTGTCGATCACCGTATCGGTGAGAATATCGATAATAGTCACCGTACCCTGCTCGTACGGCACGCCCCAGCCGGCGTATCCGGTGTTGGTGACAAACGCCTGGTTATTCAGCAGCATAATATCCTCCGGGCCTTTGCCGACAGGAATATCCGTGACAACCGCGCCTTGTTCAAGATCAACAACAGAAACGGTGTTGGCCACCCAGTTGGAAACATACGCTTTTTGTGGGCCGACAAAAACAATATCCCACGGATTGGCGCCCGGCGCCAAAGCAATGGTTTTGACAATCGCATCCGTTTCCGGATCGAGAATTTTGATATCGCTGGTGCCGGAATCAACAATGTAAATCATATCGTTGTGCGCGACGATTTGATTCGGGATCTGGCCGGTTTTGGCGACGTTTTGAGAAATAGTAAAAGCGCCGTCCAGCGTCATTTTTGAGATGGACTCGGCAGAGCCGTTTATAGTGTACAGCGTTCGCGGAATATCTGCCAAAATATTTTTAGACAGAATGAACAGGATAAACAGAATTGGTACTTTTTTCAACATGTTGTTCTCCAGTTATAACACAAAAACACAAAGCACCACAAATTCTGTGTGACCTTTGTGGATTGGCGCTTTTGTGTTAGGCCTTTTTAGTTTTTTTGAATTAGTTATATTTCACAGTCAATCCCAAACGCCATTCCCGGCCGGGAAGAGGCATGTCGCGAATGATGTGGTACGACTCATCCGTAACATTCAAAACAGCGCATTGAAATTGATACTGCATTTTTTTGAATGTAATCGTCCACTGCGCCGTCCAGTCGAACACGGCATAGGCGGGCATGGATTTGGTGTTGGCTTCGGTAATGTAACGCTCACCAACATGACGATACAACAGACTCGTTCGCCACGTTTCGAAAGAAAGATCAACGCCGGCTTTTATCGAATGCTGCGGTCGATACGGCAGAAATTTATTATACAGCGTTTCATTTTCATTTTTATTCAGCGGCCGCAGATGCGTGTAGCTGCCGTTCATACTGAGAACATCGGCAAACGTTCGCCAGGAGAGCGAATACTCGTCCCCAAACAGCTCGGCATCGGTGTTGTAAGGGCGGAAAAATTCAAAGCTGCCGAGCCGCCAGACGATCATGTCATCGATGGTATTTTGAAATGTCGAAGCTTCGAATCGCCATTCGCCCATCAGATAAAAGTGCGCGCCAAAACCAATGTCCCGATTCAGACTTTTTTCCGGCAGCAAATCAGCCTTACCCTGTACGCGGAAATCCTGGTAGAACAGATCGGCAAACGTCGGCAAACGAAAGGCACGGCCAATATTTCCTTTTAGATAAAATGAATGTTTCACTCCATACGACAAAAACGCGGAAACTTGCGGACTCCATTGACGTTCCATTCGGGAATCTTCTTGACTGCTCAAACGCGCCTGATCAAAACGAATGGCCGGTGATACATTAAACGCCCATTCGAAAATATTAAATTGATAATCCTGCTTGACAAAAAAAGCAAACGCTCGATCCCTGGCCGTCCCTATGGCCGCACTTTCGGAAACGAGTAAATTCTGATCCTCATAATGCAAACCTTTGTGTTCATAGCCCAAACGGTGCGACAGCCATGAGGTTGTGTTGTGTAAAATTGAACTTTTAACATCTGTCGTACGCAACTCATTCTTAAAATGAAACGATGGCGTGGAACCAAACGGCAAATCAGAATTAAATGGTTTGAGATTAGAACTTGCAGATTGATGTCGAGTTTGATTTAGTTGAGCTTCAAATGACCACGACTTAAAAACGACCTTGTAATCAGCGCCGACAATATGTCGATTAAATTTGGAGCGGGCAAATGGCGTGAGATAATAAATCCGTCCGGGGTTGCCGCGCTCTGACTCGAACTGTTGATAACGCAGCGACACGCGATGATTTTGAACGGAATAGCCGAGACGCGTAAAAACATTCTGCGACCACATATCCGCATTATAACGCGTTTTTTGGTTGATGAGATCATCCGGCTGCACCGACGTGAACGGATAAGCGCCATCAGATTTGACAGATTGAAAAGAGGCCAGGACACTGATATTTTTCCACTGAGCCGACATGGACGGCTCTAAATTTTGAAAGCCGAAAGCTCCCGTTTTCGCGGACATTTGAAAATTATCATCCGCCGAACTGGCGCTGATGATATTGATGACGCCGCCAACAGCGCCGCTGCCAAACTCTGCCGACGCGCTGCCCTTGTGCACCTCGACCCGTTCAATTGAATTCACCGGCACCATGGACAGGTCAACATCGCCGCTCAATTCATCATTGAGTTTCACACCATCCAATAGCACAAGCACCTGGTTCGAACGGCTGCCGCGAATGGACACCTTTTTCTCACCCTGCGCGCCATTATCGTGAATTTCAACGCCGGGACAATATTTCAACAAGTCGCCAACAGAGGTCGCCTGCGTCTTTTGAATATCTCGCTGCGATAGCACAATGATCTGCGATGACGGCTCTCCTCCTGCATGAGCCGTCACGTGCACGCTGGTCATTTCAATGACTTTTTGTTCAAGCTCAAAAGAAATCTCGA
>CAYPZM010000573.1:0-2669 GCA_964414825.1 uncultured Cytophagia bacterium | reverse complement strand
TGGGAAACCATGAATTGCTGCCGTAAATCGCCCGCTGACCGCTGCCGTCCGGGTTCATCACCATGAGCTGGCGGAAAAAAACATGGCTGATGCCAGTATAGTCCCAGCGATGATACAACACCTGGCCGTTGGCCAGCACACTGGGATGAAAATTGTGATCCTGATCAAAACAAACCTGGCGCATACCGTTGCCGTCGTTTTTCATGACATACAAATTACTGACGCGCCGCTGACCGTGCCAGCAGGGCACCGACTGCATGGACGCGGTGCTGCCAAAGACGATATTGCCGTTCGGCAGATAACAGGCATCGCCGCAATCCACATCGGCCGGCGTTTGCGAGACCTGTTGGAGGAGATTGGTTTGCAGATTCAGCTCAAAAATTTTCCAGTTGACCGAATCCGATTGGGTGAACAAAATCCGCTCCGCATCCCGGTGCAGATCGATTTCGCCCACATAACCGGAATCCGGTGCCGTATACAGGGTTTGCAGTTCCGCAGCGGGATGGAGCGCCGGCAGAATTGCGATGCAATTGTCATAACCGGATTT
The DNA here is from genome assembly GCA_964414825.1 of uncultured Cytophagia bacterium. Lineage (GTDB taxonomy): Bacteria > Zhuqueibacterota > Zhuqueibacteria > Residuimicrobiales > Krinioviventaceae > CAYPZM01. The sequence continues at coordinate 2,122 of CAYPZM010000573.1, read as the reverse complement.
TGCCAGCGAGGAATTGCACTCGTGGTTCGACGGCAGTCCGAATTTCTTCAGGCCTATCGAGACTTTGCCGCCCCAACCAAACATGCTTTGTTTGTGGGCCGGATTTTTAACATCCAGCAAATCCGGCATTTTACGTTTAATGCAGAGCAGACGGGTTTGCCGCAGCAACGGATTGTCGAGCAAGGCATCGCGCCGCAGCTCGATTAATTCGTGTTGGATCGGTTTGCTCCGGGAGTACATCCGTTCCAGACGCGAAAGGCGTTTGAGATATTGATCGCCCTTTGAATATTCTTCACCCCAGGTCTGCTGCAGATCAATGATAGCTTCGCGCAGGGTGCCGAGTTGATAATGGATCGAATACTGTTTTGGAATCGGAAATGATTGCAAGAATGTCGCAGAAAAAAGGAACCAAAAAAGCCAATAGCACATATTTTCACCTATGGTATAATGCTTTAAAATACATAAATTTCTGAAAAATCAAACCAGAACTTGACACAAAAGATACCACCTTACCATAGACGGGCTTGTGCAGACTGGATTATAAAGCAGATTGGGAGACAAAAGTCACCCCGGAACCGCGCTTCTCAGCGGAGTCCGGGGTCTATTTAGAAAATATGCATAATGTCTAAACGGATACCAGCCTTCGCTGGCATGACTTGCTATTCTCGCACTTTTACAGGGCAACGTACTCTCAAAATCATAATCTGAAACAGCTTAATGAGAGGGAATCCCTGCATGTACATTTGCTCACACCGGAATCATTTGGTTTTGAGCGATATTTTTCTTTTCTTGGTCTGTTGAGAAAAAATAAAGTTACTGGAGTTGTTATGAAATACTGTTTGTATCCTGTTTTGAAATCTTCAATGTTGCTATTTCTTTTGCTTTCAACCATTGTATCAGGTGATCCTTTAAATTGTAACCTGCAAGAATATAAAGCTCAACCCGGCCTGGTTGCAACGACGTCGGACGACAAATTGACCGTCGTCTGGGATGGCGATACGGATAACCAGATGCGGCTGGTATTCGCCATCGAAAATGGCACGCCGACGATTCGAGAAATGGCGGTGCAGCCTGCTGATGGGGCCTGGCGTGTGCTTGCGACGGATATCGTCCCGGAATTCCGGGTGGTTTCGGGTTTGCGCCGCGTCACGCAGCAACAGACCGAACCGCTGGAAAAAATGGGCGTGCCCCTGACCAGCGAAAAGTTGAACGAGATCAAATGGGATGCGTTTTGGGATGCGCCGTTGTACATTCAGGACGAACCGCCGAAATCGCATACCACGTCGATTCCCGCGGCCGAACCGTTTGCCAACCATCCCGGCATGCCGCGCCAACCCGATGAGGTGACCCGCGCCACGGCCGAGTTTGCCGCCACCGGTTGCGAGGTCACGACCAACGGCGCCCGGTTGGAAATTGTCTTTCCCGGTGTGACTGCCGGTATTTTTGCCGGCTATCTACAGTACGATGTCTACAAAGGCTCAAACCTGATCCGGCAGATGGTGGTGGCCAAAACCGATCACCCCTCCGCCGCCTTTAAATACGATGCCGGTTTGGTCGGCTTGCCGATCCAGCCGCTATCCCGCCTGGCGTGGCGTGATCTTGCGCATAATTGGCAGGATTATCTGTTGGGCGGTCCCGTGGACAAAACGCCGACCATCGTCAAAAGCAGCAATCGCTTGATCTCGGCGCAAGTCGAGGGCGGCTCTATCGCTTCGTTCCCGCCGCCGCACAGTTTTTACTGGGCCCGCGAATCGGAGCAGAATCTCGGCTACAGTTGGTACCGCAAGGACAGCAGCAACACGTTTTCCTTTGGCATCCGCCAGGCCGAACATGAAGAAGACCCCGAGTTTTATCACAACTTTGCCCTGTACAGCGCCCGGCCCGGCGCCTGGCAGCGCATGCCGGTGTTTTTTTATGTGAATCCCGGAATCGGTGAGGATGCGGTTAACGGCGCCCTGGCGTTTACCCGCGGCGATCAGTTTAAACCGCTGCCCGGCTATAAAGTGATGGGGCATCATTATCACGTCGGTTTGGTAAAGCGCCTCAAAGAACTGGGCGGCTTTGATCAGCGTTTGAACGACATGGCGACGATCAAATCGGTCGGCATTGATATTTTCAGTAT
>CAYPZM010000572.1:0-2709 GCA_964414825.1 uncultured Cytophagia bacterium | reverse complement strand
CCGCGATTTGCCATATTCGGCATAGGCTTTCCAATTGCGGCGCTGCTCCTGGGTGGCTGTGCCGGTCGCCAGCAAATCGAGCTGTTGAAGGCGCAGGTTCAGGCTTTTGCGCTCGTTTTGTAAATTTTTAATCAAATCGCTTTGCGTTTTGGTTAGATTGTCCTGGTTGATGTTCAACGATTCGTCGTTTACACGCAAATTCAAGTCATCCATCAACTTTTGTTCTGCGGCCATGAGCTCCAATTGGCGTTTTTCAAGGCGCTCGCGTTCGTGTTGTATATTGGTATTTATTTTTTCTGTGCTGCTGATCACCTGTTGCTGATCCGGAAACATATCGATCAAAAAATCATAAACGCCAATCGCCTCATCGTATCGACCCAACTTGAGATAACAGCGTCCGAGTAAAAACAATCCCTCCTGCGCCAGGTCGTTGCTCTCGTACGTCGTGTATAATTTGGTGAGCGGCGCTATGGCGTCTTGCCACATGTTCTGCTGCGCCGCCGACCATCCCCAAGCCAACAACGCATGAGGATGTTGCGTACTGCCGGCTGAAATCTGCTGGAATTCCTGAATCGCCTTGTCAAAATATTCCAATTCATAATACAAATACCCAACAGTCAAATGTGCCTCATCCAATACATGCCGGCGCTCATCGTTAATGACCGGCAAATCAAACAAAGACTCGAAAAAGTCGATGGCGGGATAAACTTGCTTCATACGTAGCATAGATACTGCCAAAGTGTACAAAATATAATCATAATACGGACTTGAAGGAGACGCTCGCTGCAGAACCTGGGCGCAGCGCGGATAATTTTCCATTTTGTAATAGGCCATGCCTGCATAATAGGCGGCCAGGTCAACTACATCTTGCGACGGGGTTCCGCGCGAAAGAGCGTCATAGTATTTCAAGCTAGCCGCCAAATTATTTTGTTCGTATTCGATACGCTGCAAGCCCACCAATGCCTCGGGCACATAAGGACTGGTGATGTATTTTTGCACAATGTGTTTGTATATTTTTTTTGCCGATTGAGACATTCCCAGCTCGTACAAACAGTTCGCCAGCGTATGAACCGCGCCATCCATATTCGAATAGCCGGGAAACTCGTCGATGAGCTTGATCAACTGTTGCGAGCTTCTCCAATACTCTCCATCGCGGTATAGAGCCGTCGCTTGTTGGTAAAGACGGTTCCCGACGCGTTCCGTTTCCGAATCGGACTCGAGTTTGAACGGATTGACCTGCGCCGTGGCCATAGTGGCAAATAAAAGCAGCGCCATCAAAAGTTGGCGTGATGCGGAAAATTTATGTGCTAAAGCGTATTGTTGCATGCAATTTTGCTAAAAAGGAATGTCCTGTTTTTTTTCTTCTTCGAGTTGCTTTTTATATTCTTCCAGTTCTTCTACCACTTTTTTACGTTTTTGGCGAAGCTGCTCCAGTTTTTCCTGCTCCTGTTGCTCCTTTTTCTGCGCTTCGCGATAGCGGTGGTCCCAGGATTTAACCAGCGTGGTTCGATAGGTCATGCCTAAAACCACCTTCCAGTCGGCATAATCCTCCCAAACCCGTGGTGCAATGTTGAGCTGTTTGGGGGTTGGTTTGTAATTGCCCAACTCAAAATCGACCGCAATATCAAAAACAAGTCCGGGACGTGTGATAAATTTGTAGCCTTGCGTGATCCGAAAAAAGTTGTGCGAAAAGTTTACTTGATCCTTGTTCAAAAAATAGTCGCCTGTCACTTCCGTATAAATAAGGGACGTTTGGAACGGAATCTTGAAACCGAATCCACCAACGAGTTGGTCGGTGGCGCCCGAAAATACTCTGTTTTCCGCATTGTGGCTTTTATAGCCGAGATTTGCGGAAAGTTTAAGCGGAACGGCACGTACCGCATTTTGAAAATTGAAAGAAACCAGTCCGAGGATCGCATAACCGAAGGCATCTTCGCTATAAGGCTCGAATGGCAGCGGGTGCGTGCGTCCGGTGGGGAAATTAGCAACCGCAGCCAGTCCAAATTGCGAAACCGAACCCGGTCGCGGCAAATGCGCTTTCAAGCCCAGTTTCGTGTCGCCCGGGGCGCCCCAAATATGTGTGGTGTCGGTTTGATACGGCACAAAAAGAACGAACGTCTCAAAGACTCGGCTGATGCCGAGCGTGAGGCCAACATTCAATGTATTATCTTTATCCAGCCGGGTTTGCTGGGCGTTTTGACGCGCAAAAAATGTGGCAAACGGATTGACATACAAGCGGCCCGGGGTGACGGTTTCCGCCTCGTACACCCGCAACATGCCCTTTCCACCGGTGAGGCTAACTTGTGCCATGGCAACCGAGCTATATGCGCAAATAAAGATTGCGAAAGCGGCTCGTATCCAAAGAGTTGGTTTCATAAATTTATAGAGATCTTTTAGTTCGAACATGAAATGTAGCGGATGCTTGTCAAAGAATCAACTTGTTTTTATGTCGCTGGGTTCCCGGTTGCTTGCGAGCATCTTGACGTTTTTCGTGTAAAAAGATTCATTGAAAGTGGTAAAAGACGGAAATCCGTTGAAAATGAAACAAATGTAGTTGATTGCCGTTCAGTGCTATTATTTCCAAACCACAAAGTCATTTTTCGCCCCAATTGAAAGGAAACCTGAAATGAAACGGACCCTGAGTGTTTTGATGGTGCTCGCCCTGGCAAGCTTTGTGTTTTCCGAAACAAAAGCGCCGGACTTGTCCGG
>CAYPZM010000571.1:0-2713 GCA_964414825.1 uncultured Cytophagia bacterium | reverse complement strand
ATTGAAACAAAAACATCGCGGCTGTATAAAAGGAGAGCATCGCTCTTTTAATCGAACCAGTGTGGGATTGAAACAAAGAAGGGGAAACTGGAGGCGGGAAACCGGAGATCGCAAGGGTCAGATCAAAGGTCGCTTATTCGTAGTCCTGTGGAACTCAAGCCATACTCCCGAATCCGGCCGCCCCTCTCCAATTTCATTAAATCCATGTGGGATTGAAACGAATGCTATCACTAAAAGAATGGATTAATAATGGTCATATCTTGAATTTTTTGGTTGTGTTGAAGATCTTCAGAATATAATATCTTGCATTCAGCTTGAAGTGCCGCAGCAATAATCAAGGAATTATAAAACGAATATTGCCATCGTTCCATAACATCTAGCGCTTTGTAGTATAGGTCGAGGCTCGCAAAAACGCTGCAGAGCGGAGATAGAATATTCTTCAAATACTTTTGGCAATCCGCAATCGACATAGGAGTATCAAACTTTCTAGTCGCAACATTTATAAATTCCTGGATGACTTGAGAACTAATACAACCTCGATGCTCTAGAACTGCAGTCTTTACAAGTTCATTTGCTTTTTGACGCTTTTGCTTGTTCTGCTTATCAAAAGTATAAACAAAAATATTTGTATCGACAAAATATTTATCTTTCATTTAGTTCGTCTCGATCATATTTTCGCCCGGGATTTACATATGAAAGTGAATGCATTAACTGATCGTAATCATCGCTTTTAAAGAATGAATTTGTATATTGAGCCAACCACTGCCGAAAGGTGGCATTCAAGGTTGTATTTTCAATCGCAGCTTTTTCACGTGCTTTTTGAATAAGCTCTTCATCAGCGGAAAGTGTGATATTTTTAAGCATTTTTTACACCTCATTGGAAAACACTATATTAGTGCACAATAATATATTAAATAAAACCAAAAAGCAAGACAAAAAATTAGAGGCTTGCTATAAACCAACTTGCGCTCTTGCTATAAATGAGCATGAGCGATATTCTCAATTTAGATGCATATTTATCTTCTATTCATCGAATCCGTGTGGGGTTGAAACAAATAAAGGGAGACTGGAGACGGGAAACCGGAGATCGCTATTTCATGATAGCATTGTGGATTTTAAAGGATCAGAAAATTCGTTTATTCGAAATTTTATAACACTAAAGCCGGACTCCAGACTCCGGCCTCCCGTCTCCCATTTCATCGAACCAGTATGGGATTGAAATGAGGAAGGGGAGACTGGAAATCCCCGAGACCGTGATAGCGGTCGCGGCTTCCGGATTCCCGTCTCCGCCATTAATCCATTTATGTGTTGAAGAAAAAGTACGCTGCAACCTGCAAGCCTAAATCACCCAACCATCCCGATACTCGCGATACAGATATTTATCCGCATCGGCATCGTTGGTGATTTTCATGGCTTCGCTGTCAAACTCGACTTTTTTGCCAGCGCGCAGCGCAACGGTGCCGAGATTGACCGTATCGGTAATCGATGCGGCGTTGAGAAAATCTCCTGGCGAACGCTCGCCGCCCAGAAAAGCCGTAAGCCATGGATTGTCGCGCCGGTCGCGCTCGCGTTCTGATTCTTCTTCCGGCCACAACGGCTTGTTTTTGCCATTTTTGAGCAATCGTGCATCCGAACCGCGGAAATCGGCAAAGATGGCGCCTTCATCGCCCACGAATAAAATGCCTTCGCGTTGCATTTCAACATCATAGGCTTTAATGTCTCGGCCCAAACTCGGTTTCATGCCGCCATCGTACCAGAACAATTCCAGCTCGGGCGTAAACTCGCTGGACGAAAATCCAAAACGGATCATGCAGGCAGAGGGATAGGAAAAGTCATTGTCAATTTCCGTGCTGACATTATCGACAATGGTATGCGCGTGCGTGGCAAATGCTTTGGCGCTGCGGGCTGGAGGTAAATTCAGTCCGGTAAACACCGGCCACAGGCTGTAAATGCCCATATCGGCCATGGAGCCGCCGCCAAAGTCATACCAGCCCCGGTACACGGTGTGCGTGTAAAACGGATGATACGGTCGGTACAAGGCCGGGCCCAGCCACAAGTCCCAGTCAAAGCCATCGGGAATTGGCGGCGTATCGGTGGGAATTTGTTCGTACTGCGGCCACACCGGACGATTCGTCCAATTGTGGATTTCCCTCAGCGTGCCAATAACACCCTTTTTGATCTCCTCAACAATTTGGCCATTGAGCGTGCCGCTGCCATACGCCAGCAAATGCGTGGCCACATCGGATTGTTTGGCAATGTCGAGTACCTTTCGACCTTCGTACACCCGGTTGGCAATGGGTTTGTGCATGAGCACGTGTTTACCTTTTTGCATAGCAGCGATGGAGATAACGGCATGGAGATGATCGGGCGTCATAATTTTTACAGCATCGATATCCTGTTCTTTGTCCAGCATGTCACGAAAATCAGCATAGGTGGTGACCGCTTTAAAACCCTCCTGACCGCGCTGGTTGGCATAATAGGTGTTGATCACTTCTTCGCCCACGTCTCGGCCGGCGGGACAGCCATCTTGAGTGGCGCGCCAAGAGGGATTTTGCAAAAGCGATTGAATCCTACGGCGGATTTCATTCTTGCCCCATTCAACATAATTGTTGCTGTCCTTGTTGGGATCGCATACCGCTACAATCTGAATTCGCGGCTCTTCGAGCAAACCGCCAAGCTCGCGAATACTTTGCGTGCCCATGCCAATGTGGCC
>CAYPZM010000570.1:0-2726 GCA_964414825.1 uncultured Cytophagia bacterium | reverse complement strand
CGCCTACGTGACGAGAGTCATAAGGTGACGGAGTCCTGATAGTAGTCGTGGGAGTCACGACCCACCAGGGAGACGGTAAGGCCGATCACAGGGCGAAGCAGGACAGGAAGGTGAGTATTCAGTGAGTGTCAACCGAGGTAAGTCGTAATGCTACTGATGACCGTTGATAACACAGATAACAGGAGAGTAAGCGGTAACGTTTACCAAGACCTCAAGCCTTCTGGAGAGCTCAGTTCTGTGAAAGCAGGATGCTGGGTTCGGCGGGGGGTGCTTGGAAAAGCGCCTATTCCTTTTGAGATAAGTGGCTCGCCGGGCACCTACCCGACTTTTAACCGCCGATTCGTTTAGGCGAAATTCGGGACATTTTCAATTTTAGTTCGTTCACGCCGGTTACTCCGATGCGGTTAAAACGGCTGATTTAAGTGTTATATGTAAAAAATACCTTATATTAACAGGTACCGTGATGAAAACAATTGTGCTCAACCTTTGGGAGTCGCTTAAAACCAGCTTTTGGTTTCTACCCGGCTTGATTGTTATTTCTTCAATAATTATCTCTTATTTTACCATCGCCGTTGATAACAGCTTTAACGCTAATACTTACCAACTCCCCGAAATATTATTTACAGGCGGCGCTGAAGGAGCGCGGGCTGTTTTAGCCACAATCGCCGGCTCGATGATTACCATTACCGGTGTAACCTTCTCAATCACAATTGTTGCGCTTACATTGGCATCGTCGCAATTTGGCCCGCGCTTGATGAGGAATTTTATGAAAGACCGGGGGAATCAGGTGGTGCTTGGGATATTCAATGCCACTTTTATATACTGCCTGCTCATCCTTCGTTCGGTAGATACAACTGAAAAATACACTTTTGTCCCCAACATCTCAACATCGTTCGCCGTTGTCCTTGCCTTGATTAATGTGGGCATTTTGATCTATTTCATCCATCATATTTCATCATCAATTCAAGCGGACCATGTTATATCATCAGTGTACAAGGAACTGATGACAAGCATCGACCGTTTGTTCCCTGAAGAGTTGGGATATGATGTGAATCAAGATGAAATTGACGATATTAATCAAGTTCAGCAAAAAACCTATCAGAAATCTTGTGATTTAGCTGCAAAACAAAGCGGGTATTTACAGGCTATTAATAACGAAGTACTGATGGACAAAATTACAACAAATGACTGGTTCATCCGCATTCATTATCGGCCTGGTGAATTTATTGTTGAGGGCAGTACGCTTGTAACCCTTTATTATGACAATGAACTGGATGATGATACTGAAAAAATTATCCAATCCTTTTTAATTGGGGACAAACGAACACCGGAACAGGATATCGAGTTCTCCATTCATCAACTTGTCGAAATTGCTGCACGGGCGTTGTCACCGGGTATCAACGATCCCTTTACAGCAATAACCTGCATTGATCGCTTGGGTTCGGTTCTGGGACGGCTATGCAGCAAAAAATTCCCCTCTGCTCGGCGCTGCGATGACCAGGACAACCTCAGGATAATGACCAAACCCTTTTCTTTTACTGGTATAACAAACGCCGCGTTCGACCAGATTCGGCAGTATAGCCAATCGAATGCGGCTGTAACCATTCGGTTGTTGGAAATCCTGAAAATAATTGCCAAACTCTCACGTAACCGCCAACAACGCCAGGCGCTTCTCAAACAAGCTCAAATGATCGAACGCGTCAGCCGACAATCGCTCCCCGATGAGAATGACCAAAAAGATATGCAGGAACGCTATCAAGCCCTGCTCGAGGCGCTTGGTCCCGAAAACGAATAATTGCATTGCTCTAATTTTGTCAAGGAGGCCGCCATGAAAATGCTCTATTTAGCCATGTGTTGGTTACTTTTGGTGATAGTCAACCCGGTTCGTGCACAGATATTACATTCGGAAAGTTTTTCAGTCATACTTGATACGAGCAAATGGATCAAGGGAAGTGTTGTGCCCGATTTAAAATTCCAGACACAAAAAAAAGACTTGCTCGAATTTGAAAATAACGCTAATATTTCTATGCAATTTAAAAAACATGCACTGACGCTGGCAAATAAAATCGAGCTTGCAAAATATGGCAACGAAGTGCTATTGAGCGGCGGATATTTATACATGGAATACCGAAATATTATTGAGGACACGTACGCTTTTGAACCCTTTGCACAATTACATTGGTCCGAAGCACGAGGATTAGAGCTAAAATATGCCGGGGGACTCTTTAAGGTATCGCCTTGTTTATAATAAAAAGATCGGCATATTCGCTGGTCTCGGTTCATTTTACGAATATGAGCGATGGAATTTTACAGGGGTTGATGAAACGTTAATACCGGAAAATTCATCGGATGTGGTTACACGAAACTTTAAACTCGGAGATTATCTCAGTTTCAAATTCAAGCCCAAAGATTATTTATTTTTCGATGTAAGCATTTATCATCAGAGCCGTTTCAATCAGATATTCAGTAAGCCACGATTGGCCAGCAGCACCAGCATAACATATTCTTTTACAGAACATTTAGGCTTGACTATCATTTACCAAAATATCTATGATTACCATCCTAATATGCCCATTGATAAGTTATTTAACAAGGTCGTTTTTAGCGTTGCGATTTCTTTTTGATGAATCACCGGCATGAGAGCCGAAAAATACAATACATAATTACTCACAACAAAACAGGAGAACAAAATAAAAGACCGAAAAACGTACATCGACAAAATGTCT
>CAYPZM010000569.1:0-2744 GCA_964414825.1 uncultured Cytophagia bacterium | reverse complement strand
AGCCGATGAATGCGGCTCGAAGCGTATAGTGACCATTCAACAAATGTTCGATTTCAAATCGCCCGGACGCGCTGGTCGCCGCGCCGAGCGCCGAACCAACGACCAGCACATTGGCGCCAGGCAACTGCTCGTTTGTCGCGGCATCCACCACGCGGCCGGTGATTTTGATGGTGGATTGGCTGAAAAGCAGTGAGGCACTCGCCAACCACAAGACTATAAATTTTTCAATAGAATGACTAATAGTGTCGTCCTTTATAAATATAACTCGCGCAAAGACAAAGTCGCAAAGGATTGCTTCATATCTTTTTACAAACTAAAAATATCTCTTGGCGTCTTTGCGCCCTGGCGCGAGAATTCTTTTAAATCGACTAGTACACATCGAAATATGAGAAAACAACTTTGGAAACATGAGCGGCAAACGCGGCAGGGCATAAAAAAACCCAACCGACGCGCAGTCAATTGGGGGGAATTGTCGAAGAAAAGACAAGCTCACCTCACCCGCGAAGGTCGCTCAAAGCGTGTTTTTGGCAGGTCTCCTGGCTTGTCCGAATCCGGCCGCCTTCCCATTCAGAAAATTAGAACAGTGGCATCAGTGGCCGAATCTTTTTAGACCGCAAACATCGCGGAATCGAACTTACAGTAGCGGGGCTGCGCCGGATTTGCACCGGCTTCCCTTGACCAAAAATCAATTAAAGATTAAAAATGCAAAATTAAAAATTGCTGGAGCAATATAGCGTGCCTCATATTGAAATGCAACGAAAAATAAAAAAATCAGGACTCAAAAAAAAATAAAAAGCGACTCGCGCAAAGACGCCAGGCCGCAAAGGGAAAAAGGATATCCAATTAATAGGCAGAAAGAATGCGGTTTAAAAATCATAAACGATTTCTTACAGTGCATATCTTTTCTTTGCGCCTCTGCATCTTTGCGCGAGGTTAATTTACCAGTAGATCGATGGAATTTCTCATTCTTGATTTTTGCAAAAACGAGGGCAGTACTCGAGCAACTAGTCCACAAAATGCCAGATAAAACCGTAACGCAGCCAAAGCTGCGGCATGGAATAGCCGTAAACGTATTGCACGTCGGCGTCGATATAATTTTCGTAGGACAAGAAAATTTCGGCATCGCCATAATAGAGCACGGCATGAACGTAGGGATAAACCGCTGGGTCGAGTCTGGTTTGTTGCAGCGAATAATCCGCGTAAAACGGCACGGGCGCCTGGCGCTCGCCGAGGATAAACGCGCCGGCTCGCAAACGAGCATTCAAATCGCCCTTGAATGCGACAAGATGGTATTGTAAAAATGTTTTTGCATAAAAATTCGGACGCTGTGACACAAACGGTTCCGCATTGATATCCGAGTATACATTGCTTTTTAAAACCAGCCGCCACTTGGGCAGGAAAAAATAATCAACCATAGCATCAAAAGACAGAGCGCCGTGATTTTCAACATTTATATAGTTCACCGAGCGTCCATCATAAAACGAGGCAACTTGATTGTTCTGCCGTTGAAACGCTGCCGAGGCATGGAAGAATAAATGATCAAACTGCTTTTCGCCGGCCAGACCGATTTGAGTGTAGAGTGAATGGTTTAAATTTTCATATCCCAATCCAAATGGTCCTGTCGCGTATCGAGCGAGGAAACCGGGATAGTACGCTTGTTGATTGGCCCACAGACTCAAGCCGGTTGTCGAGTCAACAGCGAAAAAGAGGTTGGCTTCCGGCAACAGTTGCACAGCACATTCTTCATGCTTTTCAGCTTTGAATCCCGCATGCCAGTGCAGCCGATCTCCTAACGCGCCACTGAATGAGCTGTAGACATCTGTTTGCCAATCACTGCGGGCGCCCCAGTTACTGCTTTTGGCTTCGGTGGCCCAGGCGTGCAGACCGCTGCGCCATTCGATCGATCGGAGTGAATCCGTGTATTCGGTCGTGCTGCGGAGCGTGCGGGTGAAATTATCTTTATGCTGAACAATAATAGCGTGATCGGTGCGGCGATCTTTTTGTGTGGGATCATAAAAATTCTCGACGCCAAGCGGCGCGCCGGGCATGGGAATTTCAACATCACGCTGGCTGAACAGCGCAACATATTACCCCCCACTTCTATTGACATTTATTAGACACTTTTTATTCAAAATCACATTTTGTCTCATTTTTATGAAATATATCACACTTTATTTGAGTTTTAATAGTCAATTAATTGACAAATATTAGACACATTGTTAATTTATCATATACTCATAAACCTTGGAGGTCCTATCATGAAAGCTTCATACACACGTTTAACCGTTCTTTTTTCATTTCTATTTTTGTTTACCGTCCTTGTAAAAGCGCAAGACACCGCGCGGCTGCAGGTGATTCACAATGCTGCGGATCCTGGCGCCGACATGGTCGATATTTATCTTAACGATGCCCTATTGTTGGATGATTTTAAATTCCGCGCCGCAACCGAGTTTATCGATGCTCCGGCTGGCGAAGAGTTTGTCATCGGCGTTGCGCCTTCCAGCAGCATGTCGGTTGAGGATGCGATTGCGCTGATTCCGGTAACCCTGGAGGCAAACAAGTCTTATGTGGCCATTGCAAACGGCGTTCTGGATAGCAGCAAGTTTGCTGAAAATCCGGATGGTTTGGGAATTAATTTCCAACTCTACGCCAAAGATGGGGCTCGCGAAAAAGGCTCAAGCATGGATAACGTTGATTTGCGAGTTTTCCACGGTGCTACCGATGCACCGGCCGTTGATGTTCTG
>CAYPZM010000568.1:0-2757 GCA_964414825.1 uncultured Cytophagia bacterium | reverse complement strand
ATTCAAAAACGCAGTGCCATGGCCGTCGGTCATAAAGTTGGCGCCGCTTAGCGTCAAGGTATGGGGAGGCGACATGGTTTTAAACAGGGTAAGGTACAAATAATAAGCAAGATAATAGGGTGAAATATCGTCTCCACGCAAGGATTTGCGATCGTACAGCCAATCGACAAGGGCCAAAGTCTCTTCCGGCTGCTGGTAAATGGATTGCGGGCCGTAATCGCGGGTCCAAACCGTGAACAAAGAATCGACAGGAAAAAAGTGAATGTTATGCAGGGGGATATTGCGAGCGACCAGTGTGTCTTCACTGGCGTCAGCATCGGTACACATCAAGAAAACAGGCGTATACTCTTGAATTGTAGAGAGAATGGACAACAGGTTTTCTCGAAATGGAATAGAGTAGCCCTTTGGAACCCAGCTCATCATCACACCTTGTTGCTCTTCCCATTCGGCCATTGCTCGAACCGGAAGGCCGGGCGGCTGAAAGCGCTCTTGCAGCCATTCCGGAGCATCGGTTTCCTGGGCAAAAATCGTAATGCTGTACAAAAATAAAAAAGAAATGGAGATCAATTTGGAAATCATTGTTGTAATTCCTTGCTAAACGAGCATGGAGCATCAACTGTTGTGCCACTTTTACCTATATTCCGATCCATTATTTTTTATAGGCTTAGCCGTTTTTTTATTTGGTAAAGGAATGGACTTTTTGTTTTTTTTTAATGATGCTGATTTTTTGCGAAAACTAGACTATAATATCATTTTGATATATTTTATTATCTATTTTAATAACAGATTGTCATTTTGATAAATATTTTTTTGTTCGCAGCGAAAAAGTGATTTTACTCGTCAACAAAGGTCGCGCTCCTCAATGACTCATAATAGTGAGGACAGGTCAGAAAAAAGTTAAACTCGGTATTTGCTTCCAAGAAAAGATTTCTGTATTTTTAAAGCGATATAGCAGCACCACTAACGAATACAGGAGGTTTGCGTGAACCTAGATCGACGCGATTTTTTAAAGAGCTCGGTTGCCGCCGGATTTCTGGCAGGAGCACCCATGATAAAATCAAATCCCAAAACATACCGCACCGCACTCATCGGTTCCGGCTGGTGGGGCACCAATATCGCCAAAATGGCTCTGGCTCATGGAGACGTAGAATTGGTCGCCATGTGCGATGTGGATCAAAATCAATTGCAAAAATACAGTGCGGAAATTGAGTCTATGACCGGCAAAAAACCAACCTGGTACACCGATTATCGCGAATTGCTGGCCAAGGAAAAGCCGGATATTGCCATTGTAGCGACCTCGGATCACTGGCATGCTCTCACGACCACTGCCGCCATTGAAAGCGGCGCCGATGTGTATGTGGAAAAACCCATCGGTCACACCATACTCGAAGGCCGCGCCATGGTCAATGCAGCGCGCAAACACGGACGTATAGTTCAGGTTGGTTTGCATCGCCGCACCTCGCCGCACAATATGGAAGCCATCGACTTTGTGAAACAGGGCAAAGCCGGCAAAATCGGCATGATTCGCGCATTTGTGCACTCTTCCGGCGCAGCGGGCGAACCGACCCCGGACAGCGAGCCGCCCGAAGGCCTGGATTGGGATTTTTGGTGCGGACCGGCACCCTATCACTCGTACAACCGGCGCATGCATCCTTTGGGATTTCGCCAGTTTCTGGATTTTGGCAACGGCACCTTGGGCGACTGGGGTGTCCACTGGATGGATCACATTATGTGGTGGTCTGAAGAGAAATATCCAAAATCCGTATCTTCCACCGGCGGGCGGCATATTCGCGAGGACAATACAACCGCGCCGGATACGCAAGTGGTCAATTTTGAATTTGAAACATTTACGGCCGTGTGGGAGCATCGTCAATACGCCGGCAACGATGCGGAAAAGCACCGCCTCGGCATCTATTTTTACGGCACCGAAGGCATTGTACACATCGGCTGGCACGACGGCTGGACCTTTTATCCGGCACGCAAAAGCGGCGAGATGATTCATGGTGAGCCCAAGCTTCACGAGCCGGATTCACAAAACATTCCGGAGCTGTGGGCCAATTTTATGCAGTCGATCAAAACGCGTGAACTCCCGGTATGTGACATTGAAATCGGCCACTTGTCGACCAATTTGAGCCTGCTCGGCATGTTGTCGCACAAAATAGGTCGTGGCATCCGATGGGACGGCGAATCCGAGACCATCATTGACGATCCCGAGGCCAACACGTTGCTCAAACGCCCCTATCGCGCGCCGTGGGTTTATCCGGAAATTTAAATAGAAAGGAACATCATATGAGACCACTACTTCTAATGGTTTTTGCTCTGGTAATGTTGGTTTGTGCTGAAAAAGACAATTCTTCGGATCGTATTCAACCCTATCCGGAAAATCCCAAGTACTGGCAATACAAAAGTGAACCGGTACTGCTGGCCAGCGGCAGCAAAGATGACAATTTGTTTCAATTGCCGGATTTAAATACGCATCTCGATTCCATAGCGCTTGTGGGCGGAAATTATATTCGTAATACCATGAGCTCTCGCAAAAACAAAGGCTTTGAGGTGTATCGTTTTAAGCAGTTGGATAATGGCAAGTACGATTTGAACCAGTGGAATGACGAATATTGGCAGCGCTTTGAAAATTTGTTGAAATGGACGCACGAACGCGACATTATCGTGCAAATTGAAGTGTGGGACCGCTTTGACTATTCGCGCGACGAGTGGCTGCCGTGCCCGTGGAATCCCGCCAATAATGTGAATTATACC
>CAYPZM010000567.1:0-2762 GCA_964414825.1 uncultured Cytophagia bacterium | reverse complement strand
GAACACCGATTCGGGTCATCAAGATCAAGTCGAAACCGGCTTCATCGTGGGACTCGCTGGCTCTAAATATTTCGAAAGCTTTGACTCCCGCTTTACCCTCTCCATCGATCAAGAGGTGATGCCCTACACCGACACCCACATCGGTGCTGAGTTCACGTTTTTACATGTGGCGTCCTTGCGCGCCGGCCTGCTGAACACCCACTTTACCGCCGGCGCCGGCCTGCAATTCAAAGGCTTCCGCATCGACTATGCGTTTGTCACCCATGATTTGGGGAACACGCACCGGGTTAGTGGGGTGGTGGGGTTGTGAGGTGTCAGCGATTACTTTTCGCTGAAATTTAAAAGCGGGCTAAGGTAGATTATAGATATCTGGGACGCCGTTGTATTCAAAGAAAAATCAATTAATTTCTGTGGCTCTGAAGCGATATCAACGAAAACTTGGGGTTTCGCATCAGGATTGTCTATTCGGCACAATGTTTTATTTTGCGAATGTGAAAACTGTTTGATTAATCCGATATCTTTTGCGTACCAAACCACAAGAGTGTCTGTTTTCCCATCCACATTAATTTCCGAGATGATTTCCAAGTAATCAACAAACGTATCATCGATTTTTATTTGGGACATATCGGTGATAAAGGAACGAATCGTCGAGGGTCTTCGAGAGAACGAAAACGAAAATGCGCCATTCCATTCCCAACTGTCCCCGATCTGTTTATCAAAATAAAATACTGGCAGCGAAGGCTCGACTTTAATTTTTAAGGCAAGGGGCAATACTGGCAGGTTTACCGTGAAATGATTGAGAAAAATCGCATTTTGCTCAATAGAGAAAAAGTAAATCGATTTTCGACAGCTTTTGGTTGATAAGCAAAATAGCGAATCAGATAGCCGTTTGCACTGTACGTCTTGGGAGAATGCCTTGCCGTCCTCATGAATAAAATAGTTCCAACAAAGTCCATGTTGTATTGGATAAAAGCTGCACAGATTGGAGCCCTCATCTGCGGCTAAATAGGTCGACATGAATAGAAAAAAAAGAACCATCCCCATGTTTTGTTTTATTTCAAAATTTGGAAATGGTTTCCAACAAGATTTCCTGAATCTGATCTTCATACAGTCGTTCGCTTTTTAGAACGCGTTGAGCTGCTTGATAGCGGTTTCCGTTATAGTATCGTTCGGTAAACGTGATAAAGTACAAGAGACCATCAATATAGTAGCCATTTAAAAAGAGCATG
This sequence comes from uncultured Cytophagia bacterium, assembly GCA_964414825.1. Lineage (GTDB taxonomy): Bacteria > Zhuqueibacterota > Zhuqueibacteria > Residuimicrobiales > Krinioviventaceae > CAYPZM01. Next base: position 1,533 of record CAYPZM010000567.1, on the reverse strand, counting down.
GTATTCAAGGTGACATTCATGGCATTCAAGAGAAAGGCATTTGCGGCATTTTTGTAATCTTGAGCATAAAGCTGCCCCGCACCTGGCAATAAAGTCGAAAGCGTACGTGCTTTGGAGGCTGATTTGGTAGAGTGGGATAGAGCCGACTGAAAAATACTATCCAGTTTCATTTTTACGCGTTGGTTCGATTGCAATGCCGAATCTTTATCAGCAATATCCTGCGCACGCGACCAATTATGCTGCAACACGGCTGAAATAAGCAGCAAAGTATTTGCTTCGTTCTTAGTTTGTTCATAGTTGGTAGAATGCAGCAGTTTCAAGAGTTTAATATCCGCCAAGGGGAAATTTCCGCTCAATATTGCATTTGTGGCTTCGGCCAATAGAATACACTCTCTTAAACTGTCATTTTGCGTGATGCGGGCCGCCTCATTTAAAGCGGAATCTGACTTTTCCTGGTTTCCCAGTTGCCGCTCACATAATCCAATCCTATAATAGGCTCTGTCAGAGACACAATTAGCGCTATCAAAAAAAATGGCTCGGTAAAATTCAGTGGTTGCGTGATAATAATTTTCAGAAGCATAAAAATGTATTGCGAGATGAAACGATTCGCTTGTAGGTTCAGTTATTTTTTTCTGAGCACAAACGTGGAAACTAAGGAGTAGTAAGAAACAGATTGTCGATCGCAAGGTTGACTCCCAGTTGGTAGTTCTGCAACATTTGTCGATTATGAACTTTTGCACTTGTATACGAGCCGTGAATATTGCCTATATAAAAGATGGCTGTCACTCCCGTAAATATCCATCCTTTGGTCGAACGATCTTGCTCAAATCCATTGTACGCCAACCAGGACGAAGCGCCCAATAACAGCAGGGTATACAATCCATCAATTTTTTTGCCAACATAAATTTTGCCTGATCCGGGGAAAACAGTCGAAAGCAAAGCGGCTTTTGTTGGATTTTTATACGCAAGATTCTCGCCCTCTTGGATAAAGTTGTTAAATTTTGGATAGTAGACGTTTTTACGGTCAAAATTCCATGATTTGTTCAGGGCAACGCGCGCTTCTTTGACATCCTGAAGCATGAGAAAATTTGCCGCTGATAAACAATCCCATTTTATTAAATGTTGCGGTTGAGCCGTGTTGCCCAGATTCAGATTATCCAGCAATGAAATAGAGGTCTTATAATTCCCAGCTTGAAATTCGATAAAAGAACGATAAAGAACCGCTATGGGGTAGAGATTGCTGCTTGGTTTTGACATAATGCTACCATACGCCTTGCTCGCTTTTTGGGGCAAATTTGCGCGCAGATAATCGTATCCAATTTGAATTTGTAAACTATCCTCATTTGTAGATGTGAGAAATTGGTACCGCTCCAATTCGGTAGCAGCGCGTTCATACTCGCCTCTCTCGCGTAGGAACGAAGAAAAGTGAAGCAGATTTGTATAGTCTGGAGTCTCAAGTTCGAGCTTTGCCTGTCCGAATAGCGATTGTACAAGCGTGATCACTAATAAAATTATTGTTCTTTTGAGCAATCC
>CAYPZM010000566.1:0-2847 GCA_964414825.1 uncultured Cytophagia bacterium | reverse complement strand
AGTGGAAAACAAACCCTGATCATATCGCTATTTTTAAAGATGATACAAAAAACGTGGATGTTGGTTACATTGGCGGCGGCAACGCGTTGTTGATTTTTCGAAAGAATACAGAGGAGAACCCGGCCAAAGAATTTGTAAGGCGATGGAGCCGCTCCCTGCTATTGAAATATCCAGGGATTGTACCGGCGGCCATCATCAGGGACAAGTACAAAGATAAAGACGGACAAGAACATCCTGTGACAAATGCTGAAGAGTTGAATAAACTCATTGGCCAGGCTTTTTCCGAGTTTCCCGCTGAAAAAAACAAAGCCGTTCCACAAACATCACTACCGCGCTTCGGTATAACGGCCGAGTGTAAACAGACTGGTTTATCGGCGGAAACGCATTATTCATATAAAAAAGAAGCCGATTTAAGAATTAAGGATCAGTGGATTTCTTCTTCTTCCTCCGCTAAAATTTTAGCTTATAAAAATTTTGCAAAACAGGGTTTTAATGAATCAAAGGAAATTGAGCAACTTGTAGATATTGGGAAAGATGATTTTCGTCTCTCATATTCAGAGGAGCTTTTAGGACAAACTGAAACAAAAAATCACATTGCTCTTGTGCATATTGATGGCAACAGTATGGGCAAGAGTTTTCAGGATTGTGAAAATTTATCAGAGAGACGCGAGTTATCAAAAGCCGTACATGAGAATACGTGGAAAGCGTGGTTGGAAGCAATCAAAGAATTAGCACAAAATAATCAAAAATTAGTGGATGAAAAAATTATAACGCAACATTATTCTGAAGACGGAAAATACAAACTTTTACCGCTGCGTAAATTGATACTGAATGGTGATGATGTTACTTTTATCTGCAATGCCCAGCTAGCCTTTTGGATTACCGAGATATTTTTAAAAAAGTTTACCTCTGATATAGTGGCTTATGGAAAGAAAGAAATCCGCATGTCCGCTTGCGCCGGCATTGCCATTGTTAAAACAAAATTCCCATTTTATCGTGCCTATCAGCTTGCTGAAGAATTGTGCGGAGAGGCAAAAAAATACGGCCGGGCAGTAACCAATGCAAAAGATCCAAAAGAGAATCATGGTGGCGAATCGTGGCTTGATTTTGAAATTGTTTACGGCGGACTGTCCGGGGATTTGGAGCAGATACGGGAAAAGAAATATCGCATTGGCAAGAAAATGCTCATTTCGAGACCTTGGCGTGTTTTAGACACAAATGGCAAAAGAACGCTCAAAGATTTGAATGATTGGACTCGATGTAAGAAAGAACTGGCGCATTTTGCAGAAAAATATGATGATGGCAGCGATAAATGGCCACGTTCTAAGCGTAAAGAGTTATTACAGCGGATGTCACGAGGATTGAGCAGCTTCCAGGATTATTACAAAATTCTACAAGCAAGAAAGTTGAATCTGAATATTATTGATGTGGATGTCGATTGGAAACATCTGCAATTTTATTTTGATACCCTGCAAATCAGCGAGTTTTATCCCAAAGTATTATTTGATGGGGAGGACGACAATGAATAAATATACCTTGAAAATAAAATGCTTATCTGCTGTGTGCCCGGCATCTGGTGAGAGTTGGGGAGGGGTGCTGGATAATGATGTTGTCTATGATGATATCGGCATCCCCTTCATCCCGGCAAAAAGAATAAAAGGACTACTCGTCGAAAGCGCCATTGATGTGTGTCATGCGCTTTATAACCATAAATCTGATGTTGAATATTTGTTTAATCTGTTTGGGCTTCAAGGTCACGAGAATGCGGCGCCGATCATTATTGATGACGCCAAAATTGAAAATTATAATGAACGCCGCGCCTGGTTTGCATGGGCGCAACAGGCCGTGCCGGAGGTTGCCTCTCCTATGCAGGTATTAGCGCTTTTTACCACGACACGAGCCCAAACCGCCATCGCCATTGCTACTGAGAAAGAAAAAGATGATGAAGGTAATGATAAGAAACAATTGGCCGGCGGCGTTGCCAAACCGCACAGTTTACGTATCCAACGCGTATTGAAACGCGAGTTAATCTTCGAGTCGGATATTATAATCCAGAACAAAGTCGATGATTCTAAAATAAATTATGAATCTCTACTTGTGATGGCTGCCGCCGCCACAAAACATCTCGGACTCAATCGAAATCGGGGCATGGGAGATATTGAAATGAAAATTTATAAAAATGATGCTCCCATAGATATTAACCAAATTATCGCGCAGGAGGTGCAGCATGGCTGATCAACTCTACCAACTGCCGTTGACGATCAAACTGTATTCTCCGGTTCTCATTGCCCGAACGGTTGGGGATGAAAATATGGTCGGCAGTGAGGATTATATTCCGGGTTCCGTATTGCTTGGCGCCTTTGCCGGGATGTTTACGAAAAAGTATAATCACGTAAATGAGAACGCTGATAATTTTACCAATTTTGCCGATCTCTTTTTATCAGACAGTGTGCGCTTCTTAAATGGCTATCTCCTATTGGAATGGATGGAAGAAGATAAAGTGGAAGAAAAGCGCTCATTACCTATTCCGATGTCGATTCAATATGGAAAAGAAAAAGATGCACCGGCAGTGGACAAATTTTTGAAATGCAAGAAAGATGGACAGCATGACTGTGAGGATTGGAAACTGGTCACATTTGAAGGTTTGTTAGAAATATCCGATGAAAAAAATCCCGCTCCGGTTTCGAAATACAAGTCTGGTTATTGCTTTTTATCAGAAAATGACTCGAAATTGTATTTTCAAAAAACGACCGTTGCTAAACAATATCAACTTCATCATGAACGGACTGATCAACGCGTTGGACGTAGTGCCGATGCCGAGATTTTTAATTATGAATCGATTATGCC
>CAYPZM010000565.1:0-2864 GCA_964414825.1 uncultured Cytophagia bacterium | reverse complement strand
ATATCTTATCCATTCTTACCTTAAGTGCACGTCTTTAGTTTTGGGGGATACTCTGAAAAGGAAACGAGCAAATGTCGGAGGTTTTCGAAAAAGCGAAAACCTATTGCGAATCCTGTCTCTTCTCACGCCTCGTGGCCTTTTTAAAAAGCCAAGATTTGAACGCGTGAGAGCGTAAACGGTTTCGTGATTAATTCAGGGTGAAAAAAACGGTATCTGAACCATACTGTTTTCTCTGGCTGAGCAAAACGCAAATAGATACGAACGATTTTCACGGATTTTGAAAAAACCGTCCGGGATAGTCGTCCCGGACGGGTAAAGGTTTGAGGCATTTGTTCCAGAGCGGTGAGGCGTTAATCGGACGATTGCTCTGATTTCTTTTTCCCGTTTTCAATAATTTCCCCGAGTTCATGGCCGGGAATTTCTTCTTCCTCCAAAAGGCGCTCGACCACTTTATCAAGAGCGTCGCGATGCTCTTCGAGTATTTTTTTAGTTTTATCATGCGCGCGCGTTAGTAACTCTTGCACGGCTTTATCCACATCATGGGCAGTTGCTTCGCTATAATCGCGGTTTTGAGCCAGCTCTTGGCCGAGGAAAACCTGATCCTCTTGCCGGCCGAAGGCAATGTTTTTAAAATGTTCACTCATACCCCATTCCAGCACCATGCGTCGAGCCAACTGCGTCGCTTGTTTTAAATCATTTTCAGCGCCGGTGGTGGCGGTCGAAAAAATAAGCTCTTCGGCAACGCGTCCGCCCATCATCACGCTCAACTGGTCCAGCATGTATTCCTTTTTGTAAACATATTTTTCTTCATCGGGAAAATGCTCGGTCACCCCCATGGCCTTGGTACGCGGGATGATGGATATTTTGTGAACCGGATGCGATTCGGGCAAAACAACTGAACTTATAGCATGCCCCGCCTCATGATAGGCAATCATTTTCTTTTCTTCATCCGACAGCACTAAACCGTGCCGGGTCAGGCCCATCAGCACTTTGTCGCGGGCCTCATCCACTTCCTGTTTGTCAATGTGATCTTTCTTTTTTCGCCCGGCCAGTAAAGCGGCTTCGTTGAGCAAATTTTCCAAATCCGCACCACTGAATCCGGGGGTACTTTTCGCGACCTGTTCGAGGTTTACATCATCGGCCATTTTCTTATTGTCCGCATACATTTCAAGAATCTGCTGACGGTCCTTTAATTTAGGTGCAGGCACAATAACTTGTCGATCGAAGCGCCCGGGTCGGCGCAACGCGGGATCGAGAATATCGGGCCGGTTGGTGGCGGCCATTGTCATAACGCTTTCATTCTCTTCAAATCCATCCATTTCAGATAAAAGTTGATTCAGGGTTTGTTCCCGTTCATCGTGGCCGCCGCCCAGTCCGGCGCCGCGTTTACGGCCAATGGAATCGAGCTCGTCAATAAAGATAATGCTGGGCGCATTTTTTTTCGCGCTTTCAAACATATCGCGCACGCGCGACGCACCCACGCCGACAAACATTTCCATAAAATCGGAGCCGGTGATGCTAAAAAAGGGCACACCGGCTTCCCCGGCCACGGCGCGTGCGAGTAACGTTTTACCGCATCCAGGCGGGCCCAGCAGCAACATGCCCCGCGGCACTTTGCCACCTAGTTTTTGGATGTGTTCCGGATCTTTTAAATAGCTGACCACTTCTTGCAATTCTTCCTTGGCCGACTCGGCCCCGGCAACATCATCGAACGTTGTACTCTCTTTGGAGACTTTGTGCAGTTTTGCCCGGCTTTTGCCGATGTTGAACAGACCCCCACCAGCCCCGCCTTGCATGCGTTTGTACTGCATGTAAAACATGGCGCCAATGAGGAGAATCGGAGCTAGGAAAATAAAAATATACCACCAATTGCCATTACTCTCGGGCTGAGTTGTAATGGTCACCTCGTTTTCTTCCAACATCGACATTAATTTTTCATCGCCAAACGTTGGAAAAAATGTGACAAATTGTTTGTAATCTACTGTGTCGCCTGGGGCGTTTACCAGTTCTGCCTGGTTTTCAAGCTCGCCCTGAATACGGTCACCGCGTACTACCACCTCAGTGACTTGTCCCTTTTGGACGTGTTGCCGAAACGTGGTATAGGGTATTTTAATTCGCTGATCAAAGAGCCCAAATCCCCACTGCAGAATGAAATAAGCAATCAGGGCAAATATGATGAGCCGGATCAACGATATGTCGCCAGGAGGGCGCTGCATGGATTCTTCTTGCCGAAGCTTGTCCCGCAATTTTTTATCACGATCGTTTTGCTTTTGCGATTGTTCTTTGTTCTGTTCAGTCATGGAATAGCTTTACCTGAAAATTGTTTTTTGCTTTATTACCTTAACAATTCTATCAAGCAAGAACATCGCATTGTTTCTAAATAAATCCCCTGTTGAGCTCGTTTTGAGATGAAACTCATGGCCGTTTATGCATGCGGAGCGCCACTGATCTTTAAACGATCGTCCGCGATGTTTATCCCGGACGATCATGGACTGGACAATTTTTCTCAAAGCGGCTAAACGCGGTTTGCACAAAGGAGAAATTGGAAAAAATTGAGGTTCTGCGTGACCCACGCGGCCCATGGAATTCTTCATTTACTCCCCAAAGAGAGATTACAATTCCGCAACCCGCTCGCGCAGATTTTGCGGATCATCAAAATCGGGACGCAGCCGCTGCATCGCAGCTAATATACGTTGGGCATCTTGCTTTTGACCCACATGGATGTAGGCGTTGCAGAGATTGTAATAGAGTTCAAAATCTTGCGGTTGCAGCTCGGTGGCTTGTTCCAAATAGGGAATGGATTCTTCTATGCTCCCAAAGTTCAGATACAGCAAACCGATCCATTTGAACGTAAACGCACTTTT
>CAYPZM010000564.1:0-2872 GCA_964414825.1 uncultured Cytophagia bacterium | reverse complement strand
TGGTGGATTGATGGAATTCTCGGAATTCTGGTGGCGCTGTTGTTATTGTACGCCGCCGTTGCAATCATTCGTGATGCCGTGGATCCGTTGATGGGCAAAAAACCGGACAAGCCGTTGCTGGATCAAATAAATGCGCTGTGTAATGAAATTGCCGGGAAACAAATACGCACGCACCATTTTCATTTGCACGAATACGGGTATCATACCGAATTAACGTTTCACCTCGTGTTTCCGGAGTTTTATACCTTAAAAAAAGCACACGATCTGGCCGATGAAATTGAACAATCCATTCGCGAGCAATTTAATATCGAAGCCACCATTCACATGGAGCCCAGTGGGGATGAGAAGGATTTTCGTCCCGAAAGGCAGAGAGTTTTATGATATCTTTTTAAAATTGGCGTTACTCGTATCGAGTCTGCCTTCAGGTTTTCCGGATGACTGCGGAAGAGTTTTCAGGCGTGCAGAATTGTTTATTGTTAAAATAAGCTATGGACTCAAAAAGCAGGCCACCATCCTAGAAAATTTTGATAGTGGCCTGCCATGGTTCGAGGGGAACAAACTGCCGATTCTTGATGCGCTTTTTCGAGTAGTGTTTTAACTTAATTGACAATCTTGAGCTTTTCAGCAATATAAACTTGCTCTCTCGGATTGTCAGATACATGTACTTTTTGGATAGATACATTTGCTTTACACAAAACTTCTTTTAGGTTGTCACGGTTGGTGTGCTCGGATTCATTGATTTTGCCTGAACAGCCGCCAACGCTGCATTCATAATATCATTAATCGACATGCCGTACCGGTCCAACAATTCGTCATTCGGGCCGGTTTCGGTATAACAGTCATGTATGCCGACTCGCTTGACAATGGCCGGATGGTTCATATCCGTCACAACTTCTGCAACAGCCGAGCCTAATCCGCCAATCACAGAATGCTCCTCCACAGTGACCAGACAACCGGACTGCTGCGCCGCACTTTGAACGGCCTCATCATCCAGCGGTTTTATGGTATGGACTTCCAGCACACCTGCATGGATGTTTTGCATTTCCAGTTGCGCGGCGGCCTCGAGGCAGCGAAACACCATGAGGCCGGTGCCGATCAGTGTTACATCCTCTCCATCGCGCAAGGATATGGCTTTGCCAATTTCCGGAGCGTAATCCTCTTTAAAAACCACGGGAATGGGATTGCGGCTGAGGCGCATAAACACGGGCCCATCCCACTCGGCGACCTTTGGCAGTAATTTCCGAATGGCGGTGGCATCCGCGGGATTAACAATGGTCATTCCCGGCAGCGAACGCATGATGGCAATATCGGATATGGAATGATGCGTCGGCCCGTCAAAGGAATCCGACAGTCCGGCATACGCGCCCATGAGTTTGACATTGGTGCGGCCGTAGCAGAGATGCGAGCGGATCATTTCGAGGGCGCGCGTTGCAAATAAAAAGGCAAAGGTGTTGGCAAACGGGATCTTGCCGCATTTTGCCATTCCGACAGCGACATCCACCAGAGATTGTTCGGCGATACCGACGTTAACGAATCGCTCGGGATAGGCATCTGCAAACATGTAACTGTGATCGGAATTTGAAACATCAGCGCTCAAAACCATGACGTTCTCGTTGGAGGCGCCTAATTCCACCAGCGCCTCGCCGTAGGCCATTCTTGGACTTTGTAATTCGGTCATGACGCTAATACCTCCTCAAGTTCGTGCTTTGCCTGTTTGTATTGATTCTCTTGCGGCGGCATGCCATGCCAACGGTGGTCATACTCCATAAAACTGACGCCCTTGCCTTTGGTGGTTCGCGCGATGATCATGCTTGGTGCCGCATGTACCTCATCCGCTCTGTCCAGCGCGTTTAAAATTTCTCCCACATTGTGCCCATGTATTTCCTGAACATGCCAGCCAAACGCTCGCCACTTGTCGGCAATGGGTTCGGTAGACAATACCTGGGCGGTCGAGCCGGTTTGCTGGATGCCGTTATAATCCAGTATGGCGGTGAGATTGCCAAGTTTGTATTGGGCGGCAAGCAAGGCGCCTTCCCAGATAACACCAGCATTGATTTCGCCATCCCCGATCAGGGTGTACACTTTGGCCCGGCTTGCCCGCGCCGAAGGTGTTTCAAAACCCGATGGCTTGCTGTTGTTCATGCGCAAGATTAACGCCATGCCGGCGCCGATAGCAATGCCGTGGCCCAGCGGACCCGCCGGAATTTCGATACCGGGCAGCTTATTGGGATCGGGATGGCCCTGCAGCCGGCTGTCCAAATCCCGAAAGGTTTGCAGTTCTTCGACGGGAAAATATCCGCGCCGCGCCATAGCGGCATACAGGATAGCGCAGGCATGGCCTTTTGAAAACAGGAATCGATCCCGTTCCGACCAGTCCGGGTTTTTGGGGTCGATCTTCAAGTGGTGAAAAAAAAGAGACGCCACAATTTCCGCAGCAGAGAACGCGCCGCCAATATGCCCGGTTTGCCTGGCGTAAACCATGTCCAAAACATCGAGGCGGCAGCGCTGCGCAGTGGCTGAAATCTCTTTAATTAATTCTTGTGGATGATAGTGCATTTTTATCTCCGGAATTTTCTGAATAAACGGGCCACATTTACCGAATCTGTTGGCTGGATGATCTCACAGTACCCAAACATTTAAATGGGCGGCATGCCAATCTCATTATACCGCCGCGGCATCATAGTTTTTGATCAGCTCCAAATTTCCACTTTTCGCCGCCTGCAAAATTGCTCCCATGTATTCATCCACCATATCAGCCGTCATAGGAACCGGCATGTTTTCCAATTTCATTTTCAGTTGCGGATTTTTTGCGGCTTTGAGAGCGCGCTCGATATGAGCATCAGAAAAGCCGCTGACGTCGCTCAATGCCGTC
>CAYPZM010000563.1:0-2874 GCA_964414825.1 uncultured Cytophagia bacterium | reverse complement strand
GGCTCAAAGGCAAACTGAAACCATTGCTGGAGCTCGAGTCGGGCAGCAATGACCCTATGGCGATATCTCTTACGATAGGGCTAATCCGGCTGATAGCGCAGCCCGGTTTGTCGCCATTGAGCCTGATAGGATTCTTTCTCCAACAAATACTCATTGGCGCAGTGGTGGGGTATGTTATGGGAAGAGTCATGGTATTTCTATTGAATCGCTTGAAATTAGGTTATGAAGGTCTCTATCCCGTCTTGACGTTATCGCTCGTATTTCTCACATTTGGATTAACCGCTGTGATTGGTGGCAGTGGTTTTCTGGCCGTTTATCTGGCTGGCATTGTTCTGGGGCATTATAGTTTCATCCAGAAGAGAATCCTTTTGCGTTTCCACGACGGATTAGCCTGGTTTATGCAAATCGCCATGTTCTTGACCCTGGGCCTGTTGGTCTTCCCTTCGCGCCTTTTCCCTATCCTGGGCTTTGGATTACTGGTCTCCGGTTGTCTGATATTTATTGTCCGTCCGGTGAGCGTCTTTATCGGGCTGCTGCCAAGCAGGTTGGATTGACGAGAAAAAACCTTCGTATCTTGGGTTGGCTTGCGTGGTGCGTCGCCTATCATATTGGCAACTTTTCCCTTACTTGCCGGGCTAGAACAGGCCGACTTGATTTTCAACGTGACCTTTTTCATTGTTCTGATTTCTGTGTTGTTGCAAGGCACTTCAATCCCTCTTGTTGCCAAATGGTTGAGGGTAGACGCGCCGCCAGCACCCTAACGCCTGTATATCCTATCGAATATAACCACTTGGCCGGGTTGAAACGTGAACTCAAAGAATTGCCGATACCATTTGGTTCGTCCCTGGATAGAAAGGCCATTGTTGAATTGGGACTCCCCGATGATCTTTTGGTAATTCTCGTTGCTAGAGATGATGATTTTATGGTACCAAGTGGGGGAACGGTTTTGGAAGATGGCGATACTTTGCTAGTGTTATCTGACAAGAAGTCATTTGAGAAAGTTGTGACCAAGTTTAATTTTTTCAATAGTCAAGTGGCGGGCTAACATCGGTTGCAGGCGACGCGGGTTCGCCGCCTGCTGGTAGAGGGAAAACGCGCACAAACAAATCTGCTCTCGAAGGTGCTACGCTGTAGCTGCCGCACACCTGAACCCTATCGTTATGAGGCGTAAGTATTAAGTTACTCATAATTTTACATCCATTAATTTGATGGATATTAGTGGAGTGTTGTCAATGAGAAGTTCCCGAAAAAAGAAAATAATATACGGAAGTTTCTTGATTCTAATTACCGTTTTTCTTATATTTGGTCTGACTTTTATTTCTAAGCCCAATTTAGTATATGCTCTCCATGATTTTTATAAAATGGCATTACTATTTAGCCGTGTGGAAAGAGAAATAATGATTCCCACACCTTATGGTCGCTATTATCGGGATCTATATTGGAAACATTTCGATGAGCTGGGTCAAATTCTCCGTTCTCGTCCGGGGTGCCGGAAAGATATGCACAATCTTATGCATTTGTTTATAGAAAACGTTGAAGCCGTATTAGATGATCGCGGCAGTGAAGTTCAAATCAACCAATATCAAGTTGATGAATTAGAAGCGTTTTTCACCAAGATTTCAACTGTAGCCAGTGATGAATTGAAAGAAGATATTAATAGAGAGCTTGAGAGAACACCCCTTCAGAATTTTGTCGATCTTTCTATGGATGAAACATTGAAATATATTGAATCCTCCTGGAAAAGAGATTTTCAACCATCAATTACTCCGACTGATATAGAATAGGAAAACAGAACTTATAGTTCATATCATGAAAAAGCCTCATAACCACCGCTGTATGTGACCGCCTACGGCGGAGGGAAGCGGCGGCAAAATGCAAACCATGGTCCTGGTCAGCCACCATCAAAGGCCAAACCGGCGGCCCATGAGCTTTTACATTATGCTTCTAACCTTTACTTTTAGAAATGTATCACAATGGACGAATTAATCAAGTGAGCCTTCCTCCACCGGCTGGAAGCCGGTGGTTTCCAGGCTCGAAAGGAGTTTTTTGAAAAAGACCCCTTGATCAAAATCAAGAGGCCTTTTTGTATGTTCTATAATTTAGCTGTTTGGATGCATTGCGGGAATTATAGGCCTTCGAAAGATTTCTATCACAACGGATTTTGGTCAACCAGCTTTGCAGAAGAATTACTTTCTTCTTTGATGCCAGATGCCCGCTTGCGAACAATCTTACTCAACATCAACAATGCAGCCAGCGGCCAGATGTGGAAGATCATTGGTGTGCCGCAATCCGGACAAGGCAACATTCCTGCCCCGAAAAGTGCAGCTACGCTTCCCCAAGTTCTGATCAGGTGATTCCTAATGGGCTTGCCAGACATCCATCCCTCCTGCAAAGAGATACTATCATTTTAAAGCATTAATAATACACTTTACATTGTATCGCATAAAATCAAAATCTATCCCAGCCGGATCAACCTCAGTCAAGGAGCCATATACATCGAGATCAAACCTGGACTTAAATCTTCAGCCATTCGTTTCTGGTTTTCCTCAGGGATCATATAAATCTGATCTCGGATCCAGCACTCCAATTTTTCCACCTCAACCTAGCAGATTTATGCTATTACTCTATGCTTACTAAGGACTCCGCATGCACAGAGCCCCGGTAATGCGGCCAAGCCAAAGAGATCAGATAGGCTGCCCCGGCAACGAGAATGATACTCGCTCCGGATGTCAAGTTCCAGGTGTACGATAGCCACAAGCCGATCGTGGTAAAGATCACCCCCAAAATGATCGCTAGGATCATCATCTGCTTAATATTCTTGACAAAACGACCGGCAATCGCTGCCGGCATGGTCAACATCGCGATGACCATAAT
>CAYPZM010000562.1:1457-2875 GCA_964414825.1 uncultured Cytophagia bacterium | reverse complement strand
TGAGGAGGCGAGCACCAGGCGCTTGACCTGGGCGTCGCGAGCGGCAATGTACAGATTTAACGTGCCGGTGACGTTGTTCTCGTTGGAGGTGAGCGGATGCGCCACCGAGCGCGGAACTGATCCCAGCGCGCCTTGGTGCAGCACATAATCGACACTCTCACACGCTTCGCGACAGGTGTCGAGGTCGCGCAAATCGCCTTCAATGATTTTAAAATCGCCAAGCTGTTCGAATCCGGCAAGGTTGTGGCGCAGGCCTGTGGAAAAATTATCCATCACCACCACCTGTTCGCCGCGTTTTAACAAAGCTTCGGTTAAATTGGAGCCGATAAAACCGGCGCCCCCGGTTACCAGATATTTCATAATGTCCCTTTCCCTAAATTTAGAAACGAAATGTACTAAATTTGCACGTTTTTCACAAACGCCATAAATTGCCTTTTGCAACAAAGATAGATTCTGTGTACATTACCGGCACAACCTCGAATTTGAAAAGGCAAATATGTCAGAAAAAGTAAAAAATTTGGACGAGTTGCTCAAGATTCGGCGAGATGCCAGAGAACAGAATTTACGCGTGGTTTGGACCAACGGCTGTTACGATATTTTACACGCCGGGCATGTGACCTATCTGCAAAAATCAAAGCAATTGGCAGACCTGTTGATCGTCGGCCTCAATAGCGACCGTTCTATTCGCGCCACCAAAGGTCCGCTGCGGCCCATTGTGGACGAAAACGAGCGTGCCATCGTCATTTCGGCCCTGGCCTGTGTGGATTACGTGATTATTTTCCAGGAAGATTCCCCGCTGAATATTATAGAAAAACTAAAACCCGATATTTACGCCAAAGGCGGCGATTATACCATCGACACCATTAACCAGGAAGAGCGCCGCTTGGTGGAAAGCTACGGCGGCGAGATTGCCCTCATCCCCGGGGTCGAGGGCAATTCCACTACTGCAGTGATTAATAGGATTTTGAGAGCGTATGGGTCGGTGATGACATAACTTTTCAACCCTGTCAGGGCTTCAAGCCCTGACAGGGTTAGTCAGAACTTTTCACTCCTTCAACCTTGCCACAATCGTTTTATTTTGATGATTATAGATGTCTTTCCCCTCCGGCGTGTACATATAATCCAGCCGGTTTTTATAAAACTCGGTGATTTTGCCACGCACCATCTTGAGCGTGCTGTTGAGAAAACTATTTTGTTCGGTGAAACCTTCTCCCAATACGGCAAACGTCGTCGGCAGCCATTTGCTGGGAAACATTCCGGCTCGAGCGCCATCGCGAAATTCGTTTATATCGTTTTCGATCAGCTTTAGCGCGGCCTTTTGGCCCTCTTCCGTATCCGGAGCCAGGCCCCGCTCGTTTAACGCCCGCAGCAGCGGCGTAACGTTTGGCACAATAAGCGCTACGGTATACGGTGACTGA
>CAYPZM010000562.1:0-1447 GCA_964414825.1 uncultured Cytophagia bacterium | reverse complement strand
AGCATCATCTGGTCAATATAATCGCTGTGCGCCACTAGCGCTTCTTCAATGCCTTCGGGACTGTATTTTTCACCGTCGTTGCTGATGAGCAGGCTCTTTTCGCGTCCCAACACATACAGGAAATTGTCCTTGTCCACATAACCCAAATCGCCGGTGTGCAGCCATCCGTCGCGCAGGGTCTCTTGCGTGGCTTTGTCATTTTTCCAGTACCCGGCCATCACATTTTCGCCGCGCACCACGATTTCGCCTTTTTCGCCCACGGGCAGCTCGCTGCCCTGGTCGTCGCAGATTTTAACCTCCAAATTGGCGACAATCGAGCCGGAAGAGCCGAGTTTGTGCTTGGCCGGCACATTCGCCGAAATGATCGGTGCTGCCTCGGTCAAGCCGTAGCCCTGGTACATGGGAATGCCGATCGCGTAAAAAAATCGCTGCAGCTCAATATCGAGCAGTGCGCCACCGCCAATAAAAAACTCCAGACGCCCGCCAAAGCCTTCGCGGACTTTGCTGAACAGAATTTTATCATACAGCGCATACATCGGTTTGAGGAGCGCCTTTAAACCTTTGCCGCGGTCCCAACCAATGCCGTTGTATTTGTATGCCAGATCGAGGGCTTTTTTAAACAGATTTTCCACTTTGGGGCCTTTTTGTCGAATGCCCTTTTCAATATTTTTGCGGAAATTTTGCGCCAGCGACGGCACACTCAACAAAAACACCGGCTTGGTCTCTTTAATGTTGATCGGAATATTTTTCAACGTTTCCATCGGCGTTTTGCCGACTTGAATAGAGGCCATGCTGGCGCCGTTTTTCATCAGTGTATAAATGCCGGCGGTGTGCGCAAACGAATGGTCCCACGGCAGAATGAGCAGCGACGTGTACCACTCCGGAATGGGCAGCAGGGAGGAGGCTTGCTCCACATTGGCCGTATAATTACGGTGCGTGAGAATAATTCCCTTGGGATCGGCTGTGGTGCCGGAGGTGTAGCAAATGTTGGCGGCGTCATTTTCTTTTACCGCATCTCTGGCTTTGATAAACTTGTCCTCGTGGGTTTGCAAAAACTCTTCGCCTTTTGCATACAATTCCTCCAGCAGCATAATGTCGCCATTTTGCGTTTCAATGGGATCAAAAACAATGATTTTTTCCAAATCCGATAAATCGTTTTTAATATCAAAAACCTTTTGCGCATGGTTTTTCGACACCACGACCACGCGGCAGCCGGAGTGCGACAGGCGGAATTTCAAATCCGCACGTTCTTCAATCTTTACCGATAGAGGCACGTTGATCGCGCCGGCGTAGAGAATGCCCAATTCGGCAATCACCCACGCGTTGCGGCCTTCGGATATCAATGCCACGCGGTCGCCCTTTTTGATGCCCAGCGCCAGCAGGCCGGCGGCAAATTTATACACCGATTTTTGCAGCTCACTGTAGGATGTGCTTTCATACGTGTCGT
>CAYPZM010000561.1:0-2895 GCA_964414825.1 uncultured Cytophagia bacterium | reverse complement strand
CGCACCAATCGTTGTAGAGCCGTCGCCGGTGTGCGGATAGACATAAATGTGGTCGATACCATCGAGCTCTGCCAGCAAACGGATGATGTGAACATTCAAAAATGTGCCGCCGGTCAACACCAAATTTCGGAATCCGTGCCGCGCTTGATAATGCTGCACCAAACGCACGACATTTTTCTCCCACAAGCGCTGCGCACAAGCCGCCACGACTGGCGCGCCATAGCCGGCGATTAGCTTTTGCAGCCGATGCCCGCTTTTCGTGCCGAGAAATACTTGGGCGCGGGGCGACATGATATAGTCGATCCAGTGACTGTATTTTTTCCACTCACCGCGGCGAAAACGCGAGGTGATTTTGCGAACTTTGCCATAACAATCGTGATAGTCCGCCGTTTTTGCCAACCCCATGGTTTTGCCTTCTTGCGCCATGTACTGGAATCCCAGCGCCACACTCACACCGGAAAAATAACAGCCGGAGGCAAACATGGGAATGTCATCGACAAGCTCGATTTTTTCTCCCTGACATATATAGACAGCTCCCGCAACATTTTTGCCGGACGTATGCGGAGCAAAGCCGCCGTAGCTGATGGCCAGGGCATGTTCAAATGGACTGGAAAAGTAGCCGGCGGAAACGTGCGCAAGATGGTGATCGACAAAGCGGAACTTTTGCTCGGGCACACCCATATCAAACAAGCCGTTGCTATTTTGGGCGTCGAACAATCCTTTTTTTACATTGGGATACAGATAGCGAAACAATTTGCCAGGTCGGCGCAGCAGCAGGCGTAACAACGCTCGCGGCAGATCGAAAGCGCTGTGTTGCATTAAACTGCCATAATAATTTGCGGGGGGATAACCGCAGGCAAAACAATCGATATCCTGAAATCGCAACCCTGTATAATCCAGTGCGGTTTGAATGGCTTCGGTGGGAAATCGCGGATCGTTTTTAATGCGGCTAATACGCTCTTGAGACAGCGCAAAAACAAGCTGTCCATCTTGAAGAATAGCGACGCAACTGTGGCTGTGATTTCCGGTAACGTCGCTGATGCCTAGAATATTCAATGAGGTGCTCCAACTGATTTAAAAATATCACCACAAGTTACAAGTGACAGCGCCAAAGTGCAGAAAAAAATGGTTTGGGCAAAGTCCGCTGAATAAAACCAGTTCGCATGTAGCGGCGTGATTATTCGCGTCTTTACAAAGATCTTTGCCGAAACAGATTTGGATCCACAACCTTTACCATCTTGTTTATATCAAGAGGCTTGCCCGTAAATTCGGCGCACTTTTGTGCGTAAAGGCGAGGTTGTTCAAGCAATTTGTTGTGCGGGACATACAGAACGTCGATATTGGATCGTTTTTTAAGCCAATCGGTCAAGCTATCCAAATGCTTGCGATACCCGCTTTCCAAAAGTGCGGGATCGACAATTTGTTTTTCTTTGCCCAACCGTTTTAACATGGTGTTTTGTGACGCAATCACTTGGGAAAACGGACGCTGCATAAAAATAATGCGATATTTATTTTTTTTTGGCAAGTCAAATAACAGCAGCGACACAATTTTTACAACTTTGCCGTGGCACGCATGAATCCATGAGTTCTGTTTTGATAAGGCTTTGACGCGCTCATCTTCATAGTACCCTTTCGGATTGTCCGTGTCTGCTATGCGTTGGTTATCGGTGACAATTTCCAACCCACCGGCTTGAAGCATTTGCATCATCAATGAGGTTCCGGAGCGCGGCAAACCGGAAACCACATAAACGGGTTCGCGCCTACTCTTTGAAAATAACGTCAGTGTTCGCCTCTACTTTTTGGGGTTTAACACGTTCCACAGTTTCCAAAATCGCTTGTTTTGAAATTCCTTCAAAGCAGCGCACAATTTTGCAGGTTTTGCGAGTTTTATGAATACAGGTGAGATTTTTGCAAGAAGGATGCCCTTCCAAAGCTCGAGCTGGCGCTTGTTGTTTGGGTGGCAAATGTTTTCCGGAAAACGAATCATAGCCGTAAATGGTGGACCATGTGGCACCAAAAATGTTGATAATGGACGTGCGGTTTCGAAACGCCTGAGGATCGGCGATGCACCGCTTTTGGGCCGCGGCAAAGTGCAGTTGCGCAGTATCGCCACTGATAAACACATCCGCAACATCGATTAGAGCCGCACACACGTCAATGGGCAAGCTTTTGGGCATTTTTATTAATGTTTTGCGCAAATCAGCCGGGATGGCCTGGTACAGTGTGTCTTGCAAATCAGAGAACGAATAGGTCATCCCCAAAATTACCCGATCAAAATAGGGATCGGATAATAAATGGACTAACAAATCAACCTGAGTTTGAAACGGGATCAACGTATATTTTGACGACGTGTCGGGATTGAGATAGGCAACGCGGTGTTCCGGATAAACATCCAACAAGGCGCATAAATCGCGCGTTTGCTGTACCGCGCTATGGGAAAAATAGAGAATCGATCCCGAATAGGTTTTTGTTCCCGTCGTCGGTTTTAACGTTTCCGGAAACAAATCTATTAAATCGTGCAAATACCTATTGGCTTGGGTGGTCACATGCGGGTTGTCCAGTTCTTTGTGTGCGGCGCGAATGATCTGGGTAACCAACTTGAACGGGGTGATAATTGGACACGTTGCGTTTTTAAGCTCGCCGTTGCTAAAAAAGGGATAGAAATTAACAATGAGATCGTAATGGTTTTCCGCTATAATTTGCTCCATGCCGGAATTGTGGTGATCATCCGTAAAATCGCGGTTGGTGAACAAGGGGATGTGATTGTTGACATCGGGATTGTTGCGTATGAGTGGCTCGGCTTTTTTTTGATACATGTAATCAATCGTACAATCCGGAAAATGATGCCGAAAAACGCGAGGCGCAATTTGCAGCAATACGGCATCGCCAATGTTG
>CAYPZM010000560.1:0-2906 GCA_964414825.1 uncultured Cytophagia bacterium | reverse complement strand
AGTAAGGGGATTATTTAGCCATTGTTGTAACGTTTCCACATCCATTTTGAGTAGGGCTCCATCATTTGCATAATCTTATACTATCAAGTATCAATAAAACTTTTACACTGATTTTGGTTCATTATCGATTCACATAAATCAGCAGCATGTTTAATAATGTGAGTACCACACCCGCCAATCCGGCCTGAACCAGCGCTTTGCGAGACTTTATTTGAATAGCTCTTGCCAAATTGCTATCCTGGAATTTTTCACCCAGAATCGAAAATTTTGCATCCAGCTTATATTGCCCCAGCTCTGCTTTTAAGGGACAGGTGCCGGTGCGATAATCGAGAATAAACCGCACGCCCTGATAATAAAACGGCAACAAGATCAACGCCCACAACGGGTTTATTCGGTTCAGGACGAATATTATCCCCACGCCAAGTGAGATAAAGAGAAAAACAATTCCCAATGCTCGCCGCATTTTGCGTTCTTTTGTGCCTATATTCATCGTTTCTGTTGTGTTCATAATTTGTTCCTGTTTTTCAAGCGATTGCCTTAGAATTATATCCGAATTTTATTCAAACAGAGTCTTTTATGCGGAGAACAGTGTTGGAGGATAAATTATTCTAATCGACGTGCCAAGGATTTTAAAGACAAATGGAATAAAATTAATCGCGAGGCGGGTTATTTCTCCGAACATGAACAGGAGAATTATGAACGTCATTCTATTCATCGGCATTCAAGCCTCCGGAAAATCCACGTTTTACAAATCGCGGTATGTTGATTCGCACATTCGTATCAATTTGGATATGCTGAAAACCCGGCATCGGGAGCGCCGATTAATCGAATGCTGTCTTGACATTCAACAGCCGTTTGTGATCGACAATACCAATCTAACCCGCAAGGATCGCCAACGTTATTTGCACTTGCTTGAAAAAAGGAGCGTGGGTTGCATTGGCTACTATTTTGAAACCACGCTTAAAGCCGCCTTGCAACGCAACGCGCAACGCGAGCAGCCGATTCCGAAAAAGGGTGTCGTCGGTGCCTTTCGGCGTCTAGAGCCACCGAGGTTGGAAGAGGGATTTTCTGAACTGTATACCTTAAAACTGGCTGCCGAAGGATTTGAGGTGGTTTCGTTTATCGGCACGAATACAGCGAATAAATAGAAATAGTATGAAAATAAACATCGTTCGTGTGCCATTTGCGTTCCTTAGTGTTGTATTGCCTTTTGCGAATTTGCTTTTGATATTTCCTTATAGAAATTTTTATCATAAGGATAGAGCCGAGCCCAAGTAATTGTTATTCTAAACAAATATAGCCCCGAATTTTACTGAATCAACCGGAGACCACGAATGAGTGACCTGAAACTGTACAACACGCTCACGGATAAAAAACAGATATTCAAACCGAGGCAGGAGGGACGCGTGAAATTGTTTACTTGCGGCCCAAGCGTGTATCGCAAGCAGCATTTGGGGAATTACCGAACCTATCTATATGAAGATGTTCTACAAAAGTATTTGGAGCACCTGGACTATAACGTGCAGCGCGTCATCAATTTTACCGATGTTGAAGACAAGGCCATCGGCGAAGCTAAAGAAAAAGGAGTAACCCTTGAGGAGCTGCGTTTTCCCGTGGAAGAGGCGTTCTTTAAGGAATGCGAGTTGCTCAACATTAAACTGCCAACTGAGATTCCTCGTGCGACCACCAGTGTGGATTCGGCTGTTGATCTCATCAAGCGGCTGCTTGATAACGGCCACGCGTATTGGTACGAGGACGAAGTCTATTTTGATCCCCTTACCTACAAAGGTTTTGGCCGCATTTACGGTCTCGACATGAGCCAGTGGCCGGATAAAAAAGTGCGCTTTCACCAGGATACCTATCCCGGCCACCGTTGGAACTTGGGCGATTTTATACTTTGGCACAGACGCGAAGAAGAAGATGGCGACGTGTGGTGGGAAACCGAGCTCGGCCAGGGCCGGCCATCCTGGAATATTCAGGATGCGGCCATGATCTCCAAATATTTGGGTTTTGAGATCGATATCCACACCGGGGGGTTTGACAATCTCTATCGTCACCACGATTATACGCTGGCCATTATGGAAGGGGCCTCGGGCAAAACATTTTGTCCATGGTGGCTGCATGGCGGCGAGCTGCTTGTGGATGGAGAAAAAATGTCAAAATCCAAAGGCAATGTGACTTTTGTAGACGATCTATTGCAAAAAGGGTTTGAAGCGCGCCATGTACGCTTTTTTCTCTTGTATGGGCCGTATCGCGATACTCTTGATTTGTGTATGCCCTGCGTTGAGGAACGTGCCGGGCATTTGGATCGGGTTATGCGTCTTGTGGACTCGTTAAAGAATAGTTCTGATAATGTTTCTTCAAAAGAGCAAGGGTTGGACAAAGAGCTGCTTCAGAGTTTTGAACAGCATATGGATGATAATCTCGATTATGCCGCAGCGTTTGATGCCGTGGCCGATGTGTTGCTCCGCGCCGTGCATGTGCATCAATCCGCTGGTTTGTCGAAGCAGAGTCGAGACGAGCTGTTGTTCGCGCTTAAACAGGTGGATCGGGTATTTGGCGTCTTGCAGCTCGATTCGCTATAAATAGAATAAAAATCGAAATTAAAATCCTGCCAATGGATCGATGCCATTGCAATTCAATGGCATCGGTTTAGCTTTGAATCATAATCAAATCGCCGCACGTTCTGAAACCTCTGTTTGCTATTCTCCGTACATGTTCCATCTCTTCTAAATTCTACAAAATCCTACCCCTGTTTGGGAGATACCGCCATGATCGTTCGTCTATTTACAATGGTGTTGTGTGGATGTATCACGACTTCTGCTGCGTTTACAAAGGATAGCATTTGTCTTTATAAAACCGATCAGGTCATTCGCCTCGACGGCTTTGTGGATCCCGTATGGCAG
>CAYPZM010000559.1:0-2908 GCA_964414825.1 uncultured Cytophagia bacterium | reverse complement strand
TCGCTGGTGGAACCGGAATCGACCCGTTTGCCATCTCGAAGCACGACAATGCGGTCGCACAGCGCTTGCACGTCCTTTAAAATATGTGAAATGTAAATGATGGTTTTGCCATCGGATTTGAGTCGTTGCAACAAATCGAACAACCGCTCGGTCTCGCGATTGGTTAGAGACGTGGTGGGTTCATCAAAAATAATGATGTCGGCACCGACGCTTAACGCTTTGGCAATTTCGACCATTTGCCGCTCGCCGGGCTGTAATTTTTCAATTAAATCCTTTGGCAAGACATCCAACTTGAGCGTTTCGAGCAACTGCTGCGTTTTCTCCCGCTTTTCTTTTTGGTTGATAAACACGCCGCGCCTGGGAAAGCTTTCGATAAACAGATTATCCGCCACGGACAAATTGGAAAACAAGTTTAATTCCTGGTGAATAAACGCGATTCCGGCACTGGTCGCATCCGAGGAACGCTCCGGCGCATAGGGCTTTTCTCGCAAGCGCATTTGACCGGCATCGGGTCGCACATTGCCGCCCAAAATGTTCATCAACGTGGATTTTCCGGCGCCGTTTTCGCCAATCAAACCGATGGTTTCGTTCGGCAAAATATCAAAAGAAATATCGGTGAGTACGGAAATACCGTAAAAGGATTTTGATATATGTTCGAAAGAAACAATCGGATTCAAAAAGCGCCTCCTCGCGCCGCCAAACGCACGCGAATCACATCCAAAAAGGCGGCCAGCAAAATGACGCTGCCTTTGACAATGTTGATGGTGAAAAAGGACAGGTTCATCATATTGAGCGAATTGGACAGCAGCACAAAAAACAGCACGCCGTATAGCGCCCAAATGACTTTACCCTTGCCGCCAAACAGGCTAATGCCGCCAATGACCGCGGCGCCAATGATGTCCAACAGCAAGTCCTGGCCCAGAGTCGGGCGACCACCTTCGAGTCGCGCCGAATACAAAATAGAACCCACCGCAGCGCAAAAGCCGCTGAACACGTAGGCGAGAATGGTGACACGCTGCGTAGGCACACCGGACACGATGGAGGCCTTGATGTTGATGCCAACCGCATAAAACCAGCGTCCTAAAACAGTTCGCGTCAAAAGAAGATGAGCTGAAACAGCCAGAACCAAAACAATCAAAAATGCAAAGGACAGCCAGCCGAGCCCGCTCTTGCCGATGGTGATGAACCCCTCCGGCAAATGCGTGATGTTTTCCGAAGCTGTCAAATAAATGGCCAGACCGCTAAAAAACATCATGGAGATCAACGTCACCATAAACGGTGGCATATTAAAACGAGCTACGGAAATGCCATTAATCAGACCGATGCCCATGCCGACCATCAGCATTAGCAGGATGGCAATGGGAGTGGCCGCCGGATGTCCGCCAAGCCAGCCTCCCTCCTGCGACAACCACAGGCTCCAGAGCGGGCTTTTTTCAAACAACACCGGATCGACTTGAGAGCTCATGACCGCGGCACCAAGTACGCTGACTACGGCCATGATGGATGTTTGTGACAAATCAATGCCGCCGATGATGAGCACAAACATCTGTCCGATGGCCAGAGCCAACAGCGGCCACATGTTGGAGGCCATGTTGGACAGGTTGCGCGCATTGGCAACGTACGGCAAAAACAGCCACAGAATAATAAAATAGACCAGGCTGAGGTAGAGGATAAAATGTTCAGAAAAAAACAGCGTACGGGCCAGTTTGGTTATGGTGTTCATGTGCTCCTAATGGGTTGTGGTTTATCTAATTCTCGTTCCGCCGCAGGAGCGGCGGAATGCAGGGCAGGACGCTCCGCGTCCGGAATGCAAAAATCACTGGACGCAGAGCGGGGCAACGAGAACTTTTCCTTGAATCTATAACATCCTGCTGCACAAGTCATACTTTTTCGACAGTTTTATACGTCAACCCTGTCAGGGTTGGTTATTGCTGATTCAGGAGCACGCAGCCCCACATGTCGTCCGCATTTTCTTCAAGATTCGCCTGGGTGAGAGCGAAACCAGAATCGCGGATCCATTTTTTCGGACGTGTTTCGCCAGCCTCGATGGCAGCTAAAAGCTCGTCCATCACAGCGTTGGCCTCAAAAAACAGATCCTGCACACCGGTGGCATCGACAATACCCTCGTGCATTTTTTTGCAGGCGAATGGGTCGCCGTCAAGGCCGCCCATAATAACATGATTCGGGTTGTCACGCGGCACCCACTTGCCCAGCGGCTCGAGCACCGAACGAATTTGCGGATAGAGAAAATCTGATGAGGTAAACACAAAATCGATTTCCGGATGCGATTGCAAAGCCGCCTCAAAATTGGCCAGGGTGGTGTTGGCGTCCCATTTCGACGGCACTTCGAAAACCTCGTTAAATAAATCAGGTCGTTTTTGAATGGCGTTGTAAAAACCATTTTTGCGTTGTACGGCGTTCGGATCGCCCAAATCGCCCACAACAATACACGGGGTAGATTTGTGTCCCCGTTTGGCCGCTTCGGACACCATAAAGTCAACGGCCTGTTCGGCGATGATCTCATTGTCCGCCACAATCACAATGGCGTCGCGACTGCTGTCGGCCGGCGGCCGGTTGAACACGGCAATCGGGATTCCGGCTTCGTTGGCCTCGCCGATGATGGTGTTGGCGCTTTGGCCGTCCTGCGGAATGATTATGATGCCGTCTACTTGCTGCGCAATGGCATCGCGAATTTGCTCGAGTTGGCGATTGGCATCCTGGCTGGCATTGCGCTCAATGACTTTGACGCCGCGCTCGGTCAGCGTTTCGGTGATGGCTTGATGCGCCGCCACCCAAAATTCGGTTTCCAAATCTTGAAAGCCAAAACAGATGGTGATGCGATCATCGGCGCCGCGGTTGCAGCTCAACGTCAGAGTTAAAATCAAAGCCAACAGAATGTTCAACATTT
>CAYPZM010000558.1:0-2909 GCA_964414825.1 uncultured Cytophagia bacterium | reverse complement strand
AAGACGGCGGCATTTTTTACGAAGGCGAACCCAGCGGCATTTTGGACAGCGACAAACATTGGTGGCCCCAGGCGGAAGGCGTGGTCGGGTTTTTAAACGCCTATCAGCTCACTCATGAAGAGCAATATCTGAATGCGGCTGTCAAAACCTGGGAGTTTATCGAGAAATACATTGTTGATAAAAAAGATGGGGAATGGTTTTGGAGCGTGACAAAGGATCACAAACCCAGCATGGATTTGCCAAAGGTCTCGGAGTGGAAAAGTCCCTACCACAATTGCCGTGCCTGCATGGAAATTTTAACTCGAATTCCGAAAATCGAATCAACATTAGAGTCTGAGGAGTGAACATGGATAAAACCACGTTCGAAGCAAAAGTAAAAGAACTGTACAAACAGCATAAAACCTTTGTCCAACGCCCCAATGTGAAAGAAGACTTGCAGCATGGATTATATTCGCGATACCAATATCCGGTTTTGGAAGCCGCGCATGCGCCCGTACACTGGCGCTTTGACTTAAACCATGAGACGAATCCGCGCTTGTTGCAACGCCTGGGCGTTAATTGCGTGTTTAACTCGGGCGCCATTGAGCTGGATGGCAAAATTTTGCTGGTTGGCCGTGTTGAAGGCTGGGATCGTAAATCGTTTTTTGCAGTAGCCGAAAGCGAAAACGGCGTGGATACTTTTAAGTTTTGGGACTATCCGATTGTGATGCCCGAAACTGACGACCCGGATATGAATGTGTACGATATGCGTTTGACGAAACACGAAGACGGCTGGATTTACGGCATCTTTTGCACCGAGCGCAAAGACCCGGGTGCGCCGCGCGGCGACCTCTCCTCAGCCGTGGCCCAAGGCGGCATTGCCCGTACCAAAGATTTGAAAACCTGGGAACGCTTGCCGGATTTCAAGTCCACCTCACCTCAGCAGCGCAATCTCGTGCTGCACCCGGAATTTGTTGATGGCAAATACGCCTGGTACACGCGTCCCCAGGAAGGCTTTATCGAGGCCGGCTCCGGCGGCGGCATTGGGTGGACGCTGACGCAGGATATCAATCCGGCAGTAGCAAAAGAAGAAATTATTGTAGATGACCGGCAGTATCACACCATCAAAGAAGTCAAAAACGGCCAGGGCCCGGCACCTCTCAAAACCGAGCACGGTTGGCTGCACTTGGCGCACGGGGTTCGCGCCTGCGCCGCGGGATTGCGGTACGTGCTCTACATGTTCATGACCGACTTGGAACAACCGTGGAAACAGACGCATCAACCCGGCGGATTTTTCCTCGCTCCGGAAGGACAAGAACGCATCGGCGATGTTTCCAACGTCGTGTTTGCCAACGGTTGGGTGCAACGCGGCAAGGAGGTGTTTATGTATTACGGCTCCTCCGATACCCGCCAGCATGTCGCCACCTCGGATATTGACACGCTGGTCGATTACTGTATGAACACCCCGGAAGACCCCGGCCGCTCCTACGCCTGCGTACAACAGCGAATTGAGTTGATTGATCGAAATTTAAAGGCGATGCAGGAGATGGGGATCAAAGGCTGATCTGAATCTTTTCTTATATGAATTCGCCCCGAGCGTTTGTCGCCCGCAATCCCGGTAGCGCCGGATTCGAGAGACGACTCGCCCGGCTGCACCTGATTCTGCAGCTCGGGATTGTTGAGATTGAGATAGTTGTAGGATTTAAAATGAATGCCGTCATTCGCCTCAAAAACGCTGTGCATCAACATGATTTCTGCGGCGGAACCGAGACGATAATTGCCAAAAAGGGGATCACGTTCCGGTTCTTGGGCCGAAACCCATGTGACCATTAAAAGGATTGTGAAAATTGAGATTTTTACGGAATAGATCGTATCATGCGCCATGCTGTACCTCGCATCGGTCAGTGCGGATTTGTTCGGTTTTCGAGCCAATGCGCCGCAAGGATGGACATTGGAGAGATTAAACAGTCCCCAATTTGTTATTATTTCAGCAAATGTCTCTGCCGGGTTCGAACCGCGTCAACAATGATGCTGCCCGCCAACTCGATTTTTTTCAGCATTCCGCCTCGGCCTGCATGGATATCATCGTACAACGCTTGCATGGTTTTCGGCGGACGGGTTGATTTTTCTTTTTTGGCCAGCGTAATAGCGTTTTTGTGGCACCCCACTACACAAACACCGCATCCGAGACAACGTTTTAAATCTACAATTGCCGTCTTTTGGGAGTCGTGCACATGAATGGCCCCGACCTGGCATCGGGTCTCGCAACGTCCGCAACCGGTGCAGGCTGCGGCATCCACAGACGCATAGTAGTTGGACTCCCAAAATTTTAGCGGCTCGGGCAAGTGCTTTTGCATTCCCAACATCCCGCAACAGCAGCCGCAACAGGAGCAAATAAATTCGACCTGTTCGGTATTGGACGGCTGCAGCACCAACCCCTCTTTCTGATTCTGCTCAAGGATCGTCGCGGCCTCGGCCCGGCTGATTTCCCGACCGATCCCGCTTTTCAACGCCGATTGTCCCATATCTCCAATCGCCATGCAGGTTTCGTTTCGTTGGGTCACGCTGCATTCAAAACCTTCCATTTCTTTCTTTTTGCGACAGAGGCATTCCATAATGACAAAGGGCGGTTCGGCCTTTTGAATGAGCCGATCGATGTGGTCATAGGGCAGAACGTGGTGGCGAATGCGAATACTTTTTTCCACCGGGATGGTGCGCATTTGCGAGCGTTTGGTGTTGAGGAATTCCAGGCTAAAGGTGAGGGTATTGGTATATGCTTTAAACGAATTGAGGAACTTGGGCGAGAGACGGTTGAGTTGCAGCTCGTACATACCGACAATGAGTGGCACCAGGCAGTACTGGCGCACGCCATTTTTATAAGCGGAAAGCAATCCTCCCTTTTTCTGCATCTGCTCCAGGATTTGCTCGAG
>CAYPZM010000557.1:0-2927 GCA_964414825.1 uncultured Cytophagia bacterium | reverse complement strand
ATCCTCAAATTGAAGGAAGAACATCCGGAAGAGCTGGATACGGAAAGCAGGGATGTGTCACACCTCTCCATCTGGCAGCGGGGCGGCCGAGTGTTGCACCACGGATTTATTGAGCTGATATCCGAAATCGGCAAATGGCTGGTGCTGGGCATTTTCATCGGAGGCTTGATCACGTATGTGTTGCCGGAGAATTTTTTTGGTGAAACGATGCCACCCGGACTCGTAACCATCCTGTTGATGGTGGTCATTTCCGTGCCCATTTATGTGTGCGCCACCGGCTCGATTCCGATTGCCGCCGCCCTCATGCTCAAAGGTCTAAACCCCGGGGCGGCATTTGTGTTTCTGCTGGCCGGGCCGGCAACCAACTCGGTGACCATTACGGTGATTTCCAGATTTCTCGGCAAAAAGTCCACAATCGTTTACCTGGTCACGCTTATTCTCAGCGCGGTCGGCATGGGCGTGTTGTTGGATGCACTGTGGCTTCGCCTGGGTCTCGGCGTTTCGTTTCACGAGCACATGGGGCATCAACTGTTGCCCGTTTGGCTGGAATGGGCCTCAGCCATAATATTGATGGGTCTGCTGATCGTTCCGTGGATTATAAATCGTTTATCCAAAAAATCTTCTGAACCTGTTGTGGAGTCTGATATGCAATCCATTTTAACTGTTCCCAATATGACGTGCAATAATTGCGTCAATCACGTTAAAAATGCCGCGCAAAACGTCCCTGGCGTGGAAAATGTGGTCATTGATTTAAAGACCAAAAAAGTGAGCATTCAGCATAAAGAAATTGCATCACTTTCCAGCATCGCATCCGCTATTGAAAATTCCGGGTACGATGTGGAAGAAGTAAACGCCTAATTGAAATAGAATATTGAATCCAGAAACGAGTATTTTCATCTAACCGTACAAAATTAATTGCTATGTGAGTAGTGGCAAATTGTTGTGAATTGAAAAAATGAAACCAAAAAAATCTAGAGGCAACCGTGGGGTTTTTAAAAGAAAAAGATGCGCAAAACATTCGCAAGCGGTTTATAAAGCTTGAAAAGCCGGTCCGGATCATCAATTTTACTCAAGAGATCGAGTGCCAGTTTTGTCGCGAAACTCGCATGTTATTGGAGGAGGTTGCGGAGCTAAGCGACAAGATTACGCTCGAAGTGTACAATTTTCAACTCGAAAGCGATAAAGCCAAAGATTTTTATATCGATAAAATTCCGGCAACCGTGATCATGTCAGATGAGGATATAGGAATTCGCTATTATGGCATCCCAAGCGGATACGAGTTTGCTTCGTTGCTGGAGAGCATTGAGATGGTATCGCGGGACATATCACCGCTGTCCAAATCCATTTTGGAAAAACTGAAACGCATCGATAAAAAAGTACATATCCAAGTGTTTGTGACACCCACCTGTCCCCGCTGTCCGTCAGCCGTGGTTACCGGTTTTGCCTTGGCACACGCCAGCCCATTAATTACAGCCGATATGGTTGAAGCCACTGAATTTCCGCATCTGGCCAACAAGTACGGCGTTATGGGCGTGCCGCGCGTGGTCATTAACGAGGATACATTTTTCGAAGGTGCGTTGCCGGAAGTGGCCTATGTGGATAAAGTGTTAGAAGCGTTGCGATAAGAATCAATTTTCTGCTGCGGAGCTAATTCTTGGCCGGCTCTACCTTCCGCCCGAAAACCCCTTCACAAAGGATATTGGATTCGATATTTACAGGACTAGAGATTTCTAACGGCCTCCAGCTTCCCGTCTTCTGTTTGCTCCCTTATCCCTACTCCTTTCTTCCAAAGAAGCAGTTCGAGCGAAGACAAACCGAAATCGCTCATGCCTTTTTCACCCAAAACAACCCATAATCAATCATTCCCAAATTGAGGGCGCGATACGAGAGCAGCGAGTGTTCACGAATGTTATCCAGGTTGGCGTTGACTTTGGTGCGAATGTAGTTTTTATAAGACGCGTAAAGCGGTTGTATGCTGGATATCCATAAAAACCAGCGGCAGTAGCGTTTATAAATGTCGAGATTAAATTTGGTGGCGATTTCCGAGCGCAGGACTTGAAGGCCGATGGATTCAAATGCTCGGACATAACTGGCATAGGTTTCCAGATAAGGCACGTCCCAAACGTCCAGGAAATCGTGATAGATTTTTTCATGTTCGGGCGAAGCCGTGGCAACGGGTTCAACAACCAGCAAGTCGGTCAAAACAAAAACGCCGCCGGGTTTGAGAACGCGAGATACTTCACCTAAAAATTGTTTCTTGTCGTCAAAGTGCGCTGGTGATTCAATAGACCAAGCCAAGGATACCGATTGACTTTTCAAAGGCAGAACATGGGCATCTCCCATGGAAAACCGAACTTTTGGCCAAACATGTAACGCTCGCGCATTTTTATCGGCTTGGCGTGCATTAAACTCGGTGAAATCAATGCCGACTACATTCAAGTCATATTTTTGTTGTGCGCGAATCGCAGCGCCGCCGCGACCGGAAGCAATATCGACTAGGAGATTATCGTTTTGGTGACAGGAGGGACGGATGTTCAACAGCCCATCCGCCAGCCGATCGATGAGACGAAGATGGTTTTTTGTGGTATTGTGCCGCTGCCAGGTGCGAGTGTATCCGACGTTGAGATACATCCCCATGTCACTCCACATGTTGATAAATCGGTACAAATCCGAATGCGCATTGGCATCGCTGTATTGATTGTGAACATTTTGGGTTGACCAGGTTTTGTTTCGAAGCGTTGTGACATCCATTTGAGCTGCCAAAGGGACTCCTTAAATATCTTCAACCTTGTGCAATTTCCAGGCTCCGGCCAGCTCCGCAGGAATTTGAAAAGGAGGACGGTGCGGGCCGCGCGGCATATTATTCAGCTCTTTGGCCATAATCTTAAACTTCCAGTCGGCAATACGACCAAAGTGCGAAAGCTCTT
>CAYPZM010000556.1:0-2931 GCA_964414825.1 uncultured Cytophagia bacterium | reverse complement strand
CAAAAACAGGGCATGAGCACAACAGGTTCGCCATTTGTTCCTTTTGCGGGAAAAACTCCAGTCAAGTTGACACCATTGTCACGGGTCCGGACGTAAGCATTTGCAACGAGTGTGTTGCCATCGCCAACAAGGTGATCTCCCGAGAACGCGCGAAAAAACCGTTTACTTTCAAGGGCGAAATTCCGACACCCGGAGACATTAAATCCGAGTTGGACTATTACGTTATTGGGCAGGAACGTGCCAAAAAAACCATTGCTGTTGCCGTATACAATCATTACAAGCGCATCGACAGCAAGGTGAATGAAAAAGATGACGTGTTGTTGGAAAAAAGCAATGTTCTGCTCATTGGACCAACCGGTACAGGAAAGACGCTCATCGCCCAGACCCTGGCGCGTTTTCTCCAGGTTCCCTTTACTATTGCCGATGCCACGACCCTCACCGAAGCGGGTTATGTGGGCGAGGATGTGGAAAATATTCTCGTTCGACTTTTGCAGGCAGCGGATTATAATGTGCAACGCGCCGAACGCGGCATTGTCTATATCGATGAAATTGACAAAATTGCCAAAAAAAGCGGCAACCCTTCCATTACGCGCGATGTGTCGGGCGAAGGCGTGCAGCAAGCCCTACTGAAAATGCTCGAAGGAACCATTGCCGCGGTGCCTCCAAAAGGCGGACGCAAACATCCGGAAATGGATTTCATCAACCTGAATACAAAAAATATTTTATTTCTATGCGGTGGTGCGTTTGATGGATTGGAAAAAGTTGTGGCCTCGCGCATCGGCAAAAAAGGCGTTGGTTTTGGTGCGGATGTGGAGCAAAACCAACGCTTGGATGAAGACATAATCCAACATGTTGAACCCGAAGATTTGTTGCACTATGGCCTCATTCCTGAAATGATTGGACGTTTGCCCATCCTTTCTACCTTGACCTCTTTGGATGAAGACGCCTTGTACCAAATCCTCACATCGCCCAAAAATGCGCTTACCAAACAGTACAAGCGCTTGTTTGAGATGGATCAGGTCGAACTGGAGTTTGATAAAGCGGCGCTCAAGGAAATTATCAAAATTGCGCAAAAACGCAAAACCGGTGCACGCGGATTACGCTCGGTTATGGAAAATGTAATGATGGATATTATGTATTCATTGCCCTCGCGCAAAGATATTGCATCGTGCCGCATCACCAAAGATGTAATTTTGAATAACAAACAACCGGTTTACAAAAAACGCGAGCCGCTGTCCATGGATGAAGATCAATCCTTTCAGGAAGATGAAGCGGCCTGATGTCGATAAAAGCTAAATCAAAAATCTTCTATTTCGTTAGAGATAGAAGATTTTTTTTTGTACAAACAGGAACTTGAGAGTTCTATATTCGGGATATTTATCCCGGACGGGCAATAATCTAGGACATTTGTTCGAGAGCAGAAAGAGGCCAATCGGTCGAACGCCCTGGTTTCACCTTTCCAACCGGATAAAAAGCCGGTGTAATCATAGCCGAGTAATCCGAGTTTAATCCATACCTATCGGTGGTTAATGTTTTACTCTGAAATAAAATTGAAATTACGAGCATGAAAATTAAATCCGTAGAATTTGTAAAAAGCGTAGCAAAGTTGAGCCAATTGCCAAAAGAGCCCTATCCCCAAGTGGCATTTGCCGGCCGCTCCAATGTTGGCAAATCGAGTTTGTTGAATGCGCTATTCAACCGCAAAAAAATGGCCTTGGTGAGTTCTACCCCAGGTAAAACGCGTTTGTTGAACTTTTTTTTGGTGAATGAAAAATACCATTTTGTAGATTTGCCGGGCTACGGCTATGCCAAAGTGCCGCGTGGCATGCAAATGAAATGGCAGCGCCTGATTGATGGCTATTTGGTGCGTTCCCAACAGTTGCGCGGCGTGATTGTTTTGACCGACATTCGCCACGATATTCAAGATACCGATCTTCAGTTGGTGGAATGGCTGGCGCTGAACAATATTCCCCAACTTGTTGTCGGCACCAAATCCGACAAACTTTCAAAAAACAAGTTGAACACCCAACTGGGCAAAAACGCCAATAGGCTGCAGCCCTTTGGCGTAGAAAGCATTTTGCCCTTTTCTGCTGCTACCGGTGCAGGCAAGACGGAATTGCTGCAAGCGATTTCCGAACTATTGCGCCAACCCGCTCCTCAGTTTGAATCTTAATGTGCAAATACGGGCTTGAAACCCGACTCAACTTGGCGTCCAGAGATGGAAACCCTGGTAAAACGTTTATGATATTGGCAGTATGGAGTTAACGCATCAAAGCCATTTTTCGAGTCGAAACAAAATCACCGCTGTGCATCACCAAAAAATAAACGCCGCTGGTGACGTGAGCGCCGGTATCGTTCAAGCCGTCCCAGGTGAGGGTATAGTGTCCGGCATGGCGGGTTTCATCGAGCAGCAACCGCACCCGTTGGCCGAGAATATTGTAAATGCTCAACGTAACCTCGGCGCTTTTGGGCATATCAAAATGAATTCGAGTCCTGGGATTGAACGGATTGGGCGTGTTGGGATACAGCGCAAACTGTTGCGGCACGCGAATCGGTTCTTGCACCTGCGCCAATACCTTGTTGACGAACAAAACATTGTCGGGGATTTCCTGTTTTTCAATGCCCGGGCCTTCGTAGGAGACGATTAAATCTTCACCGCCGCCGGCTTCAAAAAAAGTAACGGTAATGGCGTGTACCCCGGCTTTAAGCGGAATGCCGCCGGATTTTTCCTCAACCCCGTGCGCGCCGTCATTGTTGACGACTTTGGCGTCGCCGATGTACAAGTTGCTGCCGTCATCCGATGCGGTATAGAACGTATAGTTGCCGGTTTCCGGAACCTCAATATACCCGATGAACCGAAAGGCAAAGTCATCATCCCGTTTTCGCGGGCTAATGTCGAAATTTTTACAGGGGCCGGTTTCCACCGGGGTT
>CAYPZM010000555.1:0-2938 GCA_964414825.1 uncultured Cytophagia bacterium | reverse complement strand
TGAATGATGAGCGCCCGCGCAATGGCAACGAGCTGTTGCTGTCCGCCGGAAAGCTGGCTGGGGAACAGGTCCTTTTTTGCTACAATGTTGAACCGATCGAGCATATCCGCCACCATGCTTTTGCGCTCGGAGGTTTTGACTTTTTTGTACAGCAGCGGCGTTTCCAGATTTTCGTAAACGGTTAAATCGTCGATGAGATGATACTGCTGGAACACAAAGCCGATGTTCTGGTGATGCAATTGCGTGCGCTGTTTTTCCTTGAGCTTGTGCACCGGTTCATCCATAAAATAATATTCGCCGCCGGACATGTCATCCAGCATGCCCAGAATATGCAGCAGGGTGGACTTGCCGGCGCCGGACGGTCCCATAATGGTGAGGAAATCGCCCTGCTGAATATCCAAGGTGATATCGCGCAGCACAAATGTTTTGATAAATTTGTTAGCGTAATATTTTTCGAGGTTGACGAGTTTGATCATTGCTGTCTCCGAGTTTGCAGTAAAATTGAATAATTATAGTTGACTACCATGTTATATAATATTAAATTGTAGGTAATCAGATTATAATAATGGGGAAACCTATAATGGATTTTTATAATCGTCAAAGTGAACTCAAATTTCTCGAATCCAAGTTTCATTCAAACCACTCGGAACTACTTGTGTTTTGGGGCAGACGCCGCGTGGGTAAAACCTTTCTTTTACGAGAATTTTGCATGCGCAAAAACGGCATCTTTTTGTTGGCCACAACCAGCACTTCAAAAAATAATCTAACCGAGTTTTCTCATACCCTTGCAACCTATTACGCTGATGAACGCCTGAAACTGGCGCCCCTGCAAAGCTGGGACGACTTTTTTCTATACATACAGGAGAAAACAACCCAACGTACCGTTGTTGTCATTGATGAATATTCTTATCTGGTTTTATCCGAACCGTCAATTTCTACAGTCTTTCAAAAGTATTGGGATCTGCATCTCGGGCAGAACCCAAATGTCTGTTTGATCATTAGCGGTTCGGCCATTTCAATGATGGAAAAGGAAACTCTCGAATATCGCGCGCCTCTGTATGGAAGGCGAACCGGACAATGGCTTTTGGAACCATTCGATATCCTTGCGTCAAATTCTTTTTTTCAGTTTGACAATCTCGTTCCACTTCTGGAAGCCTATTGCGTTACCGGGGGAACGCCTTATTACAATCAATTGCTCGGTCGTCATGAAAATCTGTTTACGGCCATTGAGGAGAAAATTCTAAACAAGGGTGAAGTTTTGTATCAAGAAGTCGATTTTCTATTGCGTCAGGAGTTTACTTCACCCAAAAGTTATTTCCCCATTTTAAAAGCGATTGCCCTTGGTGCGCACAAGTTCGGGGAAATATCCTCAAAAACAGGTTTTGATAAATCCAACCTGGTAAAGTATTTGTCCACATTGGAGAAACTATTATTAATTCGCCGCGATACACCAATCACTGAAATACATCCGGAAAAATCCAGAAAGGGATTGTATTTTATACATGACAATTTTATCAATTTTTGGTTTACCTTTGTGTTTCCCAATTTAACCTATCTTGAAGCCTACGAAACCGAGCGGGTCATGAATGATTTTGTTCGGCCACATTTTAATTATTACGTGTCTCGTACCGTTGAACCTTTGATTATTCAGTTGTTAAAAAACGATTATTTTCAAATCGATGTCGAATTTGAAAAAATTGGTCGCTATTGGGATGCCAATAGAGAAATCGATTTTTTGGGCGAAACGACCACCGGCCAAACCATGATAGGCGAAATCAAATGGTCGGATTCTCCGTGTTCCAAACGTGTCTATGATCACCTCATTCAGAAAATGACAACGGTTGAAAATCCTGTTTATATGATCGTTTCTAAATCCGGATTTAATAAAGATATATTACGATTGAAAAAAGACAACTTGATATTAATAGACCTTGACACTGTAATCAATAGTCAATGATCGCTGAACTTATTCATACCGCAAACTCTCCACCGGATTTGCCACCGCCGCCTTCACTGCTTGAAAACTGACCGTCAGCAGCGCAATGGTTAACGCCAGCAAGCCGCCTGTTGCGAACAGCCACCAGCTCAATTCGGTCTGGTAGGCGAAATTGCGCAGCCAGTGGGTCATGGCGTACCAGGCCAGGGGACAGGCGAGTGCAAAGGCGAAAACGATCCATTTGAGAAACTCGGTGTTCAGAAGCGCTAAAATTTGCAGCGAGTCCGCGCCGTTGACTTTGCGGATGCCGATTTCCTTGGTGCGCGCCTGGGCCATAATGCGGGACTGGCCAAAGAGTCCAAGCCCGGCGATGACGATGGCCAAAATGGTAAAGGTGGAAATCAACTGCGCAGTGCGGCCATCTTTTTCATACAGCGTTTGATAATCCTGATCGAGAAAATGATATTCAAAGGGAATGCCCGGATTAAAGGCCTGCCATATTTCGCGGAAATCCGCCAAAAACCCGGTAACGTCACCACCTCTCAATTTAATAAACAAGGTGCTGAAATAGCTCTGCTCTTGCAAATCCGTATAAAGATGAAAAACCTGCGGATTGACGGTTTGGTGCAGCGATTTGAAATAGGTGTCGCGGATGACGCCGACGATGCGCCCCCAGCGGCCGTATAGCGCAAATTCGGCGCCGACGGGATTTTCGAGTCCCATGAGCCGCGCCGCCCGTTCGTTGATGATGTAATTTTCCGTATCCGTGCTGAATTCTTGCGAGAAATTGCGTCCCGCCACAAACGGCACATCCATCAGATTAAAATATTGATAATCGATGCGCGTCGTTTCCATGCCGATCGGTTGCTTGTTAATGTTTTGTATCTCGCCGTCTTTTTTCCACATCACCCCGGTGGTGTTGTTGTTGATGGAATAGGGGAGACAGTCTTTTAGCGCCACCGCCTGCACCCGCGGGTGCGCCAGCAATCGGGTTTTTACTGC
>CAYPZM010000554.1:0-2955 GCA_964414825.1 uncultured Cytophagia bacterium | reverse complement strand
CCGAAGGAAACCAATTTCACCGGCTTGGGCAGCTTGTGCATGCCGTTTTCCAAATAGAGGCGCATAAATCCGGCGGTAAATTCAGGACGCATGGTGACGAGGTTTTCGCCCTTGTCCTGAAAGGTGTACATTTCCTTTTCAACAATATCTGTGGTATCGCCAACGCCTCGAATAAACAGTGAGGTCTCTTCCAAAATGGGCGGATCCACTCGGTTATATCCATACAGGGTGGTAATTTCTTGAATTTTTTTTTCAATATGGCGCCAATACGGCTGTTCGTCGGGTAGAACATCGCGAACGCCGGTGAGAGATTTGTAATTCATAGCCTATCCGTCAAATGTGATCCATCATTCCATGCAAAATTTCTTCAGCGCGTTTTTTATCTTTGGCTTGTACGAAAAGCTGGCATTCGTTTCCAGGAGCCGTAGCACCCTTGACGACCAGTCCGCTCGATATCACATCGGTCTTGAGAAAACACGAAATGCCAGCGTTTTCCAACGCTTCCTTGACCATTTCCGCATAAACTTGCCCAGGCAGCGTATACAATCCCACATATTCCTGGTCTTCGTGTTTGATTACCGGTTGCTCCGGCAGCGACTCGACCAGCGGCACCTGGCAATCGGGGCATTCTTGCACGCCCTCAACATACTCGTAACCACAATTCGGGCAAAACGCCATAGGACCTCCAAGTTTTTAAATAAAAAAGGGCCTCCTTGAGACCCGATCCATTCAGCACATCTAAAAATTAGAGCGCAAAATATTTTCGCTCTTCATTGGTGATGGCCTCAACCACTTCTTCGGCACTGCGCGATAACGCCAGCCGATCTCGAAACTCTTTACGATGCATAAGACGAGAAATACGGCTCAACGCTTTTAAATGTGGCCCGGTTTGGTCCGTAGGGCCCACAAGCAAAAACACAATACGTACCGGTTTGCCATCAATGGCCTGAAAATCGATTTCCTGTTTGGTGATACCGAACGCGGCAATCAGCTCTTTGACGCCTTCAGTTTTGGCATGCGGAATGGCCACGCCATCGCCCATGCCGGTACTCATGACGCGTTCCCGCTCGAACACCGCATTAAGAACCAAATCGCGGTTCGCGATCCGGCCGGAATCGTGAAGCATGTTGACCATTTCTTCGATCAATTGATATTTTTCTTCACTTTCGAGCGGTATTTTTATGACATCTGCTGTGAGCAGGTCTTGTAAATTCATGGTGTCTCCTGAAAATTCAATCGAGTAAATTTAGAAGAAAATCGCAAAATTCCAAGGCATTTTTGGAGCGTGCCAAGCGTGATCAGAGCAAATGCCAAAATCTTTATAATGAAAATCTAACAAATCTCTCCAAAGATACTAAGAGCATGCTATTCAATCCTTTAAATTTGAAATGCATTTTTTTATTCGATTTTATCAACGCAGAGACCGCCGAGGTCGCAAAGACGCGCAGAGGGAAACAAGGAGATTGCCGGGCTCTCTTGACTTCTGAATGCTTAAGTGTAAGCCAAATAAAACCATTCGTATTATTCCATGATCTGAAACGTCGCGGCTATCATCGATTTTGTAACAAGCAAAACCCCTCTGCGGAATCTCTGCGCGCTCGGCGTTTAGCTACATGTCTGAGATGCAAAAAACTGATAGTATAAAGTTTGTTTAGCGGAGCATCTTTGTAGCATTTACATTTTGCAAGCTAGATTTCAATTCCCGAAGATACAATATCCTCTTGTTTTTGAGCGCGCGATTCCACCAGCAACGTTAGCATCACTCCCATCAAAATGACAAAGCCGCCCACAAACTGCAATGTGGAGATACGTTCGCCCAAGAAAATCCAGGCTAAAATGGAGGCGCCAATCGGCTCCCCCAGAATAACGATAGCGACCGACGTTGCAGAAAAATATTTGAGTGCCCAGTTAAAACTGGTATGTCCGATGATTTGCGGAAATACGGCAATGGAGATCAGATAAATATAAGTGATATTGCTAAATCCCCACACCGGAGTTCCGGCAAACAAAATGAATACGATGGTAAAAAGTGTGGCAGTAGAGTAAACGACGGTAACGTATTGAAAGGTATCGATCTGCGCACGCAATTTTCGCCCGATGAGCAGATAAGTAGCGGCGAAAACGGCGCCCGAGAGGGCTAATAGATTTCCGGTTAGACGCTGCGGGCTCAGAGAAAAATCCGTGCCGCTGATAATAACCGTGCCTGAAAACGTAATCAAAATACCAAGCCACATCAACTTTTGTGGTTTTTCGTTCAAAAACAAAAAACTACCCAATGCGACCCAAATTGGAGACGTCACCACCAAAACAACAGAGCTGGCCACAGAGGTGTAATCCAGTGAAGAAATCCAGGTTGCAAAATGCAATGCCAACGCAAGACCGGCGAACATAGCCAGGCGGATTTGCCCGCGATCGAACACACTGCGCAACGGACCACCGGTGGCACGGGCAACAGCAACATAAAAAACAGACGCGATGCCGAGGCGGTACAAGGCAATGGCAAAAGCCGGAGCAGCGCAAAGTTTGGTCAAGACCGAAGAAGAGGAAATGGCCAAGAGGCCAACCGTCATCACCAGAACGACTTGAAGTTTTGAAATTCCGTTGGACACTAGCGGACCTGGCGCCGAGGAAGGTCCCAGATGTCCAGGTCATTTGGCAGGTAGCTTTGCGGGAAAACCTTGCGAGCTTGTTCGAGCAGTGCTTGTTCCTCTTCGCCGTGCACGCGAATGCTCAAATGCCACAGGGCTAATTTTTGCGCCTGTGCTTGTTTGGCGATCTCTGCCGCCTGGCGAGAGGTGCTGTGAAATGTGGGCTCGGCCCGATCGGCGTAGGCATCGGAAAAGGTGGCGTCGTGGATCAGAACATCACAATTCTCGGCCAGCTCCAGCACGGCATCACAGGGTCGCGTATCCGTGCAATAGGTCAAAATCCGACCCGGTTGCGACGGCCCAACCA
>CAYPZM010000553.1:0-2963 GCA_964414825.1 uncultured Cytophagia bacterium | reverse complement strand
GAGGATGCGGGGCCCGTAGCCGGTGTCGAGCCGCTCGAAGGCCTCGTCCAGGACCTTGAGGTTCTTCTCCTCCTCGGGGATCCGGGCGATGACCGACCAGCTCTGCGGATTCGCGAAAGCGCTGCATGGGCGTAGGACGCATAATACCGGCCACGCGCTCTTTGGTTAAAATTTTGCGATTCTGTTCCGCCGGGAAAAATCCTGGAGCAATAGCATTGACTCGCACTCCATCATTGGCCCATTCTCTCGCCAAATATTGCGTCAAATTGTTCACGCCGGCTTTGCTGATGCTATACGTGAACACTTTGGACAATGGCGGACCGGACGAGGCCGAAGAAATGTTGATGATGCTACCTTTTTTGCCGGCCTCGATCATGGCTTTTCCGAACACTTGCGAGGCTAAAAACATACTTTTGAGATTGACCGACATGATTTTGTCGTATTCATCTTCCAAAATATCGAAAAATGGCGTGCTGGAGTTGATGCCCGGCGCGTTAATCAAAATATCCACTTTGCCAAGTTCTGAAGTCACTTGCTGTTCAGCATCTTGCAATTGTTGCCGGGCCGTTGCATTCACCGAAATGGCGATGCTTTTAACGCCCTCGGCTTTAATCGTATCTGCCATGGCTTGGGCGCTGTCGGGATTCAAATCCAAAATGGCGATATCCGCTCCGGCCTGGGCCAGGCCTTTTGCCATAGCTCCGGCTAACACACCGCCTCCCCCAATAACAACCGCAACTTTGCCCTGTAATCCAAACATTTGTTCTACAAAGTTCAAAATGCCTCCTTATCTCTATTTATAAAGAGTTAGACTGTGATTGTTTCTTGAGCTCCGCACGATTCTCGAATGACAAGATGGGTTTGCATATAAATATGTTTTGCAGGAGCCCGTTTTGTTTTTTCTCGAATGCGTTCCATCAACCGCTGCGCGGCCTGACGGCCAATTTCGCGCGCGGGTTGCGCCACTGTGGTCAATCCAGGATTTAAATAGGCACTGACAGACGAATCATCAAATCCGATTACCGCTACCTGTCGCGGAATCTGAATTCCGTTCTCACTCAACGCCCGCATAAAGCCAATGGCCACGGGATCGTTATAACAAAACGCCCCATCCGGTAACTTTTTTTTCTGTTGAATTAAAGATTTTCCTGCCTCGTAGCCATCATGAAAACGCCATCCGCTTTTTACCAAGCAGCTTGAATCAAATGTTATCGCAAACTCTTGTAGAGCGTTTTGGAAACCCAGCAATCGTCGATCATTGGCAAGAAACGACTCGGGGCCGGAAATGTAGACCAAATCTCGATAACCTTGTTCCAGCAAATGCCGTGTAGCGTTGTAAGCTCCGGTTTTGTCATCGGCTCGGACCAGATCGGCATCGATCCCGGGTACTTCGGCAAGCAGCACAAACGGGAGATTGGCTTCTTGCAGCTCGCGAATGTGCGAGATATTTACGCCGCGCTGCAACGGAAAAATGATGAGGCCATCCACGCGCCGGCGCTTGAGCAAGTTGACATATTCGACTTCACGCTGCCAATCCTTGTGCGTGTTACCAATGATGACGCTGTAACCAGCGGCTTCACAAATCTCTTCCACACCCAAGGAGATTTTGGAATAGAGCGGATTGGAAATATCTTTCACGATCAATCCCACAAGCCCGGTTTTTCGTAACGCCAACGCCCGCGCCATGTGATTGGGTTCATAATTATGCTTTTTGATAATCGCCAACACCCGCTCTCGAGTCTTTGCCGAGACATTGGGATTATCATTCAACACACCGGAGACAGTAGCTCGCGAAACTCCGGCTTCATGTGCAATGTCGGATATTGTTTTTGTCATTTAAACCGATTCAATTTTGAATCAAATAAAAACCACCTCAAACGAGTTTGAGGTGGCGTATTTTTAAAATAGGTCCAGAGCTGCCGGAATCGCCAATGTAATTTGCGGAATGTAGGTAATGATAAACAACACGACTATCATAGCGATAAAAAACGGTAAAATGTGACGGATTACCTTTGTAACCGTCGTGTTGGCGATACCGCATCCCACAAACAAACACGTGCCAACCGGTGGCGTACAGATGCCGATACAGAGATTCATAATCAGGATAATTCCAAAATGGACGGGATGCACGCCAAGCTGTGTCACAATGGGTAGAAAGATGGGCGTAAAAATGAGTACGGCGGGAGTCATGTCCATAAAGGTGCCGACAAACAAAAGCATCAGGTTGATGATCAACAGAATAATAATCGGATTATTGGACAGACCGAGTAGCGCCGCTGAAATGGTTTGCGGGATATTTTGATGAGCTAACACATACGACATGGCCATTGAGGTGCCGATGAGCAAAAACACCACCGAAGTGGTTATACCGGCTTTGAGGAAAATCAAGGGCAAGTCTTTGAATTTGACCTCACGATAGACAAAGACCGAAAGCAGAAGCGCATAAATGACGGCAATGGCCGAGGCTTCGGTGGCGGTAAAAATGCCGCTAAGGATGCCGCCGAGTACGATCACAATCAGCATAAGCGCCGGAACCGCGATGAAAAATTTTACAATGCCTTCTTTAAGGCCAAACGTAACGCCTTTGCCGTAATTATTTCTGACTGAAATTACACCGGCAACAATCATGAGTCCAAGGCCCATTATGATACCGGGAAGAATGCCAGCCATAAAAATAGCCGCAACCGAAACCGCTCCGCCGGTAGCAAGAGAATAGACGATCATCACATTGCTGGGCGGAATGAGCAAACCCGTGGTGGCTGCGGTAATACTGACCGAGGCATTAAAGTCGCGGTGATAGCCCTCTTTGTTCATCAGCGGAATCATAAACCCGCCGACACTGGAGACAGCGGCAACCGCCGATCCGGAAATGGCGCCGAACAACATACAGGTCATAATATTCACATAGGCCAAACCGCCCGGGAAACGGCCCACGAGCACATTGGCAAAATCGATAAGGCGCC
>CAYPZM010000552.1:1980-2977 GCA_964414825.1 uncultured Cytophagia bacterium | reverse complement strand
CTGATAAAATACCCACATGTGGGTACGTTCAGGCACAAAACCCGGACAGGGTTAGTTTTTCGACAGCTTTGAAAGGTGTACTACAAATCGTATGACCCTATTTGATCACCATCATTTTTTTCATTTCGCTCAATATATCGCCGGCCTGCAATTTGTAAAAATAAACACCACTGGGCAAGCCGGATGCATCAAACGAGACCGTATGCGATCCCATGGTCTGATGCTCGTCCACTACCGTGGCAACGTGCTTTCCAAGCATATCGTAAACCTCTAACGTAACGGGAAGATGAGCCGGAATGGTATATGAAATGGAGGTCACCGGATTAAACGGATTCGGGTAATTTTGCTGCAAGCGGAACTGGTTGGCCAGGGTTCGCTCGTGCATGACTGCGCTTTCGAGATTGTATAACTGGGCGACTTGTTCTTCGGAAAGTCCCACATTAAAAAGCATGGCCTCGTCGAGCATACCGAGAAAAAATCGCTCTGTGGCTTCCGAATTCCATCCAAGCGCGACAGTGTGTTCGGCTACGTTAATCATTGCCTCCAGCGCAATGGTATCTACCGGAACGCCGTCTATGAACATTTTGGCCTCAAAACCATCGTATGTCCCGGCAAAATGGTGCCATTCGAACAGATGCGAAGAATCGATGGGAGCTCGACACACATTCCAGTTTGTGCCATCCTGGATAAAGAATTCGTACATTCCGCCGGACCAATGTTTGATCATGTAGGTGTGATCGCCTTTGCCGAACCAGGGATTGTGTTCACCATTTCCCATTTCCCATTGATTCACCCAAACGGATAACGTTACTTCGAATTCAAGGTCAAACTGCCCATCGCCAATACCCATGTCGATGTAGCCACTAACGCCATCCAGCTCGATGCCATTTCCCATGTAGCCTTCGGTCCAAAACGCGCCGCCAATCAACTCGCCGTGTCCACCCTGTCCCGATGAATCACCGGCAACAATGCCTTCGCCTTCATCCAGACTCCAATA
>CAYPZM010000552.1:0-1970 GCA_964414825.1 uncultured Cytophagia bacterium | reverse complement strand
TAGCCCACAAGCGCATCCATTGGAATGTCCTGAGCAAAAACCAAACTCGCTGAAAAAATCATCAAAAGCAGAATAATAATAGTTCTCATAATGCGACTCCCTTTTTGATTAATCAATGTTTTCCCATTTAAAAGATTAGCGTTCATGGATCGCGACAACCGTACATCATGGCACCTCCTATTTTGGTAAAAAAATAGAATGCAACAAATGACTCCTGGTCTATTCCTATTTTCTCCCGCGCATCAAGTCACGGCGCATAAAGCAGAGGGATTTGAAATACAGGTGTTAATCAAGTTGAGAGACGTGTTGCTACGAGTTCTACTTTGAATTTTCCAGATTAAAGTCTTTTTGAAGGTCAAACCAACAACCTGGATTTCAAGTTTCCAGCATTTCGAACGATATCTCAGTTCAACACGAGCATCTTTTTAGATAGTTGGATGCCTGATTCTGATGTTAACGTGTAGATATACAAGCCGGATGCAAGTTCATTAGCGCGGAAGGTGATCGAGTAGGAGCCGGGTTCTTGCATGCTGCTTACCAGCGTTTGCACCTCACGTCCGAGGATGTCGTAGATGGAGAGCGTGATAAATTGTGAGGTGGATAAGGTATACATTATGGTCGTGCGTGAATTAAAAGGATTTGGATAATTTTGTTCAAGTAGAATCGACGAAACAATACGGTTCGATGGATCATGTACCAGAGCCGTATCATTATAGATAGCCTGAATTTTTCCTGCCGATAGCGCGATATTGTAGATGCGCACTTGATCAATAGTGCCATCCCAGAACCGGTCCGAGGCTTCGGCATTTCGTCCAATGTTGATGGCATGATCGGTTGATGGGATATTTTAAATTGCGGCGTTTGCC
Source organism: uncultured Cytophagia bacterium (assembly GCA_964414825.1). Taxonomy (GTDB): domain Bacteria; phylum Zhuqueibacterota; class Zhuqueibacteria; order Residuimicrobiales; family Krinioviventaceae; genus CAYPZM01. The sequence goes on along the minus strand of CAYPZM010000552.1, from coordinate 1,104 downwards.
AAAACTGTTTTCATCCTGGCCAATGTCGTAAATGTAACCCCCGGTCAGCGCATCACCGGAAATATCGGTCGGGTCCAAACGCACAATATCGAGCCGATCGTCATCCGGTTTGATGCTTTCGACCAGCACGTACACGCCGCGATAGCCGCCGTTTATCACCAGCTCCACATGGCGCGTGCGACTGGCCCACTGGCCCGTACGGCGCACCATCTCGTACGCCAGGGCATCGCGCAGCAAGGTGCGGTCGATGTAGGCGGCGCGCAATATCCAGTCGTTTTCCGCCGGCATACCGAGCAGCGGAACGTTCAAATTCTCACCCAGCTCGTCACGCGTTTCAAACAAATAGGGCTTTTTCGGAAACATGAGCGAGGCATTGCCGCGCAGCTCAATGCCGATAAATCCATCATAGTGATTCAACGGATCGGACAGATTGTTTCGCTGCCCCGGCCCGTTGTAAATGATGCCCATATGTGCATCCAGCTTGGGTTCATTGGGTATGTCATGTCCCCCGGTATCGATCACAAGGATGGGCAAATTTGAGGATTGAAAGTTTACGCTTGCTAAGGCGGCATTACCCGCTAGAAAAATTACCATCACCACAGGAATCACATAAAACACTATTCCAGGCCTGGTTCTCGACATTGTCATCTTTTACGTCCGCTATTAGTTCACTCACTTAACAAATTAAAAGAATATTGTTGCGATGCAAGCTTTTTTGTTTGGGGTGAAAATAGCCCGTTAGCGAAATGCACGATTTGTAATACCGGGATTGGTATGATCTCAGCCGTGTTTTTGCTTCAAAATGTCGCGCTCCAGAGATACAGAGACCAGAGATTCAGAGGTCAGAGTTAGGGGGGGAGAGCACGACGCGAAAGCCGTAGAGCCCGCTCCCGAAGTCCGGATTGAACCTGACGCGGAGCGCACAGCGCAGACCCGACGCATTAAGGCTGAAAGAACCGCCCCGCAGCACGCGCAATACATTCGAACCTGCTGACAAGTCCTCCCGCTTGTCGAATTTGTACGGATATTTAAAGGTCGGTTTTTCCCAATCCTTGCCCCACAGGCTTCGCGTCCATTCCCAGACATTGCCGCTCATGTCCTCTG
>CAYPZM010000551.1:0-2987 GCA_964414825.1 uncultured Cytophagia bacterium | reverse complement strand
CAAAGGGCGAGTAAGCATGATCCGGGATGCCTTGAGCCGGATCGTTGCGCTGCGAGGCACGACCCGAACGCTAAAATCAGGCAAATGGCTAAAATCTTTAATCGTCTCATAAAATCACCTCTTGCGTGTTGAACTGTTGCTCCAAGCAATGTATCAATTCTGTTATCAAAATGCCCGAAATTTCTTGGCAGTTTCAAATTCGAAAATTTGTTGCAATTGAGCGCGAATCCCAAACTCATCCCACTCTTTTTGAGCCAAAACCCGCCCGCGTTTTTGAACAATCCCGCACTCTATTTTGTTTTTACAAAAAAAGCTCACACTAGAAAACAAAAGTATACCACATGTCCCTCAAATCATATAAAAAAAAGCGAGATTTAAAAAAAACTCCCGAACCTGCCGGCAAGAAAAAATCTTCGGGTAAAGAGCCCATTTTTGTGATTCAAAAGCACGATGCCAGCAATCTGCATTACGATTTTCGGCTCGAAGTAGACGGCGTGCTGAAATCCTGGGCCGTGCCCAAAGGACCGTCCACCGATCCTGAAGAAAAGCGCCTGGCCATGCCGACCGAGGACCATCCGCTGGAGTATGCCGAGTTTGAGGGCGTCATCCCGGAAGGCGAGTACGGCGCTGGCCCCGTTTTGATTTGGGATACCGGCACGTTTGACAACACGACAACGGACGACGACGATAAAGATATCCCCATGAAAAAAGCACTTGAGAACGGTCACGCCACGTTCTGGTTAAACGGCAAAAAACTGACCGGCGATTATGCTTTGACGCGCACCGGCACAGGCAAAGATGAACGCTGGATTTTGGTCAAGAAAAAAGATGATGAGGCGGACGCGCGACGAAATCCGGTGAGCACCGAGCCAAAATCCGTAAAGAGCGGAAAATCATTAAAAGAGATTGAACAGGAAAAAGAGTGACAGGTCATGCACGATGTTTTAGAACAACTGGACGAAAAATTGCGCGATAAACTCTCCAAGCGGTCATTTCCCAAACGCACGAGCCCGATGTTGGCGATATTGCATCACGATCCGTTTTCGGATGCAGAGTGGCTGTATGAACGCAAACTGGATGGTGAGCGCTGTTTGGTCTTTAAGCAGAAAAAGGCCGAGCTGCGCTCCCGGAATAACAAGTCGCTGGATACGTCCTATCCGGAAATCGTGGAAGCGTTAAACGATCAGGATGGCAATAATTTCATTATTGATGGAGAAATAGTAGCGTTTGAGGGCGACGTTACCAGCTTTCAACGTTTACAAAATCGCATGCAATTGGAAGACCCGGAAGAGGCGCGCAACAGCGGCGTAGCGGTTTATTTTTACGTGTTTGATATTTTGTATTTTGATGGATACGACCTCACCAATTTGCCGCTGGAGAGTCGCAAATCCATCCTTCGCAACATACTGGAATTTGACAATCGTATTCGTTTTACTCAACATCGTAATGAACAAGGCAAAGACTATCTAAAAGAAGCATGTGACAAAGGCTGGGAAGGGTTGATCGCCAAAAAACGCGACAGCACTTATGCGCATAGCCGCTCGAAACAGTGGCTCAAGTTCAAATGCGCCAACCGGCAGGAATTTGTCATTGGCGGCTATACCGAGCCCGAGGGCGAGCGGATTGGCTTTGGTGCACTATTGATCGGTTATTATGAAAAAAACAACCTAAAGTATGCGGGCAAGGTCGGTACAGGATATGATGACGAAACACTGGAGCGCTTGTCGAAAAAACTCTCATCCTTGGAGCGCAAAACCTCGTCTTTTGACGAAGAGGTGTCCGACTCGGATGTGCATTGGGTCACACCCGAGCTGGTGGCTCAAGTCGAATTTAGCGAATGGACCCAAGACCACCGCCTGCGCCATCCACGCTTTCAGGGGTTACGGCGCGACAAGGACGCCAAAGATGTAACGCGGGAGCAGTAGTGTAAAACGCGGGGACAAGTCTTGTTATACGCATTCAAAACATATAGCGCTGATTGAAACACAAAACGCCTGACAACCGGTTGTCAGGCGTTTGTAGCATATATATAGAGTATGCTTTTTACTGGCAGCCACAACCGCAGCCACAGCCTCCGAGTTCCAGGTCCTGGTTATTTTCCTGGGATATCTGAACTTCCTCGGGGCGCTCTTCCACAACAGTATCGTGGCAATCGCAGTCGGTTCCGCAATCGCAGTTTTTCTGTTCTTCGTATGACATGGCATCTCCTTTTAGATTCACTTTAACTTTAGACTCACATAAAGGACAAAGACAACGCCTTGCCACCCGGTTATATTTCCGTTTTTTAGAATACAAAATTATAATCCGCCGATTTTAAAGGCGGATTCTGTTGATCCTTTTCGGATAACTTTAGCGCATCATCGACAAGGGGCCATTTTATGCCAATGTCGGGATCGTTCCAAATAATGCCGCGTTCGGCTTCGGGTGTATAGACATCGGTACACTTGTAGGTGAATTCGGCAATGTCCGAGGTCACGTAAAATCCGTGTGCAAAACCCGGAGGTACCCATAAAGACAATTTATTTTCGGCGCTCAATTCCACTCCAACCCATTGGCCGAACGTAGGCGAACCTTGCCGTATATCCACAGCCACATCGTACACCGCGCCTTTTAACACGCGCACCAGTTTGCCCTGCGCATGCGGATCGAGCTGGTAATGCAATCCGCGCAGCGTTCCTTTGACGGAGCTGCTCATATTGTCCTGTACAAAATCATGGTCGATGCCGTGTTCGGCAAACGGTTGATATTTGTAGGTTTCCATAAAATAGCCGCGTTCGTCGCCAAAAATTTTCGGCTCGATTAAAATGACGTCGGGTATGTTGGTGGGGATAAATTTCATATACAGTCTCCAGCTTGTAGGGAAATCCTGTCAGGGCTTTCGAAAAGTAACCCTGTCGAGACTGTCGAAAAAGTCCCAAAAGCACGTTTCCCAAGTCACTCCCGCGAAGCAGGCTGTTGCAGAATCCGCCGTCCCAGCATTCTCGTTC
>CAYPZM010000550.1:0-2993 GCA_964414825.1 uncultured Cytophagia bacterium | reverse complement strand
ATCGACCAGCATAGCTTTGGCAAGGCAATGTTGCAGCATATCCACGGAATGAATGATGGCGTGAATGCGATTCTCGCGACCGCTGCACTGGTCAATCATGTAGGCCCAATTTTTTTCATGGTTTTGATTGACAATGACCTCACCGGAAACCAATTCATAGAAAATTCTCGCCATTTCCGGCGTGGGTTCAACAGCGTGATCGTCATCCGCCGCGTACCGGGTGTTAAAATGAAATCCACACGGCAGCTTTTCAGCCACCAGCCGCGCAACAATTTGTTCAATATTCGCCGAATGAAAGTGATGCCCCAAATCCACCAACACACCGCTTTTACCGCCCATCGCTTGCACCAGAGAATAGGCCGTACCCCAATCGGGAATTGTGGTGCTGTAGGTACCGGGTTCAAATACCTTGTATTCCACGAGCATCCACACATTTTTGTTGATCTTTTTGCGCGAGGTGATGAGGTTTTCTTTCATCACTTCATAATCGCGCCGCAACTCGGTTTGGCCGGGATAATTGGAGCCATCCGGAAACCACAGGGTGATAAGCTTGTTGCCAAAATCCTGGGCAATTCGGGCTGCCAGTACGGTTTGTTCGATATAACGATCCGAGGTTGGCTTTTCGTATGCTGCAAACGAATTACGATGTGAGCCGCGCAAAAAATAGGTGGGGCTGACGCTGCCAATTTTAAGGCCAAGGTTGCCAGCTATTTCATTAACCTCTTGGGCGACCTTGTAACATCCCAGATAACCATCCTCGGAAAAATCCCAAAGCATGTGCATGGCAATATATTCGGTTGAGCCGGTCAGGCGATGTACGACCGCCGCATCATTTAGTTTTTCTTCGATGTTTCGCGCGGCTCCGGGAGGCATGTACTCACCAAAACGGCCGCCACCAAAAGGCCCGAATATCCAACTGGGAATTTCAACTTTAAAATGTTTAACCGCCTCAATTGCCGCCTTTACGCGCGGTGAGCTAAATTCAAGTTCTAACTGTTGCAAGCCGATTTTGGTCTGTTCTTCTGTCATGAAGGGCCGTTTCCTTTCGAATTCATGAGAGGTTTTTGGGTTGAAAACCCTTTCAGAAGTGGGTTGGAAGAATAGAAGCAGGGAATGCCTATTTTCAATCCGATATATTGAAAAGAATTCAACCCTGACAGAGTTCTCTTTGCCACTTTTAAGGAGTTTGAGTTGTGAGCACACTAGTATCGATAAAATCGTAAGAGCCGATAAAATTTCCTTTGTCGTCAACAAGCGGGAGGTTTCTGACGACAAATGAGCGTTTTACCAAACCCTGCTCTGCGATATAGTCAAAATATTCCACATTGTCATCAAAGCTGCCATCACCATCAAAATCGAGTCGCCACTGAATTTGCACAACATCAAACGTGCCCGCCGGAGTGGAGACCTCTGTTTCGCCAACCACGCGTTTGTTGGCCCGGCGCGGTTTGCCGGTTTCACTGTAGCGCCATTCTCTCGCTTCGGATAAGGGATAGTGCAGAACGGCTTTGGGTGGCAGATGCCGGAATATCGAATCCGATTCGGACGAGTATGTATGGGCAAAGGATGAATGCAAAAAATGGGCAGAGTGATAAATTGGTAACGCCGCCGCTGTTTTGGGCAGAACCAATCCGCTGCCCAGGCTGGCCACGAGATAAAGTGCGTCTCCGGAATGCTGGTAATAATGATAGTTGACAAGTGTTGATGGGCCGTCAACGCTCTCTTTAACTTTGATGGTGTTTAAAGAATCATAAATAGTTTCCGGTCCAATGACTTTTACCAAAACGGAATACGCTGTGGAATCGGGCGGCTTGTTGTTATTAAACTTTGAAATGACGGTTCGCGAATAGTGCCAGGTAGTTCCGGGTTGAAGGGGATAACGAAAATCCTCGCGTGCCGGAGCGATAGGATTGGACGAGTCCGAACATCCGATTACAAGAAACGCCAAAAAAATAATCAAATTGTATTTATTCATGAGCCGCCTCCGCAGCGCGACGAACACCGATTTCATGATAAATCAATTTAGTATCGATGATTTTGTGCTCGATCTCTGATCTTTCCGGATTGTTGACGTGCTCCAACAACAAGTCCAATGCTTGTCGTCCCATTTCGTACGGAAATTGATAGACCGTAAGAAACGGCACCCCTAGTCGCGCCACAACATCATTGTCGCCAAATTCGGCCAGCATAATGTCATCCGGGATCGACAATCCGGCTTTTAAAATCGCCTGGCCAGCTCCGTAAGCCACAAGTCCGCCAACACAAATCACCGCGTCAACCGGTTTGCCCGATTGCAGGACCTGCTGCATGCGTTGTTCGGCATCTTTGGCATCCAACTCGCACGGCATAACCCGTTGCTCATCAAACTTGAGGTTGAAAAAATCAAGTCCTCTGCGATAGCCTTTATAGCGTCCGCGCGCCACATATAGCTTTTCGGTTGGTCCCAGAAATACGATGTGCTTTCGATTTCGATTTACGAGATATTCCACAACATTATAACAGGCTTGCTCGTCGTTGATGGTCACCGAGTCCAACTCCAATCCATCAACAAATCGGTCGTACGCCACAATGGGAATATCGCGATTGAGCAACCGTTGGATTACCTCATTATTTTGTTTGCCCGGAACCGCGTCAATTACAATTCCATCTACTCCCAAAGCGGACAAAAAGTCGAGATTGCGTTTTTCATTTTCAGGAATTTCATCATTCACCATGATGATGGCTTCATAACCGCGTTCGCGGGCGCGTTCGTACAACCCGCGTGTTACCTCGGAAAAAAAAGAGATGCGCAAATTTGGCACAACCACACCAATCATATAAGAGCGGCGCTGTACCAGGCTGCGCGCCAGGATATTGGGTTGATAGCCCATGTCCTCGGCAACCTTTTTTACTTTTTCACGAGTATCTTCGGATATGTCATTGCCATCGCGCAAAGCTTTGGAAATGGTTGCCGGAGTCATGCCCATAATATCGGCAATGTCTCGCAAGGTCAC
>CAYPZM010000549.1:0-3005 GCA_964414825.1 uncultured Cytophagia bacterium | reverse complement strand
TTGGTATTGGGATTGAACGGATTGGGGTAGTTTTGTTCGAGAACAAAGTTAGTTGGGCTGACAGGATTTCGTGTTTGAATAGCGGTTGTCCCACTTTCCAGCATTGCCGTCAGCTTTGCTCTTTCTGTATCGCTATCCCACTGTGCCTTTTTTTCCGGAAACCAGTTCAAATCACCCAACGGCATGCCGTCATAGCCGGCCGCGATCAAGTTTGGATTGGTGTAAGTAAAGTTTGGGAGAATTGGCCAGGTCGATTCTGCTTCCGAATTGGGATCCCAGGCCATATTTTCATAAATATCATCTCCATCAAAACGATCGTACCACCAGGTAATGTACCTGATATTCACATCCTGATCATAATTCACGAAATCGGCTTTTTCATTAAGTGGAGGATATTCCTGCATTAACGGCCAGGTTTCATCGTCATCAAAAATTCCCTGTGTGCCGGCATTCATCCAGGTGCCGGGATGTCCCGATGCAGAATCGGGTTCGTCCTGTGCTCTGAATAACGAATCAACCTTTTCCCAGAACGGCGGAAACATGGGATCAATCCAGAAGGAATTTTTATCAACCAGATATTTCCGTTCTGATGGTGGAATGGTTCGACCGATAATGTCGAAATCATTTTGTTCCAATGTGTCGACATTTATGACGCCAAAGCCATTGTTTTCACTGTCGCGATTGGCGCCAAACATCCATTTTGCACTTTGCGGGGAAATCGCACAATTCATAAATAAATTATTGGTGACGATGGATGACAAGTATTTGCGATCCCAAAAAATGATTTGATTACAGTTTACAAAGGTGTTGTGATTAAAATAGGTCGAGGGCACGGGCATATGTCGGGTTTCGAAAAGCCCACCCACGATATTAAAAAAGGTGTTGTTTTCAAAGTATAATTCTTCTGTAAGCCCATCATGATTGTTATAAACGCGGGAATTACTCACGGTAAAAGCTTCAGGACGAAACAGATTCATGAAAACACAATCCGTAACGTGGAGAGAGATACCGCTACGATCACGACCTTCAATAAAATAAACGGCGTATTCACCAATACAGTTTTTCAAAGTAAGGGTGATATTGTCGGCAGAAAGTAGAATGGGCTGTCCGCCGATCTCATTATTAATCGAGGCGCCATTTATGTACACATTTTCAATAATGCAGTCCGTGGTTGGAGCGAGAGGAACTTCTGATTCCACGCCATCGGCCCGGACCGCACCTTGAATGACTGCCGGCCGCATCTCTTCCGGACCTGCTTCGCCGACGATGTGGAGCGGAACACCACCGGGTAAAGGTGTACGGAAATTATTCAGATAATACTCGCCGCGTAATAACAGATACACTCGATTCGGATTGTCACGCAAACCGACATCATTGGTATCGGCGAGGATAGCATTGGGTAATGCGTTAATACCCGTCAGATCAGGTCCCAATTCCGTGGGTTTGATGACAAATGTGTCGCCACGGGTTTCCACAAGATAATCACTGAGGTCTTGCGCAAATGTGAGCGAGCCAAGACATACGATAAAACAAAAGATAATCAGGCTTTTCATTTTTACACTCCCTTGATAAAAGGTCTCTTTAATTAGAATGTGCCATTTTTTTGTTCACCCCCTTTTTGGTTCGTAAATAATGAGCTTCAGATTAACCTCCTTTCTCAACATTGAATTCATCACTTTTATAGTTTATTCGAACTGATATCGTAAACCCACTCGATACAAGGTACCCGAGTAGCGTGAACTTCTACGTAAATCACGTGTGGGCTCAAAGGTCTGAAACGGCGCATTGGTGATATTTATCGCATCGAATGAGATCCCCAATCCGCCAATCGGCAATTTTTGCTTCAAGGTAAAATCCCAGCGATAGAGATCTTCGGTATGCGCATTTGACTCGGGACGTCCGCCAAGGGTTGTTAACACATCACCTTGAAAAATGAAGGATAACCGGGTTGACAGCCCCTTGTAATCAAAACCCCAGGCAACATTGGCGACATCATTCCCCTGGTCGATTAATCGACCGGTAAAATGGCGTTTGCGAACCCATGTTGAGTCTTGATAGGGAAAAATGCTAATAATTTGCGTAACTTCATCAACGAGCGGATATCGAGTTTCAGATTCGATATGGGTATAATTCACGTTCAAGACCATGGAAGACAAGATCGATGGGAGATACCAAAAATGGGTCTGCCAGTCGAGTTCAATGCCTCGAACAAAGCCTTTATCCGGACTGTTGATGCTGAAATGGACAAAATCTGCCTGGCTAAAGCCGGGCGGAAGGCCCCATTTTGTCGGCTCAAAAAGCGGCTCCTGAATGGGATAAAACATATCGTCAATTTCTTTGTAAAATCCACCAATCGTGAAAAGACCGATATAGTTGTTATAGACAGACATGAACAGATCTAAATTTTGCGATAATGCCGGCCTTAATTGGGGGTTGCCGAGATGAACATTGCGGGCTTCTACCCAGGAGAGAAATTGTCTGGGGACGATAAGGCGATAATCCGGCCGACTGATGGTTTTCGTATAAGCCGCGCGAATATCAAACCACTCTGTAGCCTTGTATCGCAAATGGAACATGGGGAAAAAATGATCATTCGTGCGCACCGCTTTTTGCGGCGTCACACTGGGTTCAACAAAGGGATCTCGAAAAATGACCTTGTTGCCGTTATATTCCGTACGTATAGACTCGAATCGGACTCCAGGCATTACCATTAATCTGGGGCCAACATTAATTTCAGCCATGGCGTAGGCGGCAGATGATTGCTCTTCACCGTCATAATCCTCGGAATGATTTCTATAATCAAAAAAGATCATTTCCGGTCTGTATAATTCAATCAGCCAATCGATGTCCTTGCTATTCATGGCATAATGATAATCGAAATCACCTCCCAAAAATGTGCCCGCATCATAATCAGGATCAAGGAGCATCCGCGTACGGAGCTGCTGCAAGGTTTCAATACCAAACCTGTCTTGCAGGGCTGCCGGGTCAGATTTGGGCTGCATCAC
>CAYPZM010000548.1:0-3015 GCA_964414825.1 uncultured Cytophagia bacterium | reverse complement strand
ATAATGCGTCATCTGACGATACGGTGACGGCAATACAAAAAGAGTTTCCCGATGTTCAACTGATTGCCAATGAAAAAAATCTCGGCTATGCCCGGGCCAACAATTTGGGAATGCAACAGGCGAGAGGAGACTATTTTGTGCTGCTGAACAGTGATGCCGAGCTCAAGTCGGCCGGATTGTTCGATTCGATAAGAAATACATTTGAAACGCATCCCAAGCTGGGCATTTTAGGCGGCACATTACGATTGACGTCAGGAGCCATTCAAGCGGTTGGACGGCAATTTCTGACGTTCAATCGACTGGTGAAGCAGCAGTTGCTGTTTAATTCGGCGCCGGTATTCAAACATCGAAAAGCCGGAGAGGATCGGTTGATTCAAGTCGATTATGTGGATGGTGCCTTTTTGGTGATTCCGGCGCAGGTGGTGCAAGATATTGGTTTGATGCGAGAGGATTTTTTCATGTACGGTGAAGATATGGAATGGTGTGCGCGGGCAAGCTTGTTTGGTTGGGATGTTGCTGTACTTCCCTCGCTGGAGATTTTGCACCATCACGCCGCCAGTTCGAAACAAAACTTTCGACGCATTCTGGTGCAAAATGCGCTGAACAATTGCCGATTTTTAGCGGATCACGAGATGCTTCTCCGCGCCAAGCAGGCGTTTGTCGTATATCTGGGCGGCATGTTGCTGCGGGTTCCGCTCTCTGTGCTGAGGCGAAACGGATTGGCGCAGGATTATTGGAACGCGTTTCGCGATTGTTTAAAATTGCAGTCCCGATTAAAAACTGAACTCACGGGCCGGTCATGAAACGCGTGGGGATCAATGCAACTTTGTTGGGACCGCGAGCCGGCGGCATTGGCGTGTATATGCAGCATTTGTTAGATGAATTGTCATCGGGAGCGAATAGTTGGCAACCTTGCTTTTTTTTAAGACCGGAGGAAATGGAGAGCTATGCGTTGCCAGAGGATGAGCGCTTTATCCCGTTCAAGTTTTCGTCACGGAATCCACTGCTGCGCATACCGCTTGAGGCGCTAGCCTGGCGAGTTGTATTAGCGCTACAGGATATTGATTTGTTTCATTCGCCGATTTCGTACATCCCGCCCGGCGTAAACGGCGCGGCTATTGTGACGGTTCATGATTTGCGCTATTTTCATTATCCCGAAACCTATACCCGATTACGCGGCAAGTTTCTGGAACGTATGATTCCGCGATCGCTGGAGCGGGCCAGGCGCATTATCACCGTCTCCGAGAGCACAAAGCAGGATATGATGAATTTGTTTGGTATTGATTCGCATAAAATTCGTGTTATTCACGAAGGCATAGAAATCGAAAAATTTCAACAGCCAATTACCGAACAAACGGCTCAGAGGGTTCGTAAAAAGTATAATTTGCCGCTAGATTATTTACTGGCCGTTGGGCATCTGGAGCCGCGCAAAAATTACGAGCTGTTGTTTGAAGCGGTGCGCTTGTTAAAAGACGAGTATGGGATTGCCCAGCACGTGGTGATTGTAGGACAGGAGAACTGGAAATTCGAAAGCATTTACCAGCGGGTGAAAGCGTTGCATCTTGACCAACACATACATTTCACGGGTTTTGTAGCAGAGCATGATTTGCCGGCGATTTATCAAATGGCGTCGTTGTTTGTGGCGCCATCGTTGTTTGAGGGATTTGGATTTACGCCGCTTGAAGCTATGGCTGCAGGCGCTCCGACCGTGGTGTCCAATTGCACGTCGCATCCGGAAGTTTGCGGCGATGCCGCGCTCTATTTTGGTCCGTTGGACCGTGACGATCTGGCTCAAAAAATCGCCACCGTCCTAAACGACGATGAATTCCGCGCCCTTTTAGTCGAACGCGGCCACAAACGCATCAAAAACTTTTCCTGGCAAACATGCTGCGACCAAACCGCAGCCGTGTATTTAGAGTGTTTGAACGAATGAAGAAAAAAATCAAAATTTTACGCATCCAATCTCGAATTTGCATTGGCGGACCGGCTATTCACACGGCGCTGCTGTCCAAATATTTACCGGACGACTACGAAACCGTGCTGGTGGGCGGCGCCGTAGAAGAAGGCGAGTTTTGCAAGTTTGACGAACTCAAAGACGACGGCATCAACATTCGCATCATCAATGAAATGCAACGCTCCGCCAATCCGTGGAACGATGTGATGTCAGTCTGGAAACTGTACCGGCTCATCAAACAAGAAAAGCCGGACATTGTGCACACTCATACCGCCAAAGCCGGGGCGGTCGGACGAGCAGCAGCAATACTGGCAGGAGTTCCGCTCATATTTCACACGTTTCACGGGCATACGTTTGAGCATTATTTTTCCCGCTGGGTTACGGCGATATTTATAGTCATTGAAAAACTGCTGGCAAAATTCAGCACGGAAATCATCGCGATCAGTCCCAAACAAAAAACGGATTTGACGCAAAAGTTCAAGATTGTGACGCACTCGCGTTGCCGCGTCATTCGGTTGGGTTTCGAACTGCAACCGTTTGCACAACTACATAAAAACGGGCATCTCAAAAAAGAGCTCGGTCTGTCCGGCGATGTGTTCTTGATTGGCATCATCGGTCGACTGGTGCCTATAAAAAATCATATACTGGCCCTGCGCATTCTCAAGGCATTGCTCGAGCAAGAAAAACGGTTTCATCTCTGTATTGTTGGCGATGGGCCAGAACGGAGCAGCCTGGAAAACGCAACCCGTGAGCTGGGCCTCACCGAGCATGTTCACTTTACAGGCTGGAAAGAAGATGTGGCGCATATTTACTCCGGCATTGAAACCCTGTTGCTTACATCGTTAAACGAAGGTACGCCAGTGACGCTGATTGAAGCCATGGCGGCACGTGCCCCTGTGGTGTCCACAAAAGTGGGCGGTGTGCCGGATTTGATACATCAACACAACCGTGGCTTTACCTTTTCGATCAATGAAGAAAACAAGGCCGTAGATTGGATCGCAAACGTGTCGAGCTCGAGTCAAACGATCCAAAAGCAGCTCTCGGCTGCGCAGTCGTTTGTT
>CAYPZM010000547.1:0-3060 GCA_964414825.1 uncultured Cytophagia bacterium | reverse complement strand
GAATCTCATGGCCGCGTTCTTCCGCCACAGCAGCCGCAAACGCCAACCAATAGGGATAATACATGGTACCGGATTTGATCACGCCAGGGCTGCGTTGCGAGCGGCTAAATCGGCCAATATAGGGGGGATTGATAAACTGTATCTTCACATTTTCACCTTACATAAATTTCACATTCGACAAAAACAGATCGCAGCAACGATAACAAGACGGGAATAGTTTACGCTTTTTCAGCTCCAGGCGCCAATGCCGGTAACGTTCGCCGTTCCAAATTTCGAGAAAAGGTTGGTCGTTGATATTGCCGCAAATATAATCCGGAAAATCCGGACACGGCGTCACATCGCCGTTAGGTAAAATATAGGATTTGACATACACCGAATAACAGGTGTCGTGGCCAAACGTTTCATAGATATTTTCATAATAGGATTCTACCTGGTTTGGCTTGATGTATGGCGACATGCTCACTGGAAAATCCGAGCCATTTTGCTCAAACTTTTCTAGTTCACGTTTTATGCCATCGTATTTGCGCTCTCTTTCCGGGTCCAGAATCACATCGGTTTCGTACGGCACCCAGGAATAGGCGTCGGTATCAAACACTCTTTTCATCATTTTTTGATACGCTTTGCCGGTTTGTTTGGTGGTAAACCAGGTCCAGTTGAAATTTAGGGCATCAGCGCCCAGGTCTTTGGTGACATCTGTTAAACTGTGAATATACTCAAAATTATAGGGGCTGATAGTGCCGCGAACACGAATGATCGGATATTTCAGTCCACTTTTTTTCTTTTCTTCATGAATAGCTTTTATGCCCTGTTTGAGCAAATTGTACGTGCCTTTGAGCCCGCGCACCTGGTCGTGCACCTCCTCCGGCCCGTCGATGGAGACAATTAGATCATCCAGCCCGGATTCCACAATTTCTTTGGCGTATTTGCGCAAGTACAGACCATTGGTGTTGATTTGCACGGTGAACTTGAGACTTTTTGCATAACTCACGAGCTCCAAAATCTCATCGTACATAAACGGTTCCCCTCCCCACAAATAAAGATTGGGGCGAACCTTTTTGAGCTCGTCCAACACCTCTTTGTAGCGTTCTACCGGCACCTTTTCCTTAAAAAAATGCATGGGCGCATATTTTGCTTCCCCAGGCTCGTGACCTTCGCGCGGTTGGCCGCACATTTTACAACGCAAGTTGCAGGCATTGGTCAATTTAATGGCCACAGAATTGGGCGAACTGGCAAATCCGTTGCGAAATTTATAATCCAATTTAGCAAGATATTCTGTACGATAGGTGGTTCGAACTTTATTTAAAGCCAATCGGGGATTTTTGTATGACAGCTTGGCGATTTTCGCAAGTGCGCTCATAATAACCTCTCTTCCGTTTTTTTGGTGTTGTCATCGCGATTCAAATTTCATGCCGCTGTCCCCTTTTTGTGACGCTGCGGAGAAAAGAAGATATATAAATTCTCTGTAGTAATTTATCAGGACATCAAAATCCGCTAAAACAACTAGTTGCAAATGCAACTCGTAATAAAATCAACAAGCCCGTTACAACCTTAAATGTACAGAACTTGATACAAATGTCTCAGTCAACGACATCTGGATAAAAATAACAAGGTAATATACAAAATAATTCAATGAATCTCGGAAAGATTATTTCAAATGAACCTGCGGCACAGAATCGGCTATTACGAACTCGTGTTGTAACATATTGAATATTTAAAGTTTTACCCTTTCTTCAATCCCTCTCCTTTTAACTTGTGAGTAAGAAAATAAAGCGCATCACCCTGCATTATTTTGATAGTGGCACACGCTTTGAACAGGGTGTGCAGATGAAACAGAAAGGAGAGTACATGAATATTTTGCTAGTAAACAAACAAGGAGCAGATATCTCACGTATCACCGCGGTTTTGCAGGCATTTGGGCACGCTGTAAAAATTACAGAAAATTTTGATGCCGCAATAATGGTTTTGGATGCATTTCACTACGATTTGGTTATTGCAAATATCTCCAAATATGACACGCCGAGTTCGGCATTTTTTACGTTTGTCAAAAACCAAAAGAAAATGCCCGTCATTGCCATGATCTCGAACGACAATTTTAGCGCAGCATTTCGCATACTCAAATTCGATCCCATTGATGTCATTGTGACCTCTGAAAGCGAAGACCAAATCGCCCAACTGCAGCAAACCTTAACCACATCGTTTCTTTCGTTTGAGCTCAATTAAAAAAGATGATTATTGATCTGGCTCCGACAGGGAATTGAATTTCAATTTAACAAAAACAAATGAATGCGAAACTTTAACTGCTAATCCGCTCACGGCAGAGCGTACGAGCCAATAGATCAGACGTTTTTTGTTTCCCAACTATTCACTGTGTGTGCAATTTTTTCGCTTGATATTCTCGCCTATTTGCTTATTTTTAAAAGTGTCTCCGCAAAACTGACAAATCCCTGCTATAATGAGTTAATTCCAAAAATTAATTGGATTAACTAGGAAATCGACTTATGGCGAATATACTCATTGTTGATGACGAGCAAGATATTTTAGACCAGCTTCCCACTATTGTCGAGCGTTGGGGGCATTCGGCGTTTACGGCCGCCAATGGTTTTGAGGCGCTCAAGGTGTTCCAGGACAACCCTATCGACCTCATTGTGTCCGACATCCGCATGCCGCAAATGGATGGTTTGCAATTGCTGCAAAAAGTGCAAGATATCGACAAACAATGCCCTGTGCTGTTTTTAACCGGCTACCCATCGGATGATTCGGCCATTGAGGCCATGCACTCCGGCGCCGACGATTATCTAGTCAAGCCCGTCAATTTTGACGAGCTCAAACTGCGCATTGAAAAAAGCCTGGAACGCCGCGACCGCATGAAGGCGATTCCGTTTCTAAAAGGCATGAACTGGGCGCTGCTCATTTCGATACCGTTTTGGCTCATTTTAGGAATTATTTTGGCAAAATTGTTACGTTGAACAATTTTCGGGGGGGAATGTCATGACATCTTTTTCATCCGGGGAAAAAGGCGCTTTTTCCGAACATCCGCACTTTGAGGACAACTTTTCGCAC
>CAYPZM010000546.1:1428-3062 GCA_964414825.1 uncultured Cytophagia bacterium | reverse complement strand
TATCGTGAACATAAATTCTACTGGTGCAGCTAAACATGTCGACATGAAACGGCATCCCAAAGTTGAATGGGCGAAATGCCCGGCATTTGCAGACCACGGAAACGGAATAAAGCGAGTCACCCTTTGCATTGTGTAAGATAAAAGGCCAATTCTCAAGAGAAATAAATTTGACCCCCAAAACTCAAGAATCCCGAAAAAATATCGGGGCGGTAACCTCCATACGCGGCAGTGTGGTGGAGGCTTCGTTTTATGAGCAGTTGCCAGCCATGTACAATTTGCTGACTACGGAAAACGAGGACATTGCCGTGGAAGTGGTGACGCTCGTGAACGAGACCACAGTGCGATGTATTGCGCTAACACCGACGCGCGGCCTGGCGCGGGGTGATACGATTATCGACACCGGCGGTCGGCTGCAAGTACCGGTGGGCGAGTCGCTTTTGGGGCGCGTGTTTAATGTGTTTGGCGAAACCGTTGATTTAAAAGGCGACATCGAAGACGAGGTGCAGTGGCGCTCCATCCATCAAAAACCCGTGCCCATGTCAAAGCAGACCACGTCGTCGGACATTTTTCAGACCGGCATCAAAGCCATCGATGTATTGTCCCCCCTGGAACGCGGCGGCAAAGCCGGGTTATTCGGCGGCGCAGGAGTGGGCAAAACCGTGCTGATTACCGAAATGATTCACAACATGGTGGGCGAATACGAAGGCGTGAGCATTTTTTGCGGCATTGGCGAGCGCGTGCGCGAAGCCGAGGAATTGTACCGCGAGCTGCAAGAGAGCGAGGTGCTGGACAATACAGTCTTGGTGTTCGGACAGATGAATGAGCAGCCCGGAACCCGGTTTCGCGTCGGTCATACCGCCTTGACCATGG
Organism: uncultured Cytophagia bacterium; assembly: GCA_964414825.1. Classification (GTDB taxonomy): domain Bacteria; phylum Zhuqueibacterota; class Zhuqueibacteria; order Residuimicrobiales; family Krinioviventaceae; genus CAYPZM01. The sequence continues at coordinate 2,192 of CAYPZM010000546.1, read as the reverse complement.
CGGAGTATTTTCGCGAGGACCGGCAGCAAGATGTCCTGCTGTTGATGGACAATATTTTCCGCTTTATCCAGGCCGGCGCCGAGGTCTCCGGATTATTGGGACGGCTGCCTTCTCGCGTTGGCTATCAGCCTATATTGGCGTCGGAGCTGGCGGAGTTGGAGGAGCGCATATGCAGCACTCAAAACGGCGCCATCACTTCCATTCAAGCCGTATATGTTCCGGCGGATGATTTTACCGACCCGGCGGCCGTGCACACCTTTACGCATCTTTCTGCATCCATTGCGCTTTCGCGAAAGCGGGCGAGCCAGGGATTGTACCCGGCTATCGATCCGCTGCAATCCGGTTCCAAAATGCTCACACCCAATGTTGTGGGCGAACGCCATTACAATATTGCGCAAGCCATTCGCGAGACCTTGGCCGAATACGAAGAGCTTAAGGACATTATTGCCATGCTGGGCATGGAAGAGCTGTCGAAAAAAGATCAGCGCACGGTCAAACGCGCACGACAGTTGGAACGATACCTGACGCAGCCCTTTTTTGTCACCGAAGCATTTACGAATAAAAAAGGCAAGCTTGTCGATTTACCGGACGCTTTGGATGGTTGCGATAAAATTTTGAACGATGAATTCGCCGATAGAAGCGAATCCGATTTTTACATGATTGGCACCATAGACGAGGTCGAGCATGAATCTGAAAATACTGATTCCTCATAAGATTGTGATGGATGAATCCGTAAGCCGCATCGTGGCTGAAGGCATTACCGG
>CAYPZM010000546.1:0-1418 GCA_964414825.1 uncultured Cytophagia bacterium | reverse complement strand
CATTGATGAGTTGTCCAACAATGAGGGGATCATTGTTGGGGCTGAAGGCATTACCGGCGCGTTTGGTCTGTTACCCCGCCACATCGATTTTGTGGAAGCGTTGCAGCCCGGAATTTTGGTCATGCAAACCGAATCCGGCGATGAGCAATTTGCCGCCATCGATCGCGGCATACTGATCAAACAAGGCGAAAACGTACTCATTTCCGCCAGCAATGCGGTTTTGGGCGACAAACTGGGATCGCTCAAACAAACCGTGGCCGAAGAATTTGAAGAGCTGGACGAACGCGAAAAAAAATCGCGCTCTGCTCTGGCCAAACTGGAATCGGATTTTATCCGACGCTTTATCGAGCAGCCGCGATAATGTCATTTAGCCGAAACATTTAAAAGCCACTATCTCATATAGGCTCAAAGGAAAAATCATTGATGAACGACAAAATGTTAAAAAAATTGAATGCAGATAAATACAATCATTCAATTAGTTTAGCAAGGTGTTCGTCCGGGATTTCTAATCCTGTACGGGCAATGGCTTGGGACTTCCAGTCCCAAAACGGGCTTGGCCCTGATTCACTTTGCTTCCAGGGATTCCATCCCTGGAAGCACTTGAGTTTGGAAAAAAGGTCGTCATAGTATTTTGTTTTCTTTGTGCCCTACTGTCTTCGTGGCAAGAATTTAAGCATTGCAGGCAAGGAGGCAAACACGAATAAAGATTTTGAAAAAAAAATTGAACGCAAAGAAAAACGCAAACATAAAGCTCGCGAGGAACGGGATCGCAGTTTATGGTTCGGCCTCGGCATGTTTGGCCTGGTGGGCTGGTCCGTGGCCATTCCTACGCTCATTTTTTTGGCGCTGGGCCTTTGGCTGGATGCCCGCACTCGAAACGATCTCTCATTCACCCTGATGTTTTTGGTACTGGGCGTGGCTCTCGGTTGCTTAAATGCCTGGTACTGGGTAAAACGAGAAAGCAGGAAAGACTAATGGATATCGGGCTCTCGACCATAATTTTGTGGGTCGGCATTACCTTGTTTATGGTTATGCTAATCAAACTCCTGTTGAGAAATTCCGTGGTGCCGGGACTGGTCGGTTTTATCGTCATCGGCTTTCTCTTGCGTTTTGCCGATTCACGCTGGCATGTACTTTCCGATAGAGGCGATTGGCTCTTTCAGGTGTTGGCCGAATTTGGCATTTTTTCGCTATTGTTTCGCATCGGTTTGGAAAGTAATCTAAAAGGATTACTCGAGCAACTCAAAAGCGGCAGTGTTATCTGGTTTGGCGGGGTGGTGTTTAGTGGGCTTGCTGGATTTGTTGCAGCGTATTACTTTTGGCACATCGATTTAATTCCCAGCCTGTTCATCGCCACCGCACTCACTGCCACCAGTGTTGGTGTGCCCTTGGGCGTGTGGAAAAGTGCGGACGCTATG
>CAYPZM010000545.1:0-3075 GCA_964414825.1 uncultured Cytophagia bacterium | reverse complement strand
GCGTCCATTCCTTGTGGCGTTTGCCGGATTGATCGTAAACCTCATCCAGTGCAAGCAGCACGGCTTTATCGACAAGTTTTGATGTGTTGACCGCGTTGAGCAGCACCTTGTGGACATATTCAGGCGAAGGTTTTCGAAGAATGGAATTTAAGGTGATGCGCAACAAATAATAAGCGGCCGTGTGTTCAAACCGGTTGGACCAGTAGCAGCCGGTTTCAGGATTTTCCGGCGTGCCGTAATGGACGTGAACATCAAAAACGTTAGCCACGAGTTTCCCCAACATATCAAAATCCTGCTTGTGGTGAAAATGCGGCCCCGGAACAGAGGAACGCGTTTTTCTAACAAAAATAAAGGATGCGAAAATATTTCAAAATTAAAAAATCATTCAGGCCGGATATTTTTCCGGCCTGAATGATTGAATTATCCCATTTCAACTTGCACGTTTACACGATCTTGACCTACAGATAACGGAATGAGATTCCCTTGCACCTCGTTTCCATCTACCTTGAGGGATTGGATTCCTTTGCTGACACCTTTGGGATTTGCCACAGAAATCTCATAGATTTTGTCGCGGAACTTTCGCGTCGCTGTAAACGATTTCCATGATTTTGGAATGCACGGATCAATAACCAAACCGTTCCAGTGCGGACGAATACCTAGAATATATTGCGTAATGGCCACCAGCGACCACGAAGCGGTTCCGGTGAGCCAACTATTTTTGCCTTCGCCCGGCGTGGGCGCGTCGCGACCGGCAGTCATTTGGCTATAGACGTAAGGTTCAGCGCGATAGGTATCGATCTGCTCCTGTTTATTTGATGGACAAATGCTCAAATAATAATCGAGCGCACGCTCGCCATTGCCGACTATGGTTTCGGCAATTTGAATCCAGGTGTTGTTGTGGGTGAAAATTCCGGCGTTTTCTTTATAGCCCGGCGGATAAGAGGTGATTTCGCCGAGTTCCAAATGATATTCCTGATACGCCGGCTGTTGTAAAATAATGCCGTTATCCGTGGCCAGACGTTGAAAGACGCTATCCAGAGCTTTTACAGCAAAATCGCCTTCCGAGCCGATTTTCCCCAAAATGCCCCAACCCTGGCTTTCAATAAAAATTTGTCCCTCTTTGTTGTGGCGCGACCCAATGGTTTTTCCAAACGCATCATAAGCGCGCAAAAACCAATTGCCGTCCCAGCCGGATTCCAGCACGGCTTTTTCCATGTCGGCACGTTGGCTCAGCACGGTTCTGGAGAGACCGTCTTTTCCGAGCTCACTGTAAATATCGGCCATTTCGTTGCAGGCGGCGCAAAACAACCCGGCAATCATGACGGATTCGGCGACGTTGCCGCCTTTGGCATCGCCAGCCAGTTGAAAACTCTCGCCGGGCGTATCGGAAAAGCAGTTCAAATTCAAACAATCGTTCCAGTCCGCATGACCGATAAGCGGCAGGTTGTGCGGCCCACGGTGTTTCATGGTGTAAGCGATGGAAATTTCCAAATGATCCAAAAGCGTGGCGGTTTTTTCTTCCACATCGGCAAAACCAATGGCCTCATCCAAAATGGTAAAATCGCCAGTCTCTTTCAAATACGCGGCGGTGGACAAGATGAGCCATAACGGGTCGTCATTAAAGTCGCTACCGGCATCGGAATTGCCTTTTTTCGTCAGCGGTTGAAATTGATGGTAACAAGTACCATCCGAAAGCTGCGTGGCGGCAATGTCCAAAATACGCTGGCGGGCGCGTTCGGGAATCATGTGTACAAAGCCGAGAATATCCTGATTGCTGTCGCGATAACCCATGCCGCGGCCAATTCCGGATTCATAAAATGATGCGGAACGCGACATGTTGAACGTCACCATACATTGATATTGATTCCACATGTTGACCATACGGTTGACGTGTTCATTTTCCGTGTCCACGTTCAAGGTCGAAAGCAATTCGTTCCAATGCTCTTGCAATTCAGTAAAAGCTGTATCAATCGACTCTGAGGATTTGTATTTGATTTGCGTCGTCTGAAATGGTTTTTTGTTGATCACATGCGGCTCGACAAATTTTTCATCCTTGGCATTTTCCGCATAACCGAGCAAAAAGTGAAAGCGCTGTTCTTCACCAGATGCCAATTCAAGGTCGATTTGATGTGCACCAATCGGCTGCCAGCCGTAAGCGATACTGTTTGTGCAATCGCCGTTCAAAATAGCTTGGGGTTCGTGCAAAGCGTTATGCACGCCTACAAAGGCGTCGCGACTCGTGTCAAATCCACTAGTGGGTAAACTGCTGTGAAAATAGGAAAAATGATCGCGGCGCTCGCGGTATTCGGTTTTGTGGAAAATCGTCTCGTCTTCAACCTCTACCTGGCCGATGGAATAATTTCGCTGAAAATTGGTCTGATCGTCCCAGGCGTCCCACAAGCACCATTCCACAAGACTCCACAATCGAACCGATTTGGGGGACGATGATAGATTTCGAACTTTGACATCCCAAATTTCGACATTGTTTTCATTCGGGATAAAAAACGACACCTCCACACCGAGCTCGTTTTTCATGCCGCGAATGACCGTGTGGCCCAGACCGTGGCGGCATTCGTAATAATCGAGAGGTGTTTTCATGGGTTTCCACATTGGGTTCCAAATGGTATCGCCATCTTTGATATACAGATAGCGGCCATTGCTGTCGAGCGGCACATTGTTGTAGCGGTACCGGGTGAGCCGGCGCAATTTGGCATCTTTATAAAAATTATAGCCGCCGGCGGTGTTGGAGATTAGTCCAAAAAAATCGTGGCTGCCCAAATAATTAATCCACGGCAACGGCGTATCCGGCCGCGTAATCACATATTGTTTGTTTTCATCATCAAAATGACCATAGGAACTCATATCACTTCCTTTCTTTTTGGAAAGATTTTTGTTTCGGGGCAAAGCGCCAGATCAAAATTATTGTAAAACCGGCTAAAAACAGCAATGCAGCCGTGGTCAGTGTCAAATAATGCGAATAAGTAGGTTGGTGATGCAGGGTTGATTGCTGCGGATTCTCCGGATTGTAATACACAGGTACGGAGCTGCCTTTCGGATACTTGCTTACCATTTTTT
>CAYPZM010000544.1:0-3097 GCA_964414825.1 uncultured Cytophagia bacterium | reverse complement strand
CCAATGTCTGTGCAAATTCATCCGCATCAAACTTTTCCAAAAAATCAGGAAAATGCCGCCAATTGTGAAAGTCCATGTGGATTTGTCGAAAATTTAAACGGAGATTATCTTGCGTTGCAGAATCTTTAGACTTGGCGGGTAAAGATAAAAACATCAAAATCAAAATAATTGAGCTAAAAAAACATTTCATGAACTCCTCTTTGCATTGAGTAAAATACTGATAATCCCTTTTGCACATATTCGTTATGCCTGAATTCGTGGTTTATTAAAATCAATTCACAGCATGCCCAGGATACTTGGAATAAAGCTAAATGCAATTTTCAGTGCACTTTGCCATGTGGGCAAGTTCGTTGGTATCATTCGATAATAATAGAAATTCACAAGAGAATCAATACAGAAAAAAGACATTTCATTGCACATTTCCGACATTTTCTGTATGTTTATGATAATGATGTCTGTAAAAGTGATGACTACATTAAGGCTGAATTTGCTGCACATCGAGTACAGCAAAATGGGAACTTCCTGGAATTATGAAAACGTTATCAGTCCGTTTTCAAGGCTTTATTTAATAACAAACGGCCAGGCCAGTGTTTACCATAATCACAGAGAATTCTCTCTGACGCCGAATAACTTGTATCTGATTCCCGCCTTTTCCCCAAGCCGATACCAATGCGATCATCATATGGAACATTATTTTGTTCATTTTACAGATGAAATTGAGGGTGGATTCAGCATTTTCGAGTTGTTTCATTTTCTTTATAAAGTCAAAGCTCATAATCTTGACATAGAGCTGTTTCGACGCCTGCTTGAGATAAATCCTGACAGAAAGCTTTATAATCACGATCCCAGGGTTTATGACAACAAACCGGATTTGTTAACATCACACTCTCGGGATATTGAAGAGCCGTCATCACAGTTCATAGAAACAGAAGGTATTTTGCTACAGCTTTTTTCGAGATTCCTGGGAGAATTTAGACTTCAATCATTATCCTCGTTTCATAGAATGAATCATGTTACGCAATTTATTAAAGAAAATATGGCAAACCCTATAACGATCGAGATGTTAAGCGATCAGGTCTGTCTCAGTCCGGATTACTTTTCCAGACTCTTTCTCAAGATCACCGGTATTCGTCCGATCGATTATATTAATCGAAAGAGAATAGAAAAAGCACAATTATTGATGGTGGTGACGAGCCTCTCACTAAAAGAAATCTGTGACCATGTGGGCATCTGTTCAATGTCGTACTTTAATCGATTATTTAAAAAATATGTGCATATCTCTCCCGGAATATATCGCCGAAAAGTTTTTCAGCAAAAGGAAACAGTATACTCGATTTTTTCTGACGTTCACAAATCCGATCATTAGAATTATCTCAAAAATCTTACATATGATGAATGTCTATGTGAATCCGTAAAATCGAGCATAGTTTTATCGAACCTGCAGCGGAATGAAATTTTGTGCATTTGTCGATGCATCTATTCAGATTCATTAGAACTTGCACAATTTTAACCGCTGGACTGTCCAAACAGTGGGGAACGCCTCAAGCATCTCGCATTTTTCATGCGTCTCATTAAGGAAGAATGATTGAAAGATGAATGAAATTAAAGGGTGTAGTGAGGTTGATGAAACAAATTGTTCGGATCGACGAGTTACAGTAAACTGGCACATCCGCACCAGAGTTGCCGGATGTGCCGATGTGCTTCAAGCTATTCGAGTTTGTACATAACTCCGACATAAATGCCAAAATAATCAACTCCACCTGTGGTATATTTGAGCTCTGCAAAGCCATCGAGTGCAGGTGACAATGCATAGGTCGCACCACCTAAAATATGCAGCGCGAGGTCAAGTTCGCTGTCCGAGGATTCAAAATTACTCTGAAAACCAAAATCCGGGCCAGTGTATTCACCTTTCACGCTTGCGATATCAAATCCCAATCCGGCACCGGCGTAAGGCTTGAATTCACAATCGACCTCAAAAAAGTATTTGCCAATGGCCGCAATCGAAATTACGCTATAGCTCCATTCAAACGAGCTCTCTTCGTACCCTTTGGCCCAATAATCCAAGTAACCGTATACGTTGAACATGCTCACAGAGCCAAGATCGGCATTGACACCAAAGCCTAATGTATTGTCAATGTTGCCTTCGGGCATAATAAAGCCTAATTTTCCACCTATTCCTTTAAGACCGATATCCGTTTGCGCTGCAGAAACAGAACCGAGCACACAGACTACCAAAACTGTTAACACTATTTTTTTCAAAAGATACTCCTTTCACATTCGCTACACATAGTTCCAGATTTCGTAGTTTATATAATAAAAATCCCGGACGTTTTATTCCAAATGCGCAAAAAAAGTAATTGAGGATTGTTGCAAAGAGAAAAATCTGCAGATCAATCCAAGATTTCAAGCTTTTTTTTTGGATATTCGCAACCGTTTAAAAAAATAGGAAAAAAAGTCTACGGATTATTGTTCATACAAAAGGAACGAAATGGTAAAACAACCAAGGAGGTGTTATGGAAAATACAATTTCTTCACCCGTGAATGGCTTGGTGGTGGATAAAGTGTACAGTTGGAATATTATGGAGCAACACGGCTGGTCCTATATTGGCAGCCGCAAAGAAGATATTGAACTGTACGAAGTGTGGGAATGCGGAACCTGGAAAGCGATGGTCAACGGGGACGGCAAAATTATATCAATCACTGAAAAATCGCACCCTCATGTTGGGTAAAGCTATTCTTGGGGAAATGACAGTTTAACGGTTTGACGATCTTTGGGTGTGAGCTCGTTTTTCTTCGAATTCCTGTTCCTCACGCTCTTGCAGTTGCATACGACGATCCTGATCACTCACTGCGTCTTGATGTTCTTTATCTCCCATCATTCCTGATTTGCGTTCATCCAGCTTTTTTAGTCCCTCGGACCTTCCGTATAGAATGAGCGTGTCACCCGCATGAATTTTTGTCGATCCTTTTGGAACGCCAACATAATTGCCATTGCTACGCAAAATGCCAATGACTGATACACCTTCCTCACGCAAATGACACTCGGCCAACTTTTTTTCTTGCAGCCAATCATTTTCTTCAATGCGCAACTCGTGGA
>CAYPZM010000543.1:0-3125 GCA_964414825.1 uncultured Cytophagia bacterium | reverse complement strand
TGGATTCAATGGAAAGGATTGCATGGGTACAAAAAAACCGGGAATCATATAATCGGGCAACGTGGCCGCCAAAAAATGTCGCAAATCCGCTGCCTCAACCATATGCTCATTTTTGGGAAGAAAATAGGCCACAAGACGTTGAACCCCGGGAGTATCCTCGCGAACCAGCACCAAAGCGTCTTTGACCTGCTTTTGTTGCCGTAGCGTGTGTTCGATCTCTCCCAATTCGATCCGAAAACCGCGCAACTTTACCTGGTGATCGACCCGGCCGATGAATTTCAACGTACCATCGGCGCAAAAACGCACCAAATCCCCGCTCCGATACATGCGCTGGCCGAGCACCGGATTGAACGGATCGGGAAGAAAGCGCTCCGCTGTGAGTTTGGGCCGGCCCCAATAGCCGCGCGCCAGACCTTCGCCGGCAATAAACAATTCCCCATCCACACCAATGGGTACAGGATTGAGATGGGCATCCAACACGTAAAACCGGGCATTCGCGATGGCTCTTCCCAAAGTTGGAGAATTCGGGAATTTGTGCACCGGACAAATAGTAGAGTCGACGGCGCACTCGGTTGGGCCGTACATGTTGTAAAAATTGATGCGGGAAGCAGCACTTAACCGTTGCCACATCTCGAAATTGATCTCCTCTCCTCCCGGCAAAACCTCCGAAAGGCTGTTATTTTTTTCCAGCAAACCCAGATCGAGAAGCAGTTTGAGCTGCGACGGCACGCAGTCCAATACATTAATCTTATTCTCTTGCAAAAAATCGAGCATGGCCGCACCATCATAACGCAAATGCTCCGGAATGAGGAATAGTGTGTGACCGCGAGTAAGCATGACGAGCTGTTGCACCGAAGCATCAAACGCCAACGGCGCATTCAGGCTGATTCGTTTTGCCGTACCCGCAGCGTAAACCGCATGTTCGAGATTAGCCGCCAGGTTTTGCACCGACTTGTGCTGAACCATTACGCCTTTGGGTTTTCCGGTAGACCCGGATGTATAAATCACATAAGCCAGGTTTTGCGAATTTACATTAATTTGTGGATTTGATTTTTCCAACCCAGCAAGCTGTTCAGCAATCGAAGAAAGCGTTACAATTTGTTTCTCCGGCACTCCATCCGCGGGAGGGAATAGCGAATTACTGACAAGCAACACGGCCCCGGAATCCTCGAGCATATAACGCATGCGCTCGGGCGGGTAGGCCGGATCGATCGGCAAATACGCAGCCCCAGCTTTGAGAATGGCAAACAGCGTAACAATGGTCTGCACACTGCGCTCGGCGATCACCGCCACAATCGACTCTTTTTTGATGCCGTGTTGAATGAAATATCGCGCCAATTGATTGGCTTGTAAATCAAGTTCGCTAAAGGTCAACGCTTTGGATTCGTCGACAACCGCTTCCCGGTTTGGCGTCAAGGCCGCCTGTCGTGCCAGGGACTGGTGCAGGCACTCATTGGCCGGGAATTCCAGGATTGGGACGGCATTGAACTCGTGCAACAATTGCTGCATTTCCTCTTTATCAACCAAGGAAACTCTTTCTACCGCGACATCCGATTGCTCGAGCATTACCGTAACCAGGCGTTTGAAATGACGCACCATTTGTCGTGCGGTTTGTTCGGCAAACAGGTCGGTGCTGTATTCCCACACGCCGCCAATTTTTCCATCATGTTCTGCCATGGAGAGATTGATATCAAACTTGGCAATTTGGGTGTCGAGATCAACCGGCTTGAAGACCAGCTCCGAGCGTTTGAGCACATCAAGCATGGGCGGCTGATAGGTGAACATGACCTGAAATAGCGGATTAAAACTGAGATTGCGCTCGATCTTTAGAAAATCGACAATTTTTTCAAACGGCACATCCTGATGAGCAAAAGCAGCAATAGCGGATGCTTTGATGCGCTCAAACACGTCCTCAAACGAAATACCCGCAGGAAAATCCGCTCGGAGTACAAGCGTGTTTATAAAAAATCCAATGAGATTTTCAATCTCGCGGCGATTACGATTGGCAACCGCCGTGCCGGTCAAGATGGTCTCTTGATGCGAGTAACGAAACAGAAGCGTCTGAAACGCGGTGAGCAATACCATAAACTCGGTAGAGTTTCGCTTTCGTGCCCAATGTTTAATGCGACTCGTCAGCTCTTGCGAAAATTCAAACTGGATGCGTTGCCCTTGAAAGGACTGCACAGCCGGACGAGCAAAATCCGTTGGCAACGCCAAAAGAGCGGGTGCTCCCTGAATGTGTTGATTCCAGAATTTCAGCTCACGCTCCAGCCTTTCTCCTTGCAAAACCGAACGCTGCCAGGCAGCAAAATCCGCGTATTGCAGAGATAGCTTGGGCAAATTTGGCGACACATTGCAACTGAGCGCATGGTATATCTCTAAAAGCTCGCGCATTAAAATGGCCAGGGACAAACCGTCGGAAATAATATGGTGCATGTTAAGCAAGAGCAAATGCTCGGTTTTACGCAATCGCACCAGCGTGGCTCGCAACAGCGGACCGGTTGAGAGATTGAACGGCTTTTTCGCCGCTTTGAGCAAAATCTGTTTCGCATGCTCTTTGCGTTCCGATTCCGGAATTGTCGATATATCGACAACATGGATGTCAAGGTTGGCTTTTTCCAAAACCATTTGTCGCGCCTGACCATCCACGGTTTTAAACACCGTGCGCAAGGATTCCTGGCGCTGCGCCAGTTTTTCGAGCGCCGAGTGCAAAAGGTTTCGATCCAACGGGCCGCTCACCTGCAGAGCCACCGGCATATTATAATGCGGTTGCTCCGGATCGAGCTGGTCCAGGAACCACAACCGCTCTTGCGCAAACGAGAGCACGTGATCCGATTTTTGGGATAATCGAGGAATTTCGGAAAAGAAATGCAGCGAGCCCGACAGCTTTTGTTTGGATTCGTAGCCCAAATGCTCTACCAGCGCCCAGGTATCGTCACTCAAATAATCTTCCGTTAACGATTCCTTCCATTTGTAGGCACGATCTTGGCTTATGCCGCGATGCTCGTGAAATCGTACATCCCCCAGCATTTTGGACAAATCATTCAAGCCGGTGGTCATGCGTTTTTCGGCATCCTTTTGCGGCTCCAGCATGTCCGCGTGCATCTCAATGCTGAGGAATTCGC
>CAYPZM010000542.1:0-3134 GCA_964414825.1 uncultured Cytophagia bacterium | reverse complement strand
TGCGAAACCTCGTGCACGTTGGGTATCAACCAACCGCCCGTAAGTATCAAACAGATTGAGCTGCAAATTATTGAGCGCGGTTTTAAAGAGGGTTGGGTGGTGCCGGAACCGGCAGCAATGAAAACCGGAAGACGCGTTGCCGTTGTGGGATCGGGTCCGGCTGGCATGGCCGCAGCGCAGCAACTGGCACGAGCCGGCCATGAAGTGGTGTTGATGGAGCGATCCGACCGCATTGGTGGGTTGTTGCGATACGGTATTCCTGATTTCAAAATGGAAAAATGGATTATTGACCGCCGTATGGAGCAAATGAAATCCGAAGGCGTTATTTTTGAAACCGGCGTCGAAGTTGGTACCGATATTTCCGTGCGTTATTTACAGCGCTCGTTCAACGGCGTTGTCATCACCGCCGGTGCCACCGTGCCGCGCGATCTGGATGTGCCCGGACGCGATTTGCAGGGTGTGCATTTTGCCATGGACTTTTTGACGCAACAAAATCGATGCATTGCCGGTGACGAGCTACCTGAGGAGCGCATCAGCGCCAAAGACAAAAATGTTATTGTCATAGGCGGCGGCGATACCGGTTCGGACTGTGTTGGGACAGCGATCCGCCAGGGCGCCCGAAGCGTCACGCAAATTGAATTGATGCCCATGCCTTCAAAAGAGCGGATGCCGCAAAATCCGTGGCCGGAATGGCCGACCGTTTTGCGCACCTCATCTTCGCAACAGGAAGGGTGCGAGCGCGATTGGGCCATTTTAACTCAAAGCTTTGAGGGCAAAGACAGAGTTGTAAAAGCTCTGCAGGGCGTTCGCTTGGAATGGAAACAGGACAAAAACAACAAATGGCAGATGAAGGAAATCTCCGGTTCGAACTTTACGCTCAAAACAGATTTGGTTCTGTTGGCTATGGGATTTATGCACGTCGAGCCGGGTCCGCTCGTGATCGATTACAATCTGGAAATGGATAGCCGACATAATATCATTGTGGACAAGGACTTTATGAGCTCCGTGCCCGGCGTATTTGCTGCCGGTGACAGTGTGTTGGGCGCCTCGCTGGTGGTTCGCGCAATCTATCAGGGCCGGCGAGCCGCTGCGGGATTGGATGCTTATTTACAAAGCTCGTAGCGTCTAACAAGCAGCAAAATAGAAGGCTGGATGTGTGCGTTGCGCAGAGACGCGATTATTCGCGTCTCTGCAGCAGATTGAAAACGCAATTGCATTCACTGTTTGTATTGCCGCATCGCCCTCAAAAAAATCGCAACCGACATCCCCAAATAAATCACGTCTTCCACCAAGCGCAGCACGCCAATTCGTGAGGCCGTACCTTCCATGGAAAAGCAGCCGCAGTCAATATCCAATCCGCGAGCCAGTGCAGAGGAGATGGCAATAATAAACACGATATTCAAAACAATCAGCGTAAAGCTGGCGCCGTGCAAAAATTTACCAAAGACCAACAGCAAACCGGCAATAATTTCAATCCACGGCAAAACTACCGCCATCAGTGATATCAGAATGTACGGCAGCATACGGTAGTTGTTAATGTCATCTGCAAATGCGGCTGGATTGCCGATTTTGGTTGCGCCAGCAAAGATAAATAAAACCCCCAAAATGATGCGCAATATCATAAAAAACATGTTATTTTTTTTCACTGGGCCAGCTCCTCGGTTGTTTTCCAATCGTCCAATCCTGCATCATAATAAGCCACTTTATCAAATCCAACATCAAATAAAACATAGGCCAACTGCTGTCCTTTGTCGCAAGGCGGGCCTTCGCAATACGCTACCAGCCATTTTTCTTGCGATAAAGCATCAACTTTGCCCATATAGTCGCCAAGTTGATCGAATGGAATATTAATTGCATCGGGAATATGTCCGGAGGCATACTCTTCCGGCATCCGAGCGTCAATGACTACCACATTGTTGCGTGATAAAAGACGCTTTAACTGCTCTTTGTTTAGAACAACAGGCTGCGCCGGTGGTTCAAGCTCTTTTTCAAATGTAGAGTCCGCAGCAGTCTTCAAGCGCGGACGCTCGGTTGAAATCGATACTGGATTGTCGCTAATAAAGTAATTATTGGCAAATCCCAAGAGTACCGAAACAATAAGAATAAACAGTGTTTGTGCGAGTGTTTTACGAATATTCATAGAGCTCCTTATGTTTGTTCAGAAAACACGCCGAAAATTGTGATTATTTCGAATGAACTGAGGTCTACAATCGTTAATAATATACATGATTTTTTGGAAACATCTAACATTTTTCAGATGTAAATCCAGGGGATTCTTCTTTATTCGAGAGGATGTTATGAAGCTACATCATTTAATTCTTTTATGGGTGCTGACGGGACTGGCTGCTTTTGTTGCCTGTACATCACCGGTGGAAGATGAAATAATTACCAGTCGCCCCGACATACAGGCGCTCTTTTCGAGCTCTACTGAAAAGGTAAATTTAACCTGGTCACCGGACAGCAGCATGTTGGCGTACGAAGTGCCTGTTGACACGGTCAACCGCAGCATTTTTGTGTATAATCTTTTGGATAAAAGCAAACGCGACTTGTTGCCCGACGCCCACGATAAACAGAACCGATTTCCAGCATTTACGCCGGATTCACGCCAGGTGATTTTTTCGCAAAATGGCCGTCTGATGCGGATATCCCTGGACACGGGCGAGTCGGTTGCGTTAACACCAACGGATTCGCTCGACCAGCGGCATCCTGCTGTCTCTCCGGATGGCAGCTTAATCGCATTTGATGACGGGCAGAATATCTATACCCTTCCTATCGATGGAGGTACGCCGCAATTGATAAGCCAGTCGGTAAATGATGCTTTGCAAAAGCCGACATGGTCCCCAACAGGGGAGCAGTTGGCTTGCCTGGGAATTAATGAACCGGCAACCACGCTATTTCTTTTCAATGTTGATAACGAGCTAAATCTCGAAAAAGAGTATAACGGAAGTTTTAGTGATATTACATGGGCGCCAATTCGAACACCTCTTTTTGGTAGTCCTATTTTAATACGAAACAGCTTTAGCATCAACACTTTGAATCCGGAAACCGGCGAACTTTTTGATGCTTTTGAACTTGGATATGATGTCATCTCGGCCTGCTGGGCACCAAATGGGAGGGATATTGCCTTTTCTACA
>CAYPZM010000541.1:0-3135 GCA_964414825.1 uncultured Cytophagia bacterium | reverse complement strand
ATGATATATTCGCTGCTATCGGACAGATTAAAATGGCCGTCACCGGTGGTAGTTTTTAACGAATCTCGAACAAACTGCACGCGCAAGGCCAGAACCCGAACCGTGTCCGGCATCGCATTCTCATTCGTGGATATGCCGGAGAGGTAGCTTTCCACAACATGCAAAGGATCGGTATCTGTTGCACTCCCCGCCGCTTTTTTTACCTGTATCTGGCGATCGTTTGAGAACAGCAGCCCGGAAGCCACAAACAAAAGTATAAGAAAAAAAGAGAGTTTCATAAAATTCGTTTCGTTCATTATGAAAGTGCCTTGGCTCATTGTTTTGAGACGGAACCGATGACGAAAAAGGCAAAGAAACATACGCTCCTTTGCCTTTTAATATTTCATATACTTGGATTAGAAGCCAATGGTTAGCGAAAATCTCATGGTGTTCGCCAAAGGATGGCTTTCGGGGGCTGCAACGTAGCCAAAATCAAAACGATACAGATGATATTGAATACCGCCACCAAACGACGTAAAGGTTACTTTGCCGGGCTCGTCCCAGTAATAACCGACGCGCAGGGAAAACATATCGGTGTACCAGTATTCCAAACCGCCGCTCAAAATGCCATTAAACATCGAGTTGGTAGAAACGACTTCGCCTTGCTCATCGGTTTCAACTTCTTCAACCGTCCACGGTGACGTGAAAATGGCAGTATAGAACGGATCGGTGCTGCCGTCTTTTTTGCGGTTCACCATCATCTTGTTCATATCACCCACAACGGTCAATTTGTTGTATTCGGAATCCACAATGCGATATGCCACACCCAGCTTCAGGTTGGTGGGCAGAGGATCGGCTTGGGCTTCATCAATATAGGTAATTTTCGGGCCCATATTGGAGAGGTTCATACCCACACTCAAACCGGGTACAAACGGCACTTTGTACAAAGTGGCAATATCAAAGGAAAAGGCATTGGCGGTGCCGTCACCTTGTTCGGCGCCGACTTGGACGCCACCGGCGAGATTGGAGCGGATGTAGCGCATTCCCAAACCAACGCCCCAGTTTTCGGCCAGTTTGGTACCATAAGTAACGGCAACCGAGTACTCGTTGCTGCTAAAGGTACCCAGCTCGTTGCCGGTTTCATCGGTATGGATTTGCTCGCCGAGGTTGAGGTATGTGACGTTGGCTCCAAAGGTACCCAGCCCCTCAACACTGTGGACATACGCAGCAAAATCGTAAAATAAGTCATCACCAAACTCGGGCAACCAATTCACGTGCATCAAATGCAATTCTTTGCCGGACTGAAACGCCAGGCCAGCCGGATTCCAAAATGTGGCTGTAGCATCATCCGCCAACGCAACAAATGCTTCTCCCATACCTGCAGCACGTGCGCCGGGGGAAATCATCAAAGACAACACAGCCGATTCACTAACAGCAAGTGCAGGGCTAACCGAAAACAAAAGCATTGTGCTGATCACGAAAAAGAGAACTAACTTGTTCATTTCCTGTCTCCTGTAAAGATATAAAAAGTTGTCTACCATAAAAAAAACCGAACGCTTGTTGTTGCGCTCCTTGTTTTGGAACTCACCAGCAGACATTCGGTTTCCGAAAATATGGTGAGCCTATAAACAAGTTCAATTCCAGGATCTTGAACGTAAAGATTATTTAATCGATTTTTTATGTATTTATTTTGATCCTAAAATCTGTACCGAACTTGAATAGGCTTCTCCTAATTTGAAACTACCGCACAAAAAATTCTCATGATTTTTTTAACTTGAGGGGGTAGCAAAAGTTCCTTTTTTTGCTGCGAAAAAATATCAAGAATTTCGAATTGAATGCGCACCCGATTAGCGGGGTCAATTTATGCGCACTCCTGTTCAAGTTTTGTGCCAAGTAGCTAAAATTTACCGAAAATATCTGCTTTATGATTTTTTTGAAAAACACAAGAGACCTATGTCCCTATTTTTCAATATCCTATTTTCCCTATTGAGAAAACCAATGGAAGATTTTCGACGCGTGTTGCCAATTGTAGCAGAAATTGTAATTTGCCGAATCCATAATTGTCCCGTACGATACACACTATATCCAACAGTACGAACAAATTTATGTCGCATCGTGCAACTATTGCGGCGTTTATGCCTCATTCTAATTCAGATTTGGTGATTGAGGCTCCACTTTTTCACACCGCAATAGCTTAAAAAAACGGGTCGTTTGGCTCGTTTAGGCAATAAGCTCTTTATACGCCTCGGCATCCAAAAGATCATCGAGCTGCGAGTTGTCGGAAATTTTGACTTTGATCATCCAGCCATCGCCGTACGGATCTTTATTCACCACTTCAGGATCATCCGCCAGGGTTTCGTTTATCTCGGTGACGCTGCCGCTTATCGGAGCAAACAAGTCGGATACCGCTTTAACAGCTTCAACCGTGCCGAACGCGGAGGATTGTTCCACGTCGGCGCCCACTTCCGGCAGCTCCACAAACACCAGGTCACCCAATTCTCCCTGAGCATAATCGGTAATACCGATGGTGGCAATGTCACCATCCACAGCTACCCATTCGTGCTCTTCCGTATACTTTAGATCGTTTGGAATGTTCATATTTTCCCTCGCTAAAGGTTGATTTCTACGGTTTCTAAAAATTTTGTATTAAAATTCCCACTGCGAAATTCGGGAGTGCGCAAAATAGCAAGGTGCAGCGGAATTGTGGTCGGTATACCTTCCACCACAAATTCCTCCAAAGAGCGCAGCATCCGTTCGATCGCTTCTTCCCGATCTCTGCCGTGAGTGATGAGTTTGGCAATTAAAGAATCGTAATAAGGCGGAATGAGATATTGCGCATACGCATGGGTATCCACACGAACACCGACCCCGCCAGGCGTGTGAAAGCTGGTAATTTTTCCGGGCGATGGCCGAAAGCGCTGCGCCGGGTCTTCTGCATTGATTCGACATTCGATGGCATGGCCGCGCATTTTAAACGTTTTCAAATTTGCGGGAATCTTTTTTCCGGCAGCTACAGCAATTTGCTCTTTGATGAGATCGATATCAAACACTTCTTCGGTGACCGGGTGCTCCACCTGAATGCGCGTGTTCATTTCCATAAAATAGAAATTTTTGTTCTCATCCATTAAAAATTCAATAGTGCCCGCGCTGTTGTAC
>CAYPZM010000540.1:799-3136 GCA_964414825.1 uncultured Cytophagia bacterium | reverse complement strand
GTGGAAACCATTGCCACCTATATTCAACAACACCGCTAAAATTCCATCCGAGGTAATCATGCAAAAACTTGTACTTTTCTTTCTGATTTTATGTCCGCTACTCTTTGCGGAACCACTTCTTTTGGGCGGGTTCTCCAAAATCGATATCACGCCGAACCAACCGGTTACTCTGGCCGGCTACGCTAATCGCACAGAATTGTCCACCGGCGTTCATGATTCGCTTTCTGCTCGCGTTCTGGTGTTTCAATCCGGAAATGAAAAACTCGTACTCGTCTCCACCGACGTGATTGGCTTTTACAGCGGCACGGCCGCCATCTTTCGGCAGGCGATTCTGAAAGAATTTAATCTGGAACCGCACCAGCTTTTTCTCTCCGCCATCCATACGCACGCCGCACCGGCTATCATCTTGAATGAAGAGCGCGGTCACGCCAATAATATCGAATACACAAAAAATTTGCAGCAAAAGCTAATGACGGCCATTCGAAAAGCAATGTCCGATATGCAGCCGATAAAACTGGGTACGGGCACAGGCTCGTCGCCGGTCGGCATAAACCGGCGCGAGGTGATGTACGATGAGGCTGGCAATCCCAGAACCTGGCTCGGCCGCAATCCGAATGGTGTGCAGGACAAACAGGTGTCGGTGGTGAAAATTACGACTGCGAATGAAACCCTAAAGGCCGTGCTGTGGGAATACGCCGCGCACAGCACCTCGCTGGGCTGGGAGAATTTCAAAATCAGTGGTGACGTGCACGGACTCGCCGAACAGGTTGTCGAACGCTACCTCGGAAACGGCGTCATCGCCCCGGCGTTTGTCGGTGCGTCCGGCGATATCGATCCGTGGTACCGCGTATTGCCCGGATTCGAAACCAAAAACGGTTGGATCCCCGAACCGGTGCTTTTGGGCACGCTGCTGGGTCAGGAGGTTGTACACGTGCTGCGCCACATCGACTCGACTCAAACGGCCGCCCCCATAAAAAGCCGGTTTCAAACGCTCTATCTGCCGGGCAAACCATCCAACGACGACCCATCCACTGTTGCTCAAAAAGTTCCTTTAAACGTAAGCGTGGCTCGACTGGGTGATGTGGCATTTGTCGGCCTGGGCGGCGAAATTTTGAGCGAAATCGGCATGGCCATCAAAACCGCCTCGCCGTTTGACAACACCATCATCATAACGCACTGCAACGGTACAGCCGGCTATCTGCCGCCACAACATCGGTACGTCGAAGGCGGTTACGAAGTAAACACCTCACCGTTTGCCTCAACGGCCGCGGACCGACTTGTCACCCACGTCGTCAGACAACTGCATCAACTTTACGAGGTAAACGAATGAAACAGGCAACGGTATTTTTTTTGTTGTTATCGATATTGGTTTTGGGGAAAGACAATACACAACTTTATCTCGATTCGTCGCTGCCCATTAATGCACGCATCGACGATCTGCTCAGCCGCATGACACTGGAAGAAAAAGTCGGCCAGCTCAACATGCCATGCGTGTACGAAGACGGATTGGGACAATCGATTGAAGAAAAAATGCAGGGCGTAAAAGAATTTGCGGCCGGCACTCAAGTCGAAGGACTCGGTCCCGGCGGCGGATTTTTCACGCTGCCGAACACCATTTTGCACAACGGAACCGAGCAGCAGGTCAAGTTTATCAATGAGCTGCAACGCATTGCAATTGAGGAAACTCGACTTGGCATTCCGCTTTTGCTGACCGAGGAAGGCACACACGGCCTCATGTGCTCCGGCGGCACGATATTTCCTGAAGGTCCCGCACTTGGCTCCACCTTTAATCTGGATTTGATTTCACACATTTACGCCGCAACGGCTGAAGAAGCGCGTGCCATTGGCATGCATCAAATTTTCACGCTCGTGGTCGAGCCGATTCGTGACCCACGCCTGGGCCGCAACCAGGAGGCCTATAGTGAAGATCCCTTTTTAACCGCCGAGTTTGCCAAAACCATTGTTGATGCCGTGCAGGGTTACGACGTTTCCGCACCGGACAAATGCGTTGCCGGGCTCTGTCATTATCCCGGACAAAGTGAGCCGCTCGGCGGTTTGGAACGCGGGGCTATGAATATTTCCGAGCGCACCTTGCGCACAGTGTTTTTGCCACCCTGGAAAGCCGGTATTGCGGAGTCCGGTGCGCTGGGTGTGATGGCGACCTACCCGTCAATAGATGGCGTTCCGGCGCACGCGTCGTCGTGGCTGCTTACGGATATTTTGCGCGGCGAATACGGCTTTGAGGGCCTGGTGCTCTGCGAAGGCGGCGGCATCGGCACGGTCATTTACCAGGGCCTGGCGCCGGATATGAAACGCGCCGGGCAAATTGCGCTGCAT
>CAYPZM010000540.1:0-789 GCA_964414825.1 uncultured Cytophagia bacterium | reverse complement strand
CGAGCCCGGCTATATGCTCGATTTGATCGAATCGGTACGTCAGGGCGCCATTTCCGAGGATTTGGTGGATCGTGCGGTGCGCCGTGTGTTGCGGCAAAAATTTCGGCTCGGCTTGTTTGAGCGGCCCTACGTTGAATTGGACCCCGCGCTCGAGGCGGTTCACCATTCCAATCATCAACAACTGGCGTTGCAAGCGGCGCGCGAGGGAATTGTGTTGCTGAAAAATGAGACCAATCTGTTGCCACTGGATAAATCGAACATCAACTCGATTGCCGTAATTGGGCCAAATGCCGATGATGAAAAAAATCAACTCGGCGATTACACATCGATCAGCGTTCTGCAAGACATAATCACGGTTCTCGACGGCATCAAACAAGCGGCTCCCAACGCGCAGGTTCGCTACGTCAAGGGCTGCAATGTGACAGGCAACAAACTGAATGAACTCAACCAGGCCAAAGGCGCGGCGCAAGCGTCGGATGTGGCGATTGTGGTGCTGGGCGAAAACGAATGGCGCGCCCGCGATGCCGATGGAGACCGCGTTGGCACCAGCGGCGAAGCGTTTGACGCGGCCACACTGGAGCTCACCGGTTTGCAACAAGAACTCGTGCAAACGGTGGTGCAAACCGGAACGCCGACTGTGGTCGTGCTCATCAACGGCCGCGCGCTGGCAACTCGTTGGATTGCCGAGCACGTCCCGGCCATCATTGAAGCCTGGATTCCTGGAGAAAAAGGCGGACAGGCGATTGCTGAAATCATTTTCGCCGACGTGAATCCCAGCGGCAAACTTAC
>CAYPZM010000539.1:0-3140 GCA_964414825.1 uncultured Cytophagia bacterium | reverse complement strand
AGATCGTCCGGCATATTTATGCCGGACGGGCGTTGAGTTCGGACATGTGTCCGAGCTTTATAACGACGAAACGATATCCACACCCATTTCTCTGGCGGGGAAATTCTCCAAATCGATTTACATGGTTATCACTATTCTGAAGAATATTTCCCACCGCTTTGTTTATGCAAGTGATTTCCGTTGTGTCGGAAAAAAGTTCAAAAAACATAGTCTTAAAACCAAGGAGAGAACCATGTGCTGGGTAATTTTTACAGAATTGTTTGTGATGTTGTGGGCTGTAACGGCACCTACTCCTGCCCAAGAAAAAAAACTCGAATCCATGGCCATTGAATTTGTCGATCAATTGGCGAATGGCGAGTTTTCCGCTGCAACCGATCGATTTGACCAAACCATGTCATCCGCCATGCCGGCAAACAAGCTTGCACAAACGTGGAACGCATTGGAACAGCAGGTAGGCCCGTTCCAAAAACGCATCAGCACACGAGAGGAAAAGGTTCAGCAATACGATGTGGTGTTTGTCACAAGTGCGTTTAAGAATGCCAACATAGACATCCGAGTTGTATTCGACAGCAATGCCCAAATTGCCGGATTGTTTTTCCAGCCCGCGCAAGCTGTTGTCGAGAGCAAAATGCCGAATTATGCTGAGCCCCAGTCCTGTTCCGAAACCGAGGTCACCGTTCAAAGCGGCGATTGGGAGCTGCCGGGAACATTGACCTTGCCGAAAAAGACGCCTTCGGCTGCTATCGTTTTGGTACACGGCTCTGGTCCCAGCGATCGGGATGAAACCGTTGGCCCCAACAAACCGTTTCGCGATTTGGCGGCCGGATTGGCTTCGCAAGGCATTGCGGTATTGCGCTACGAAAAGCGCACCAAGCAGTATGCTGCAAAAATGGCAGCAGCCCAGGGCATTACCGTTCAGGAGGAAACCATTGATGACGCTCTGGCTGCGGTTGCGCTCTTGCAGAATTTGCCGGAAATCAAATCTGATCACATATATCTGCTGGGCCATAGTTTGGGTGGGACTTTGGTTCCGCGTATTGCCCAGCAGGGCGAAAGCATTGCCGGATTTGTTATAATGGCCGGAGCTGTGCGGCCGTTGGAAGATTTAATCCTCGATCAATTGCGGTACATTTATAATCTCGACAATCAACTCACCGAGCAAGAACAGCAGCACCTGGATCAACTTGAAGCACAAATCCAAATCGTAAAAAGTGACGAGCTGTCCGAGGAAACGCCTGCCGAGGCCTTGCCGCTTGGGGTGCCTGCCAGTTATTGGCTGGATTTAAAAAACTACAATCCCGCCACGCTTGCCAAAGAGATACAGCGCCCGCTGCTCATTCTTCATGGCCAGCGCGATTACCAAGTGAATATGGAAGATTTTCAAATGTGGAAGGATGCACTCGCCGACCATAAAAATGTCTGTTTTAAACTATTTCCCTCGCTTAATCATTTGTTTATGGCCGGAGAAGAAATGGCAACTCCTTCGGAGTATGATCAAGCGGGGCATGTGGATGTGGCGGTGATCGATACCATAAAAGAATGGGTAAACAACGAGTGTTCAAACTAAAAGCAGTTTGTCCAGTTCACGATCGTCCGGCATATTGATGCCGGACGGGCGTTGAATTTGGACATTCGTCCGAAGGGGGTACGCAAGGTTTTTGTTGACCGCATGGCCTCGCGGACAAATGTCCGAATGCATTGTGCGTGCGGGATGTCGATCTTGGGGGCGATCGACTCGTAGCACACCTTGGAGGTGTACTACGAGGGGTCGTTGATCACTCCCGCAGCTTGCGAATGGTGGCCAAAAGCTCTTCGGAGAGGTTGTCTTTGGTGAGGTAGGCGCTGGCGCCAGCGTCGTACATGGCGTCGGCAACTTGTTGATCGAGGTGCATAGAGAGGCCGATAATCTTAATATTGGGTTGCCGGGCCAAAATCTGCCGGGTGGCCTCCACACCGGTCATCTTTTCCGCCAGGTTAACATCCATCAAAATCACATCCGGGTGCAGTTTATCGGCGAGTTCGATGGCTTGCCGACCGTCGGCGGCCTCGCCCACAACTTCCATGTCCGGTTCAAACCGAAACATGCTCATCAGTCCTTCGCGCATAATTTTATGATCATCCACAATGAGCACGCGGCCGACGTCGGGTTTGCGCTGATAGCTCACGGTTTCCGAAACATGGTGGTGTGTGGCGGTTTCGTCAATGGCAACCGGAGCGGCCTCGGTCATGGGATCGGAAACCGATAGCGTGATCTGCGTGCCCTGTCCGGGTGCCGTGTTTATGTCCATGGTGCCGCCAATATGCGACAAGCGTTGCTCAATGCTAAATAATCCAAAAGTGAGGTCTTCGACTGTGCGGTTTTGGATGATATCGGGATCAAATCCTTCGCCTTTGTCACTCACAATAATTTTGATGATATTGTCTTCCCGCATCAAGGCCACCTCAACCTCGCTTACTCCGGAGTGTTTTTCAGCATTAAACAGCAATTCGCGCACACAGTCGAACAACAAAAAGCGCAATTCTTCTGTGGATGGCTCGGTTGAGCGTTCGGTGTGCAAATTTATTTTGATCTTGCTGCGATCATATATTTTTGAACTCAGCCATTTGAGCGCGGGAATGAGTCCGGCTTCGTGCAAAACGGGTGGGCTCAGGTCGATACCCAAAGAGCGCAAGTCGTATATCGCCTGGGTCAAAATAGAGAGAGCCTCTGTTGCCCGCTCAAGAAGAGAAGACTCGGTTAGGTCGTTTTTAATCCAGCTTACATACATGATGGCGGCGGAAATGAGCTGCTGAATATGGTCGTGCAAAACGATGGCCAGTCGCTTGCGCTCGGTATGTTCGGCTGCACTGAGCTGTGCGGCGAGGGCTCGTAATTGATCTGCTTGTTGACGCATCTGCTCGGTGCGTGCGGCCACTCGTTGCTCCAACGTCTCATTCAACTCTATAAGCGCCTGCTCGGCTTGTTTTCGTTGCGTAATATCGCTCGCGGCCCCAAACCACTCTACAATGTCGCCCTGCTCGTCTAAAACCGGAACCGCCCGCGAAAAGGTCCATCCAATCGTTCCCTCCTCTTTGAATACCTGGTGTTCTAGCTGAAATACGTCGCGTTCCCGAATTGCGGCCTGGAACGCGCTCGTTAC
>CAYPZM010000538.1:0-3154 GCA_964414825.1 uncultured Cytophagia bacterium | reverse complement strand
AATCGAATCGTTTGGTGAGGCCGAACGTGGACACATTTTGTTGCAGCACCACGGCAGTACAGTAGAGTTTCGTAATATTAAAATTCGGATTTGGGAATAATTTATTACTCCAGGGCAAATTATTTGCTCCGGTCTAATTTTTCCTTTTTTCTTTCCACTCTGATTTTCCCATAAAATTTCTTAAATTTTAAGAACGCTCGGATTGCTGAATTCAAATGCGGGAAATTCCCGCATCTGGAGAGATTTCCGCGTTTGAGCCGAGAACCGCTTGGCATCTCAAGTTACATAAAAACAGCCATAAACGACTGCTTTTTTCGGTTGGCACACCTGTTGCGTAAGGCGTGGGTGAAGAACAAAATAATTCATCCACAAACCTTAGAGGAGGTTATTATGAAACGCACAGTTGTATTTTTTATGTTACTTGCCACGCTTGTTTTCGTACAATCGGCTCTGGCCGGTAACAACCGCAAGGCCGGAATCGGATTTCGCGGCACGCATTGGAAGATGGATAACAATCCCAGTACCGTGCACGTTGTGGCGAATCCGGCACAAGCCCAGGTCGACGTCGGTAGCGGCGGCGGATACTTTTATTTCTTTTCGCGCGTCGGCGATGCAACCTGGATGGAATTTACCATGGGCGCTGTTGGTGAGGTGGAAACACACAACGAGTACTTTTGGGGTGACGAAGTGGATGTCAAGGCCGTAACCCCGGTGTTGCTCGGATTTCGTCACGATCTGTTCTCGTATGACACCGAAAGCTCGTTGATCCCCTATTTCACTTTTGGTGCTGGTCCGTACTGGTTCAACGACATTTATGTAAAGTCGGACCATTTCGGTTTGGAAGAAGAAGTTGAAGTGAAAACCAAAGCCAAACTGGGCGGTTATGCCGGCGGCGGCGTCAACTTTATGTTCACCAGTTGGATGGGTATCAACTTTGATGCTCGCTATCACTTTATCAACTTTGACGTCAATCACCTCAGCAGCGGCTGGGAATACGGACTCGGCATTGTGTTTAGCTGGGGCCAATACAAAAAACGTGTCTATCGCTCGTATCGACACAAAGAACGTGACGGCGTAAACATTTATATCGATTGAAAACTATCATGAAAAATTCACTCTATATTGTTGTCTTTTGGATTTTGAGTTTGGTGGCGGCCGATGTCGCCACCGCTCAAGGCATCTCGCGGTCGCAGGGTCTGGGTGTTCGCATGAATTTTTGGAACATAACAGGTCGCAAGACTCGCATCAATGTGCATAATGCTCAGGGGCAAGCGGATGTCGACCTGAGCGGCGCAGGTGCTTCGCTGTACTACTTTTCGCGGGCCTATCGCAATGTGTTTCTGGAAATGAGCCTGGGTGCGATTGGCGGCGTGCAAGCGCAGCATGAAACCTATGTGCAAGCGGATGTCAACGTCGAATCGATTATTCCGTTTCTGGTGGGTTTGCGCTACGACTTTATGGCCACCCGGCTCTCCGGAGCCATTCATCCCTACATTGGCATTGGCGGCGGGCCGTATTCGGCTTTTAACATCCAGAGCACTGGCACCTACGATCCAGACGACACCTTTCAGAGTGAGCAAGAAACGATTGAATCCAGGATGGAGTACGGCTGGTATGTGGGCGGTGGCGTGCATTTTGTTCTCGCCAGTTGGTTTGCGTTAAGCGCGGACCTGAAATATCATTTCATTGACATCCCGGAAATCAAAGATTACTCCGGTTTGGAGCTCGGCATTGGCACTGTGTTTATGTGGGGCCACAAACGGCAAATTTTTGAGATCAAGGATGTCAAACTGGTGGTGCAGGACGTCTACCCGGCCTATTACCAGTTTTACAATACATTTCCCATTGCTTTGGTTACTGTTGAAAATTTGGTCGGTCATCCGATTGAAGTGAATATACGCGGATATGTCAAAGGCTATACGCCGCGCGAAAAAGAGAGCGGCGTTTATCGGATCGGTGGCGGCGAAACCCGGGATATTCCGGTAACGGTTTATTTCGGGGATTGGCTGCTCGATTCCGATGCCAGCACCAATGTCATTTTGGATATGGACGTCCAGGTGCGCGCTGCAACAACGTTTCGCGAGGAGCTCAGCGCGCAGCTCACCATTCACAGCAGAAATGCCTGGGGTGGCGATATGGACAAGCTGCATCTCTATCTAACGCCGGAAGCATCTCAAATTCGTGAATTGGCGCGACAAACGCTGCTGGGTGAAACGCCCGATTTCGGGCTGGAAAAATTCGCGCATGCCAAAGCGTTGTTTGATACCCTGTCTGTTATGAATATAAAATATCTACCGGATCCGAACATTCCCTTTTACCAAGACGATCGTGTGCAGTTCGCGACTGAAACCGTTGACGCCGGGAGCGGCGACTGTGACGATCTGGTCGTGCTGTATGCTTCACTGCTCGAAAGCGTGGGCATCAAAACGGCCTTTGTTGAGGTACAAGATCCCGAAAAAGAGCTGGCGCATTTGTATGTGTTGTTTAACACCGGATTGAGTGCCGAAAACGGCGCGCTCATTTCGGACAATGAAAAGCGCTACATTGTGCGCGAGTCGAGTTCGGGTCAAAAAATGATTTGGATACCGGTGGAAACAACGCTGTTGGATGCCGGATTTGAAAAAGCCTGGACCGCGGCGGCCATGGCTTATTTGCAGGAAGGCCAATTGCGCAACGGTTTGACCGAAGGATGGGTTAAAATCATCGATTTTCAATAAACCAAAACCAGCGAGCCGGAGTTTGGCTCCGGCTCCATTTGATATAGATTTGGAGCTGTACCATGTTGAAATTTAATGTGAAATTATACGTTCTCTGTTTATCGATCTGTTTGACGGCCATGGCCACGTCCTCCACAACCATTAAAAGCCTTCAAGGCGAAGTGCAGTATCGACGCGGTCTGGAAGAAGAGTGGCACCCTGCCTATGCCGGTTTGGAATTGGAACATATCGATACGATTCTAACAGGCGAAGGCCAAGTGGTATTAACGCTGAACGACGGATCGACATTCACATTGGGAGCGAATTCCATCCTGGATATTGCGGATATTCGACGAATTACCAAACGCGACATGTTTTTGTTCGTCATGTCGCAAAAAGTGCAAAACATGGAGCCGCGGCAACAGCCATCCGAGTTGCGAGCGGAAAATGTGTCCTCC
>CAYPZM010000537.1:0-3159 GCA_964414825.1 uncultured Cytophagia bacterium | reverse complement strand
GTTTCTCTAAACAATAAAGGCCAATGTGAACACATCGGCCTTTTACGGGACAGAATAAAGTTTAACCAATAACTTTGAGTAATTCTCGATTTTTGATCGGCCGCGTGACCATTTTTTGAATGCCGTGGCCAGCCGCCATTTTGGAAAACCCCTTGTCTTTGCAATCACAAATGCCGACAACTTTGGTCATCGGATGTTTTTTTTGAATGAGGGTGGCAATTTCAAGTCGCTTTTTGTTTTTTTGATCCTGCGAACCATAATCCAGGTCCAAAAACGTAAAGTCCGCAGAGCTGGCATCTAATAGCTGCATTAAATCGTCTTCATCTTCAGCGATTGAGACCTCGTAGTGGTTGCTCAGGGCCAGATACATTTGCATCTCCGAGCGCAAATCCTCATTAAAAATTACAATTTTCATACAGCCCTTAAAATCCAGGTTTAATAATCGCGCTACATTCTGTTCAATAGTATGGAATTAAAACCGAGTTGCGGACACGTTTTCTCGATGTATTTCAGAGGATGCAAAATCAGTGAGAGTCCATTTCAATAGGCTTTAATATATTGATTTTTATAATCCTTCGCAAGAGTTTCCATCAACTTTTAAAATTTATTGTCGATGCGGCGTCACGCTGTTAAAATAGCGAAAAGCCGGCACAATCACCAACAACGCAGCAACAATCCAAATCACATTGACGTGATCAGTTTTAGAATACCACGCAAGGTTCTCCTCTGCGGAATTCATCATCATTAATGATAAAAAATTATTCAAACCGTGGAAAAGCATAGACGGCAGGATGCTTTGCGTTCGCCAGGTCACATACCCCATGGCCAGCCCGAGAAGCAAAATCTGGATGGAAGTCCAGGGATTAAAGTGAATGAGCGCAAACAGGACGGATGTCAGCACAATGGCCATAGCGGGTTCGCGATAGCGCTCCAGCGTGTGTTGAATGAGACCTCGAAATAGCATTTCTTCGGCAATGGCGGCAATGATCACACCGGCAAAAAAGAGGCCGAGCATTTGCGTAAACGAGTCATATTGCATAATATCGGAGAGGGCGTCAAGCCAATCCGACGGCATGGGAAAAATGGTTTGAATAAGCCGATCCAGCTCGTCCGAGAGAATGAAAACCGGAACAAACAGAGCCAGAGTAGCCCAAAATTGCGAATAGGAGATTTTGCGAATACGGAAGGTTTGAAATACAGTCAGTTGCTTGTAAATCACAAAAATGAGCGCTGGGGCGATCAACAAGGCCTCTCCGATTATCAGCAAGAGCATGTCGCCCAAAAACCTAAACACAAAAGCGACTGCAAAAAACGTTAACAGAGTAACCAGCAAGATAAAGCCAATTTGGCGAGGATCTAATACGGGACCCGACTCGTGTTCTGACATAATCTTTTACACCGTCAAGTGATACATAAAAATTGCTGCAGCCACAGCGGCGTTTAGGGATTCTCCCGCGCCTTTTTGGGGAATGGAAACGGTTTCATCCAGGTACGGCGACAGAGAGTCCGATATGCCGTTGGCTTCGTTACCGATCACAAGCACATCGTGGCCGGATGCGCGGATATGTTTCAACTCTTGACTCCCGTGCAACACGGCGCCGAGAATTCGAAATCCCATGGATTTGCAAACATTGAGTTGATGGTCAAGATGCGCCTGCTCTAAAACAGCGCAACGAAAAACCGCTCCCATGGCACTACGCACCACTTTGGGATTATACAACTCGACGCAGCCTTTGCCCGAAATGATGGTTTGAATGCCGAACCATTCTGCACTGCGCAGTATGGTGCCGAGATTGCCGGGGTCTTGCAGAGCATCCAACATCAAAACAACGTTATCTTTTTTGCGTGGAACATGCGGCGCATGTGGTTTTTGAATGACAAGAACAATGCCTTGCGGCGAGGACTCGTCCGAAATCGATTTGAACTGCCGCTCGGTAGAGCTAAACACCTCGATATTTTGATCCAAACAAGAATAGACACAAGCTCGGATGCGATCGTGTTCGAGCGCAGAATTGGAGACAATTGCTTGTTTGAGGATAACCGGTGCGTCGAGCGCCTCTTCACACAATCGCACGCCTTCGGCGAGAAATATTCCCTCTCGGTCGCGATATTTTTTCTGCAAAAGCGAACGCAGATATTTGGCCTGTCGCTCGGATAGATTGGGTAAAACGTGTGAAAATCGTCCCGTAGCCATGCAATTCTACAGCGTAGTTGTTAAATAATCCAGCACCGCATCCGCAGGCACATCTTCCTGAGTGCCATCTTGCAAATTTTTAATGGCTATAACGTTTTTCTCCAGTTCATTATCGCCAATCAACAATACATATTTAGCGTCGCGGCGATTGGCATCGCGCATCATCGCCTTCATGCTTTTGTCGCCAAATGACAAAAGCGTACCAATATGATTTTCACGCAGCCAAAAGGTCAGTCGAATAGCAGCTTGTCGCGCAGCTTCGCCAAAATGCGCGATAAATACAGATGGTTGCGGCAACGGATCGGGCTGCAATCCCTGTTCCTGCATGCTCATAATAATGCGTTCTATACCAGAGCCAAAGCCGATACCCGGCGTAGGTTCGCCACCAAGCTGCTCAATCAACCCATCGTAGCGGCCGCCGCCGCACATGGCGTTTTGCGCGCCAATGCCCTGGGCCCACACTTCAAACACGGTTTTCGTATAATAATCGAGCCCGCGCACCAAACGGTGATTGATTTCATACTTGCGACCGGCAAGATTTAGATAGGTTTTTAGCTTGTCAAAATGCTCCTGGCATTCTTCGCATAAATGCTCGCTGATGACCGGCGCTTTGGCAATAATAGGCTGGCACTGCTCTTTTTTGCAGTCCAGCAATCGCAAGGCATTACGGTCGAGGCGGCGCTTGCAGTCCTCGCAAATTTCATCGATATAATTTCGATAATAGGCCTTCAAGGTTTCGATATAAGCCGGTCGACAGTTGGGGCAGCCCGTACTGTTGAGTTGAAATTTCAATCCTTTAAAGCCCAGCTCGGCATACAATTGCCAGGCAATGGACATTACTTCCACGTCCAACGCCGGGTCTTGCTCGCCAATGGCTTCCACATTAAACTGGGTGTGCTGACGAAAGCGTCCGGATTGTGGCTTCTCATAACGAAAAATGGGACCGAAGGAAAACAATTTCACCG
>CAYPZM010000536.1:0-3161 GCA_964414825.1 uncultured Cytophagia bacterium | reverse complement strand
GGAGGTGCGCACATGCGCTTTGCTGCGCAATTAATGAGCTTGAATGAGGGTGGCGAGATTTTGACACAGGAAAATGCTCTAATGGTCAAAAATGCCGACGCCCTGACGCTTTTACTCACCGCAGCAACGGATTATAATCTCGAAAAGCTCTCATTTGACCGTTCCATAAATCCGGCCGCTACCTGTTCGACAATTTTATCGGCGTTACGACATAAATCCTTTGAAACGATCAAAGCGAATCACACAAACGATCATTCGGCACTTTTTAATCGAGTGGACATTGATCTCGGAAGTAGTGCGTTTGCGGAATTGCCAACTGATGAGCGTTTGGAAAAAGTGAAACAAGGTCAAGACGATCCCGCATTAGCCGCGCTTTATTTTCAGTATGGCCGTTATTTATTGATAAACAGCTCGCGCGCACCCGGCGTACTGCCCGCCAATCTACAGGGCATTTGGAACGAACATTTTGAAGCGCCCTGGAACTCGGATTTTCATACCAACATTAATTTGCAAATGAACTACTGGCCGGCGGACGTGTGCAATCTGCCTGAAACGATAGAACCGCTAACCAACTTTTTTCTGGAACTAATGGAACCGGGCTCTCGCACGGCGCAAGAGATGTACAGCGCGCGCGGCTGGAACATGCACCATCTCACCGACCCGTTTGGTCGCACCGGACTCATGGACGGCATACAATGGGGTACATCCCCATTAGCTGGCGCGTGGATGACGTTGACGTTTTGGCGGCATTACGAATTTACTCAGGATTTGGACTATTTGAAAAGAGCTTATCCTTTGCTCAAAGGCGCGGCAGAGTTTGCGTTAGATTTTCTCATCGAGGATAAACACGGACAATTGGTCACAGCACCCTCTACCTCGCCGGAAAATACATTCATTCATCCCAAAGATGGGCAAAAGTATCAAATGACGTTTGCAGCAACTATTGATATTCAGATTTTAACCGAGTTGTTCAACAACTGCATCCAAGCGGCTGAGATATTGGATGAGGATGCAGCATTGGTTAATAAAATACAACAGGCACTGCATCGTTTGCCGCCGGTAAAAATTGGTGCCAATGGTACGATTCAAGAATGGATTGAGGATTATGAAGAAGCCGAGCCCGGCCATCGGCATGTGTCGCATCTGTTTGGGCTGCATCCCGCAACTCAAATTACGCCGGACACACCCGAATTATTTGTTGCAGCACGCAAAACTATCGAACGGCGATTGTCGCACGGCGGTGGCCACACCGGTTGGAGTCGCGCCTGGATCGTTAATTTTTATGCGAGGCTGCTGGATGGCGAGGAAGCGCATAAACATCTGCAACTGTTATTTGCCAAATCCACGTTGACCAATTTATTCGACACGCATCCACCCTTTCAAATTGATGGCAACTTTGGCGGCAGCGCTGGCATTGCAGAAATGGTGTTGCAAAGTCATAATGGTGAAATTCATTTGTTGCCGGCATTGCCATCGGCGTGGCCAAACGGTTCTGTACGAGGATTAAAAGCGCGCGGTAATTTTCTGGTGAATATGGAATGGCAAGACGGCAAATTAATATCCGCAACAGTGACATCGTTGTCCGGAGGCGAGTGCACTATTCGTTACAACGATCAGGCAAAAACACAAGAAACCGAGCCGGGTCAAGTGATTCAATATTAACAGTGTCTAGTCGCTAAACGACTCGACCAGATTCCCCGCATCAAACACAAACTTCCAGGCGCCATTGGCTTGTCGTTTCCAGATGGTCACGTAATAGCCATATTTCGGCGCTTGGGCCGTATCCGCAAAGCTCATTGTATAACGCCCGTGCGTATAGCCCAAATCGCCCGTGTCAGACACATCGGAGCGGATCGGCTCCCAATTGAGTACAGAATCCCGATTGTTTTGCATTCGTTGCAGCAGCTCGGAGTAATATTCTTTATCGCGTGGATGCCCTTGCTGAGGCAGAACCATTCCGTCGTCCGCCATGTAAAATTCAAACGCCTTGATGGTGCCTTCTTCCACCGACATTTGAGAAAACTCGCGGTCGACTTGCAAAAGCTCGCCTTATAGCGTTTTCGTATCCATCTGCTTGCATCCCATAAAAACAGTCAAGCACAAAATAATCCAACGCATAAAGTTCTCCTCAAATTAGGATTCCAGCGCTGCTTTAATTTTTCCGCGGTTTCTGGCGCGTAATAGTTGCATCCGCTTTTGACCACGTCAGGTTCAACTTTGGTCTTTTCAATTGCTTCTTTTACCTTTTTGGGCGGCACGTCCCACGCTTTGGCCAATTTTCCAGCGCTTGACAAGTCGTCGGCCATAACTCCTCCTTGCCATTATTATCTGAATCTAAAAACATTCTGCCACAAAGTCACCAAGATTCTATGTTAATCCAAATTATATTTTGGTGAATTGGATGTATTTATCTCAACGCGAAATCGCCAAGCACGCAGAGAAAAACATAATATTTTTATAATTCAGGTCATGGCCAAGTTTAAAATTAATCGCGAAAACTTGGATGTCCAAGCGGTCAGCACATTTTTGCACTTCTTTTAAAGCATCCTTTTTATTGACTTTTTGGCGATATTTCAGTAAATTTTCCAGTTTAATTTTTCAGCGGGTTCTGAATTTTCGATTTTATTTTATATTGTGCCGGGAAAGCCTTTGAAGAATATTGATGATAAATTTCATGTTGAGCCTGGCACACTGTATGTGGTGAGCACCCCAATTGGCAATCTGAGAGATATCACGCTCCGGGCGTTGGATGTTCTCGAGCAAGTCGATCTTGTGGCAGCCGAAGATACCCGAGCCAGCAAAACGCTGCTCGATTTTTATGATATTCGAACGCCAATGAAAAGCCACCACGACTTTAACAAAGAAAAAGTCGTACCATATCTTATTTCCGAACTACTTG
Organism: uncultured Cytophagia bacterium; assembly: GCA_964414825.1. Classification (GTDB taxonomy): domain Bacteria; phylum Zhuqueibacterota; class Zhuqueibacteria; order Residuimicrobiales; family Krinioviventaceae; genus CAYPZM01. The sequence continues at coordinate 262 of CAYPZM010000536.1, read as the reverse complement.
ATGGGCGTTGTATTGCGGTCATCAGTGATGCCGGAACTCCCGGAATTTCAGATCCTGCCTTTTATCTCGTTCGAGAAGCTATCAAGCAAAAGATTACGATCGAGGCGATTCCCGGCGCCACTGCACTTATTCCTGCTGTGGTGCTTTCCGGCTTGCCCCCGGACCGCTTTGTGTTTGAGGGTTTTTTGCCCACAAAAAAAGGAAGGAGAAGTCGGTTAGAGTTTTTATCCACGGATCCTCGAACATTGGTGTTTTATGAATC
>CAYPZM010000535.1:0-3171 GCA_964414825.1 uncultured Cytophagia bacterium | reverse complement strand
CGGAATGGATATTAAACTCAAATCCGATATCCCTCTGGGCAGTGGCATGGGATCATCCGCTGCCACGATTTTAAGCGTGTTGCGCGCATTGGCCGGCTATTACGCTCTCGAATTTCAGCCGGAAAAATATTTCGATTTTGGATTGGAAGCGGAAAAATTGCAGCACGGTCGCCCAAGCGGTGTTGATCCCTACATTGCATTGCATGGTGGATTTGTGCGTTTTCAGAACAAGCAAGCACAATCGCTCGAAATACCGAATTTACACTTTCATGTTGTGAATACCGGCGTGCCCGATAGCACAACGGGCGAATGCGTGGCGCATGTGGCGCAGCATTTTGAGCACACATCCATTTGGCAGGATTTTGCTGCTGTGACCGAAGAAATGCAAAAAGCGCTGCAAAAAAGTGACAGGGCTGAAGCCAAACGCTGGATCAAAGAAAACAACAGCCTGTTGACAACGATTGGCGTGGTGCCACCGCTCATTCAGGAGTTTATCCAAGAGGTGGAAAAATCCGGAGCGGCCGCTAAAATTGCCGGCGCTGGCTCCATTCGCGGAAAACGAGCCGGCATGGTTGTCGTACTTGGAGACGAAACGCCGAAAGCAGCGGTGAAAAAATATGGGTTTGAGTTTTTGTCCGTAACCGGAGAACCTCTGGGTGCGAGAATCGTTTAGAACATCGGCCCCGGGAAAGTTGATGCTTCTGGGCGAGCACGCTGTGTTGCATGGCCGACAAAGCGTGGTTTGTGCCGTCAATCAGCGGATTCATATCACGGTCTACCCACGACAAGATTCGCGCATCTCCATCCATTCCGAGTTGGGGCAACTGCAAACCGATTTAAAGCAGCTCGAGATTGTACCAGAGTTCCGATTTGTTTTGGCAACCCTTCAAAAATTTCCCGAGCTAAAACACGGATTTGAGCTGAACATCGAGTCCGATTTTGATGCCACCGTTGGCCTGGGATCCTCCGCCGCCGTTACCGCGTCCATGACGCTGGCGTGTTATGCTCTGTTGGACCGGGACATTCAGCCGCAATCTCTGTTTGCGGACAGCATCGAAATAGTCCGAACCGTTCAAGGAACCGGTTCGGGAGCCGATCTTGCTGCCAGCGTATTTGGCGGTTTATTGCTCTATCGGCAAACGCCGTTGCAGATTAAAGCGTTTGAAAAAATCCACCCCATTACCGTGTGCTATTCCGGAAAAAAAACGCCCACTACCAAAGTGATTCAGCTTGTTGACCAAAAACGTCGCGTCTTTCCGGAGCTGTTTGACTCTATTTACGACCTTATGGATTCTAGTGCGGGAATGGCTGCCGAAGCGATTCAAAATGAGGATTGGAAGAGGTTTGGCGAGCTGCTTAATATAAATCAAGGATTGATGGATGCGATTGGCGTGAGCGATTTAAATTTAGCGCACCTCGTTTATGCGTTGCGCAACGATAGCGGAATTTTGGGCGCAAAAATTTCCGGCTCCGGTTTGGGCGATTGCGTTATTGGTTTGGGTCAGTTGCAACAGAACATCGCGTTTAAACAAATTCCCGTTCACATGAGTTTGGAAGGAGCGCGAATTGACTAGGCAGCAAGTCGTACAACACCTGGTCGCAAAAGCCCGTGCATCCGAAAAACAGAGCGGCAGCGCCTTTGCCCCATCAAATATTGCATTGTGCAAATATTGGGGCAAACGTGATGCTGAATTGAATCTGCCGGTCAATTCCAGTTTGTCGATTTCTCTCGGACATTTGGGAACGGAGACTCTCGTATCGCGAGCGCCGCGCACGGATCAAATAATCCTGAATGAAAAAGAGCTCGCTCCGGATTCCACATTTGCTAATCGACTGAAACGGTTTCTCGATCTATTTCGTCCGCAACCTGACTTTTATTTCAAGGTGCTCACGAAAAACAACTTTCCCACTGCCGCAGGCCTGGCGAGCTCTGCTTCCGGATATGCGGCTTTGGTGATGGCGCTGGATGATTTTTTTGACTGGCATCTCGATAAAAAATCACTCTCTATTTTGGCGCGATTGGGTAGCGGTAGCGCTTCACGATCGGTTTACAAGGGGTTTGTCTTGTGGCACCGCGGCGAGCGCGAGGATGGCCTGGACAGTTTTGCCGAACGTTTGGACATAGCTTGGCCCGAACTACGGCTGGCTGTCGTTACCGTGTCAGCCGAGAGCAAAGCTGTCGGTTCAACAGAAGGAATGAAACAAACGGTGGCCACGTCCACTCTGTATCAATCCTGGCCGCAAAAAGCGCAACACGATCTGAATGAATTAGATAAAGCATTGCAACACAAGGAGTTTGATCGGTTAGGTCAAACTGCTGAATCCAATGCCTTGGCCATGCACGCTACCATGCTCGATACGCAACCGCCGGTGCTCTATTGGTTGCCAGAAACCGTGCGCACCTTTGCGCAAATTTGGCATTTGCGGAAGCAAGGCCACGCGCTCTATTTTACGATTGATGCCGGACCAAACGTGAAAATCCTGTTCCTCCAGCACCAGATCGAGTTCGTCAAAGCGGTTTTCCCGGATTGCGAGACTATCGCACCGTTTGTCAAAACCCTATAAATTCTGCATTTTGGTCCCATGTCTTTGATAATGAAAATACTGTATTGCGTTCTATTGATCAGTGGCTCCTTTGCGCTCAAAGCCGCAACCATCACCGGAACCGTGCGCGATGACTCGAGTGAGCCCATTTATTATGTTAACGTCTTTCTGGCTAATACACAACTGGGCTCTACAACCAACTCGGAGGGAGTTTACGAGATAACGGACGTCGGCGCCGGCACGTATACGCTGGTGTTTCAGCATATTGGTTACGAGTTTTACGCGCAACGCATTGTTGTGGATAGCCTGCAAGAATCTTTCAAGGTGGATGCTGCACTTTTGCCAAAAATATTCAAAGGCAAAGAGGTTCAAGTTACGGCCGAGCAGGCTGTGGAATGGCAAAATCAGCTAGAGGTGTTCAAACGCGAGTTTATCGGACAATCGACATTTTCGGAGCAGTGTAAGTTATTAAATCCTGAAGTGCTGTCATTTTATGTGGATGAAAAAGGCTATCTATCAGCATGGGCGGATAGTCTGTTGCGGATCGAAAATCGCGCGTTGGGCTATCGCATTTTTGTGGCTCTCGACATGTTTCGTTGGCATATTGAGGGCACGCGCGGAGGCTTT
>CAYPZM010000534.1:0-3189 GCA_964414825.1 uncultured Cytophagia bacterium | reverse complement strand
GCCGGAATAGACGGTTTGATTGAACGTTCGGCCAAATTTCCATGCCCAACTTCGCGTCGGCTGGTGCCGCGAATGGGCTTTACCTCGCCTGTAGAAAACGGCGGGAAATTGTAATGCAACATGTAATTTTTATAAAACGCGCCTTCCAGCCCTTCAATGAGCTGCTCATCCATTTTAGTGCCCAAAGTGGTGGCGGCCAATGCCTGAGTTTGTCCGCGCGTAAACAGAGCCGAGCCGTGCGCACGGGGCAACACGCCGACTTCAATGCTGATGGAACGAATGTCATCCAGGCCACGACCATCCAGACGGCGCTGTTCATCCAGAACCATTTTACGCATGGTCTCTTTTTCAATATCGTGGATAATGGATTTGATGCTCATCTCCATTTCCGGATACTCTTCTTCCAAAGCGGTTATAATCTCGTTAGCCATCTCTTTAAGGACGGTGTGGCGCTCTTTTTTCTCGGAAATTTTCAAAGCTTCGTACAACCGATCGCCGACCATATCCGTGACCTTTGCCGTCAAATCCGACAAATCTTCGGGTTCGGGCAGCTCCATTTTTGTAACTGAAGTCTCGGCCATGAGCTCTTTTTGCATTTGAATAAGCGATTTGATTTGCTCGTGACCAAATTCCAAAGCCTCAAGCATCCCTTCTTCACTAATCTCAATAGCTTCGCCTTCCACCATAATGATGGATTCTTCGGATGCGGCAATGATCAGGTCCATATCGCTGGTCTCACGCTGTTCGAAGGTGGGATTGGCGACAAATTGCCCGGCAATGCGTCCTACACGAATGCCAGCAATAGGGCCATCGAATGGTATGTCCGAAATGCTCAATGCAGCACTCGTTGCAGTGATGCCCAAAACATCGGCATCATTATTACGATCTGCGGACAAAATGTGCACCATCACCTGGACTTCGTTCTTAAAGCTGTCCGGAAACAAAGGCCGAATCGGTCTATCGATAAGGCGAGCGCTCAGAACTTCCGTATCGGAAGGACGTCCTTCCCGTTTTATAAAACCTCCTGGAATTTTTCCTGCCGCATAAGCGCGCTGGCGATACTCGACCTGGAGCGGAAAAAAATCTTTACCTTCCAAAGGCTCGGGTGAAGCGCAGACAGTGGCCAGTACCATGGTCTCCCCAAACTGCAGTACTATAGCGCCGTTCGCTTGCTTGGCCATTCTTCCGGTCTCCATGGAATAGAGTTGGCCTGAAAATTCAATTTCTCGTTTGTGAATCATCTTACCTCCAATTGTTCTCTGAGTTAACGCCCGCCCCCCGTAAAGCACGATGGGAAAGAATCAGCAATTTACTGATCAGCGGATGTAGTTTCGGTTTCGGCCTCGGGTTCTTGAGGCGTTTCACTGATATCATCCAGTTCGGGCTGCCAGGTCTCCAACACGCTGCTCTCCACAAGGTAAACGGATTCGGAATCCGCCACTTTGGCGTACACATCTTGGCCGACGGTATCGCCGAGAGAGACATCGAGTAAAAGCTGGCCATTTTGATAAAATCTGGCATTCACTTGTGGGTCTGCCAGTCCAAATTTATTTAAAGATGTTGGATCGTCATCGACAAAGTTTACAACCTCAAGTTGTGAAGCGGCGCGAGTGATCGACGACATTTTCCAACTTTTTGCTTTTCGAGCTGTTGGTTGAACCACCATCCATGTCCCCGCTGTATCCTTTTCACAAACAAAAGTTTGACCAGAAAATTCCAGTTCAAAACGGGTGACATCAGAAGATATAAAATCTGCAAGGTCTTTTTTCCGCAAGTCATATAATGATGTAGTCAACACATTCACGAATGCGGAATCCACCAAAAATACCGGTGAGCGTGAGGCATCTTTGGCGTAATATTTATCATCCGAGGCATCTCCAATGAGCAAGGTTTTTTGCGCACGATTTTCGCCCAAAAACAGGTCGATTTGCATGTGGGGATTACCCAGTCCGTATTCGCGCAAGTTTTCAGGCGATTCTTCAACAAACTGGCGCACGCGTTCGCTGCTAATGCGGTTGAGAATTTGATCAATTTCGCTTTTATCGGCCTCGGCTTCGATAGGCGCGGTCAATTTCCATTCACCACCAATCCGTGACACACTAAACTCGCCCTGTGGTACGTCCAACTCTGCCGCGCGCACTTGGGAGGATTCAAAACCCAGCACATTTTTATCACGCAAATCGAACAGAGATTTTTCCACATTGGTTTGCAGTGTGGTTGTCGTCAAAAATACCTCTGGCGAGCCACTTTTGCGGGCAAATACAAAGGAGCCAGTTGGACTTTTATCGCCCACGTAAAGGGTGTCCGAACCGTTTTCGCGAACCAGAATCATTTTGCCTTGAGCCGGATCCAGGCCATAAATGTTGTATTCGCTGGTATCGCTTGAAATGATCCGATCAATTTTAGCCCAATTGAACATATTGACCAGGGCTTCTATGGAACTTTTGTCGCCATCGGTTTCGACCGGAGCCACAATATCCCATTCGGCACTGTCTTTCACAGCATGAATGCCACTGGGCATCAAAATAATTTCCGACACTTGCTCTTTTTCTATGTCGAGAAGCTGCTCTTCTGCCTGTTTTGCTTCTTCTTTTTTTTCGTCTTGTTTGTCCAATAAAACAACGGCTACTACGCCGATAATTAAAAGCAGCGCCAATATTCCGGTAGTTTTAAAATTCATAATCTATTTCTCCTAATTTGAAGAATGACAAGCGTTTTGGTCAAGTTCGTCAAATCAGAATCCAATCCCTCGCGCAAAGCGGAAAATTTTATTAACAACGTTCATATGCTACAAAGACAGCGAGACACAACGGATAAGATTACACATTTCATTGTTACTTTGTGTCTTTGAGCCTTTGTGGCAGTTTTTTATCATGTAATTAAAAGACAGGGCCTTCAAACACTGAAAGCCCTGCTAATTCTATTTCCTGCGTCGATAGACATAAATTCCGAGCACAAATACCGCTAACGGCAGCAAAATGACGCCAAACCAGAGCATCAACTTGGATTGTTTGGCGGTCAGGCTGAGGCGACGATCTTCGGGATCGCGCGGCTGAATGGAAATGAGGTCTTCCTCTTCAGCCAGCCAATTAACGGTATTCATGAATAAATTGCCATTGGCTTGAAAGTTGAAATAGGCATTGCTGGCAAAATCGGAATCGCCATACACGGCCAGTTGCGTTTTCGCCT
>CAYPZM010000533.1:0-3196 GCA_964414825.1 uncultured Cytophagia bacterium | reverse complement strand
CGAACAAGATTTTGATGTTGAAATAGTTTTTCTTCAAACCTCAGAGGTTTTCAAAACCTTTGAGGTTTGTTGCTGTTAACGATCTAAAAAAATGAGTACATTTTAATGCCGAACCATCTATCCTACCAATCCCTTTATATAATTTGGCAACACGAAACAAGCCGCATGCACCTCTGCATTGTAATAACGCAACCCAAAGGATTCACAAAAATCGTTCACCTCTTTTGGGGTTATCGCATCTACCTTTATTTTTTGTTTGGTGGAGAGCTGAAAACTCCACAAACCCGTCGGGTACGAGGGAATGTGAAACAGCAAAACGTGCACGTTTTCCGTCTCGAAAATGCTCCCCAAAGTTTGATAAAGCTGCACAAAAATATCCCGATTAAAATCCGGAGATTCTCCCTGGGCCACCAAAATGCCATCTGGTTTTAAAATTCGGTAGCACTGGCGATAAAACTCTTCGGAATAAAGACCTTTTGCCGGGCCCACGGGATCGGCACCATCAACAATCACCAGATCGTACGAGGTCTCTCGCGCGCCGGCGACAAACTCGATGCCATCCTGAACACGCAGGTTCAAGCGGGGATCCTCAAAGACCGCCGCCAAATCCGGAAAAAACCGTTTTGACGCCTCGACGACATTGGCGTCGATTTCCACCAGATCGACCTGCTCGATTCCGGCGTGGCGCAACACCTGTCGCGCCGTACCGCCATCGCCGCCGCCGATGATGAGCACGCGTTTTACGGTGCCGTGCATAAACAGCGCCGGGTGACAAATCATTTCGTGGTAAAATGCCTCGTCGCGCTCGGTGCACATGACCATATTATCGATGGTCAAGACATTCCCAAATCCATACGAGTTGAACACGCGCGTGCGTTGGTAGGGTGACTGCTTTTCAAACAGCAGCTCGCCGCGTGCACGCAACGAGAGGGCAATCTTGTCATCCTTGTCTGTGAACCACAAACTGCGTTTCGGCGGAAACGAGCTCAAGCGCTCCTGCACCACCTGGCGGAAGTTTTCCGAATTGAACGGAATGCGCTGCATCAAATTCAGCGCGCCGCGGTGCAGTTCAATGACCGAATAATTTTTCGACGACAGCGCCGCTTTTAGGGAATCAAACGCCAGCCAGGGATCCACCTCATCGCCGCAGGTAAATAAATCCGCGGCCGCATATTGATACTCCGGCCAGGTGTGGATCGCCAAATGGCTCTCCTGAATCATCACCACGCCGGAAACGCCATGCGGCGAAAAGTGATGAAAGTCCGAGCTCAGCACCGTGGCACCGGAATCCTGCGCGGCCTGCACCATGGCCGCTTCGATGGTGGGGATATCGTTTAGGGCATCGGGATTACACTCAAAAAATTCAACCAACACATGTCGACCTAGTGCTTCCATATATTTGTCCTGCAGTTAATTCAATCTCGTCGTGTAAACATGAAGGAGTGGATTATTTCTAAATGAATTCATTTTCCAATGAATTTGCAATAAAAAAAAGCCTCCAACACATTGGAGGCTTTTTCTCTATATAGATAAAATAGAAGGAGAGGAGGTCTATTTGAGCAGAGTAATAGGTTGAATACTGGTTTTTTCCTGAGACGTAACGCGGCAGAGATAGACGCCATTGGCGATAAAATTGCCCTTCTCATCTTTACCGTCCCATTTGACTTTTTGATAGCCTTTAGACATTTGATCTTCAATGAGCGTGGCCAATTCTTTGCCGTTCATATCCAGCACCTCTACCTCGGTGTAGCTCGAGGTGGGGAGCACAAAATTGATCACCGTCTCTTTAAAGATCGGATCCGGCAGACGCGGCAAAAGTTGAAATTCGGCCAAGTGCAGTTGTTCATCCGAATCCAAAGCAAGATTCTTTTGATCGGACAAGACAAAGTCGAGCTGATTGTAATGCATACCATTGGACAGATATTTATAATACAAGTGGGGGTTGGCGTGATACTCTTGTTTGTCAATGCCAATCACCCAATCGCCTTCAACATCTACGTCGAAATTGTAGTTTCCATCCGCATCGGTTTGAATGATCAAATGTCCTTCCGGGCTGTTTTCCCACTCGTTATAGGCCACAACGTAAACGCCTTGCAACGGCTCCTGGTTTTCGTTAGTGACCTGGCCTGAAAATCCCATCAAGCCGGCTTGTTTTGTAAACGAAAAATTCACATCCGATACCAGAGAGGTGTTGGACATATTAATATTTTTCATACCTCGATCCAAATAGGCCCCCGGTTTTTGCGCGACAACAGAAATTATATTTTCGTCCAAAACCCCAAGCGAATAGGTACCGTCGCTGCGAGAAAAGGCTTGAAATATTTGCTGTTGTTTTGAGCTTGGATGGATAACAATTCCTTGAACCAGAACATCTTTGACCGGCTTGTCATCCAGTTCGCAATATCCTTCGATAAAGGCCGGGTAGGGCAACAGTTTTATATTTTGCTCAAATGTTTCTCCGTCCTGGGCAAAGATCGCTCGGGAATCCGGCAGAGCATAAAATCCTTCCGGCCAATAAAAATGTCCCAAATACGCTGCAACATACTCGTTTGCTGTCAGAGAATAGGTGCCGGTGGGCACGCCGATTTCATATTCGCCATGTTCATTTGTCTTTCCATGGTAAATTGAATAATTTTCGGTATTCTGCAGCACAACGGGTACGTTTTCAACGGGAGTGTTATTTTCGAACATAATTTTCCCCTTGATAAAAGTGTCAAAAGGCTCAGCCGAAACCACCATAGAAGCAAAATGGTCGCGGTTGATGCGAATGTTTTGCACATCCGTTGCCTTGTAATGGCTGTTTGTAGGAAACGTTGTGTAAATCGAATACTCTCCCGCCCTCAGGTTGAGGCGAAATGTGCCAGCGCTGTCTGTGGTGGCGATATATTGCTGCTCCGGCACGTGGGATACAGAAATAAGAATTTTGGCATTGGCAATAGCGGTGCCGGTAGATTCATCCTGAACCACTCCAGCTATTCCGGAAGATGCTTTGGGAATGCTCCATACTATAGGAGCAAAGGCCGTACTGTTATCCTCATCGGTAAGGCGCACGAGCCACTGCTGAGAGCTGCTGGGACTGGAGTGGGCATCAAAGGACAGTGTCGTACGAATAAAGCCATCGCGAGGCGTTTCGTCGCCTAGAATTGTCAAAGTCCACATCAATTCCCCACCCAAAAGCAAATCAGGGCCATCTTAT
>CAYPZM010000532.1:0-3200 GCA_964414825.1 uncultured Cytophagia bacterium | reverse complement strand
GTAATTACAACTAGACAACGAGAATCATATGACTCAAGCAAAGTATAAGCTTGGAGAGGGTACCATCACATCTCCAAAAGGGTTTTTGGCCAGTGGTATTTTTGTCGGTTTAAAACGCGCGCGCAAAGATATTGCGCTCATCAAAAGCCTGGAACCGGCAGTTGTGGCCGGCTTGTTCACCACCAATAAAGTGCCGGCGCATTGTGTGGTGTTCAACAGACAACAAATAAAAACTGGAAAAGCGCGTGCTCTTGTGGTGAATTCAGGAAATGCAAATTGTTGCACCGGCGACCAGGGCTGGCAAGATACATTGGATATGGCGCAAGAAACTGCGGATGCGCTCGACCTTGATGCATCCGAGGTGCTGGTGCTGTCCACCGGCGTTATTGGTGAATTGATGCCCATGGACAAGGTGCGCAAGGGCATAAAAATGGCCGCCGAAGGATTATCGGATGACGGCGGATTGGATGCGGCCCAAGCCATCATGACCACGGACACCGTTCCCAAGCATTTTTCCGCCACGTTTGACCTTGATGGCGTGGCATGCACAATCGGTTCGATTGCCAAGGGCAGCGGTATGATCAATCCGAATCTGGCAACCATGTTTTGTATTTTTACCACGGATGTGGCAATTGAGCAGACGCTTCTTAACGAGGCATTTCGATACGCCATAAACGACACTTTTAACATGCTGACGGTGGATGGTGAGATGAGCACAAACGACACCGTGCTGATTTTTGCCAATGGCGCGGCAGGAAATGCAAAAATTTCTGAAAAAAATGCGCATTATGATCTCTTTACCGAGGCGTTAAAAGCCGTTGCCACCAATGCCACCAAATCCATTGCCAAGGATGGCGAAGGCGCCACCAAAGTCGTAACTGTCACCGTTTCCGGAGCTGCAAATGACAACGATGCCGTGCTAGCCGCCAAATCCATTGCCAATTCGATGCTGGTAAAAACCGCCATTTTTGGCCGAGATCCGAATTGGGGGCGCGTGGTGCAGTCCGCCGGGGCCAGTGGAGCTCTCATCGATCCGGACAAATTTTTAGTCGAATTCGCCGGAGTTAAAGTGGCACAAGACGGCGGCACCCAGCCGTTTGACAGAGAGGTTATGGCGGAAATGCTGGAAAAAAATGATATCCAGGTTCGCATCGATCTGGGCGTCGGAAATGCGTCGGCAACGGTGTTTACCTGCGATTTAACTTATGATTATATCAAAATCAACGCCGAGTATCATACATAGGAGTGGATAGTGCTATTTAGTCGAAAAATTGCCTTTATCGGCACCGGAAATATGGGGACTGCGTTGTTGGGCGGTTTGTTGAAAGCCGAACTGACGCATCCCGAAAATATTATTGCTACGGATGTTAGAGAATATCAACTGGACGCTGTGCGGGAAAAGTGGGGCGTAGCCACAACCACGAACAATCACGAGGCGGTCAAAACATCGGATGTGATTGTGCTGTGCGTGAAACCTCAGGCTTTGCGCGATGTGCTGAATGGCATCAAAGACGATTTGCGCGAAGACCAGCTCATCATTTCTATTATTGCAGGCATTCCGACACGGTTGATCTCTAATTTTATCGGCAAAAAAAATCCGATTATTCGCGTCATGCCCAATATTCCGGCTGTGGTTGACGAAGCCGCTACCGGTCTCTGTTTGGGAAAATACGCGCAAGAAGTTCACCGCGAAATTGCCATGAAAATACTCGGTGCCGTTGGCGAGGTCGAAACCGTTTCCGAAGAACTCATGGATGTCGTGACCGGTCTCAGTGGCAGCGGCCCTGCCTATATCTACATGGTCATCGAGGCGCTCACCGACGGCGGCGTGATGATGGGATTGCCACGAAACATTGCCACGCGTTTGGCCACACAAACTGTGCTTGGTTCAGCCAAACTGGTTCGCGAAACCAATGTACACCCGGCAGTTCTCAAAGATCAGGTGACGACACCGGGCGGCACAACCATTCAAGCCATCAAAGAGCTCGAAGTCAGCGGCCTGCGTCCCATGCTCATTCGCGCCGTCGAAACGGCCACGAATCATTCTCGAATGTTATCGGGATTGTTGGAAAAAAATAATCATGTGGAAAACGATTAGGATTGCAGCAAACTTGTCAAGGCTGTTGAAAATGTCAAAATACGGATCCTTAACAAGGGATCACTTCAGAACCCAGATATTGTCTGAGTAGCAAGATAAACATAGACTTACAATCAATTCCTGCTATTTGGCGTGACCCCTCTTATGTAAAAAGTCAAGGAAAAAATATATAAATTAAGACCGATCCTGTTCTTTTCCTGGTTTTTTGCACAATTGGGTGTTCTTTTCCATAGTTATTTTTTTCGTTCAAAAGGCCCTTTCATAAGAAATGAAGGCGTTTTTGAATGAAAAAAATAACGGTTCTGACTCATTTGACCATCTTTTAACCTCTTATGAACAGTCGTTAATGGAACACGCTGCAATTCTGTTTGAGTGCCTCTTTGTAGCTGTGCTGCCGCAGTCTTGTTAAAACCGGGGACCGGCAGGGGTCACGGAAACGGTCAGCAACGGGCAAACGATAGCAAATGGGTCTATTTATTCAATAACCGCGTTTACGTACGGTTGATTGTTCATCCAGACGTAACGCATGCGGCTCAGTACCTTTTTGGCAATGCGAATAATCGCTTTTTTATTATCCATTCTACGAGTGAGCTGATTGTATGCCATTAACAAAGCCGGGTCCTGACGTATAGCAACCCAGGCCGCTTCAACGATCAAATAGCGCAGTTTGCGGTCTCGGCGCGGCGTTATACCGGTTGTATTTGAGGTATCACCTGTGCTGTGTTCGGATGGCACCAGGCCGACAAAGGAGGCGAGTTTGTCAAAAGAAGCAAACCGGCTCATATCACAAATCACCGCGTAAAATGTGATAGCTGTAACAAAACCCACACCGGGAACAGAGCGCAAATTGCGAATAATATGCTGATCTATTGACTCGCGAATGAATTTTCGCAGTTTACGCTTAATGCGCAAAATATTGTTGCGAGTTTGCTCCAATTCATACAGCATATGATCAAAGTCTTGATTAACTAACTTATTATCAAATGTAATCTGTTGCAAGTGCGTAATAAACCGCCTTGACCAGTGTGCGCACTCCGAATGAGGTGGAATGGAAACACCATAAAAATGCAAAAACATTTTTATTCGGTTTTTTAAACGCGTT
>CAYPZM010000531.1:0-3205 GCA_964414825.1 uncultured Cytophagia bacterium | reverse complement strand
TCGTACCACCAGGAATTCAAATAAACGGGTGCGTAGCCGCCATGGACATACACATCGTGGTCATAGTGATGATAGACAACGTGATCTTCGGATTCGCCACGGTATTCTCTACCATACTCATCCCAATATAGGTCATCTCGTGCGCCTTCGTCAGCATAATACTCGTCGTCGTCATAAACATCCGATTGAACGCCGGGACTTCCCACCAGTGTGTAGCATCCGGTCAGCGACATAGTGGCTAAGAATAGTCCTGCCACAATCAGGTAATATTTCATACGTTTTAACATTTAAAATCGCCTCCTTTCACGAGCGCAACGCCCTATCGGACGGTGGCGAAAGAATCGTGTTAATCACTGCTTTATGTTTCATTCACTTGTTTAGACGCTCGTATCATACTATTGTTTACCGCGGTGGAGTCGCGTTGTTCCAATATTTTTTAGTTAGAACAGCACTCGAACCGCATAATCTTCCACTCAATTCGGCTTAAAACTGTAGGTTGTTGATACCCAGGCGCCCACCTTTTCGCCACCGATCGTTGCTGGAATATACGAACTCCGGCGTGCGGCGTCAAGCGCTTCTTCTGCACATACCTGGCTATTGGTGGTATTTTCTACAACTACAGATTTTGCCACTTTGCCTTGCTCATTTATCCATAACATCACGCGCACTATTCCGCGTACATTTTGCTTTTGCAGTTCTTTGGGATATTCGGGTAGCACCTGAACCACAGGTCGAGGTGGAATGGTGTCGCCTTTTCCGGCGGTCAGCCCACTTTGCCCAATGGGTGAATCGCCAAAATCGTAGTTAAACACTGTTTCATCGATGGTTAGATTGCGGGGCACCTCTGGATATTCGGACGGTACCGGGACTACTGGGCGAGGTGGCGGTGTACGCCCTTTGCGCACGGTTTGGCGAGTAGCGGGAATGTCTTCAATGGTGAATTTGAAATCAAGCGGCGGTATTTCTTTTGGAACTCGTTCAACATTTTTAGGAAAAATATGCAACAATAACAATAGAAACGCCAAGGCGCCCACCAGTGCGATTCGGATGGTCTCCCGATAGGAATTGCGTAAATATGTTAAACGGCGTTTCATTCACAGCTCTCTCGCGTTTGCCGAATGTCCGTTTTGATTCAGATTACATCCAACGTGGATAACGGCACCCATCCATCTTTGCCATCGCTAAGGCGAATGCGCACAAAATTTCCGGAACGATCGATCACCCGAACCTTGACGCCTTCGTGCAACGCAAACATTTCCGTGGCATCCTCAGCCGGGCCGCTGGTGACGCTGACTTTGTCGCTCAGAATTATGGCATGTTGCACCCGAATATCCTCGCGTATCCGAATGACAAATAAAAAGGTTGATAGCAGTAGAACAACAAGAATGGGAATGATAGAATATCGTATCACATTGTGTAGAAAGTGATGTGCAAACAGTCGCGTTATCAACAATGCAAAAAGCAGAATGTACATTCCCAGAGTTACGGCGGTGAGCTGCTGCAAGGTGAGCGCATTTTTAATAGAGGTCCACAGTTTGAAAACATAGTCCATGTCCGGCGAGGGGATTTTGTCCACCACCTGCAATTGCGCCACATTTAAATTAAACTCGATATCCGGATCGTGCGGCGCCAGTTGTTTGGCGCGCTCGTAATTTAAAATACTTGGGCCGATTTCACCAATTTTGTAATAGGCATTACCCAAATTATAATATAACGCTGCGCTCGCCTTGCCGTGATTAAGCGCGCTTTCAAAGTGATTTATCGCCTGCTCATATTCGGCGTTTTGATAAGCAACCACGCCCTGTTCAAACATATATTCGGCCTGATCGGCAAATGCTAGCGAGGCAAGAAAAAGTAATGTCAGAATTAATCGCTTCATCATAATGCTTTTTCAAGTTTAACAATGACGTTTTTGGCTTTTTGATATGCATCTTCCATGGTGTCCAAAGACACGGTCGCCGGCGCAAAACGTTGAAAATCGCACAATCGAATGAGATCAAAATACTCCCTTGTGAGCTCGGGCTCGATATTTCGACGTTGAAATTCGCGTTCCAATTCATCACTCAACAATCCGGCTTTGGACATGTTGAGTTTGTCCGCAGCAAATCCTGTGAGCGCGTCCGACACTTCGGCAAAAAATTCTTTTTGTGACGATTCGCTCAGCAGCGATTTGGCTTTGCTCAGGCGGCGCATGGCCATGGAGTTGGCTTTGCGGCTGCGCGCATAGGCTTGGTTTTCGCTCAGTTTGTTTTGATGATTTTTATATCCAACCGCAATGCCAAACGCGATGGCCGGAAAAATCAATAATGCAAAAAACGGAAAACTGGTATAAAAGCGCGAGCCAATGGCACGAAACTCATCGGATTGCAGTTTGATGAAACGGATATCCTGGCCCACGTAACGCACTTCTTCCTTGCTGAGGCCGGAGCCACCGGAAGCCACAAGCTGCCCTTTTCCTCTGGATACATTGATGACGATTTCCGGCGACGTCAATGTTATATAGGTTTGTTTTTTTGGATCAAAATAAGAATAGTTGATAGGACGAATTTTCTGCACTCCCGAAAATCGTGGCACCAGCACATATTCGAATGTTTTCTTGCCGCTCACGCCCGTGCTGGTTCGGTTGATGGTTTCGGTTTCTTCCGGCTCGTATTGCTCAAAATCGGCCGGGATTTTGACTTCGGGTTTTGGCAGCAGCCGAATATTCCCGGTTCCGGAAATGGTGACGGTCAATGTGACCGCTTCGTCTGTGTCCACATCGGTTTTGTCCACACTGGCCTCGAGGTCGTATTGGCCCACAGCGCCTTTAAAACCAGCGGGTTTGTTTTCAGCGGGAAACGGCAGCACCGTCACTTCAACCAAAGGTGCCGCAACGGTTTTACGAACAGTGCGTCCAAAAAAAGCATCATCAAAAAATGAATCAAATACATCGCGGTTGCTGCGGCGTTGCTGTACACGAACTTCGCACTGTACTACCATGGAACCGATGGTTTTTGCGCCGGAGGATGTCGGATACAGCGCCAGCTTTTTAATATCCGCGGTTACGTAACGCTTGCCGTTCAAAACTTCTTGTTTGACTTCGGGTTGTTGAGGCGATTCAAGGTCTTCCACCCAAAATCCAGTGGTTTCCGGTAGTTTGCTAATTGAATAGCCCAGCTCGTCTGAGCGGGGCGAGGCGCAGTAGTAGCGCCTGCCGAAACGCCGC
>CAYPZM010000530.1:0-3209 GCA_964414825.1 uncultured Cytophagia bacterium | reverse complement strand
CCCGCGCTGGGGCCGGGGACACGAGACCTATGGCGAAGATCCGTTCCTTACCAGTCGCATTGGTGTTGCCTTTGTGAAAGGATTACAAGGGGATCATCCCAAATACTTGCAAGCCGCAGGTTGCGCCAAACATTACGCCGTGCATAGCGGCCCCGAAGGTCTGCGCCACGAGTTTGATGCGGTGGTCTCCATGCGCGACATGTGGGACACGTATTTGCCGGCCTTTGAAGCGCTGGTCACCGAAGCCAAAGTTGAGGGCGTGATGGGCGCCTACAACCGCACTAACGGTGATCCTTGCTGCGCGCATCCTTATTTGATGCAGGAGGTTCTGCGTGGCAAATGGGGCTTTCAGGGTTATTTTACTTCGGACTGCTGGGCGATCGTGGATTTCTATCAAGGCCACAATGTCGTAGAAACGCCGCCCGAAGCCGCTGCATTGGCGCTCAAATACGGCTGTAATTTGAATTGTGGCAGCACCTATCCGTACATTGTTGAAGCGGTGGAACAGGGGTTGACGACCGAAGAAATTGTTGACCGCAATTTTAAAGAACTAATCCAAACGCGTTTCCGTCTTGGTTTGTTTGATCCGCCTGAAATGGTGCCGTTCAACACCATTGGACCGGATGTGATTGCCAGTGATGATCATATCCAATTGTCTCGTGAAACCGCGCAAAAGTCGATTGTGCTGCTGAAAAACAACGACAACACACTACCGGTTGCCAAAGATCTGTACAAAATCTATGTCACCGGCCCGCTGGCTACGCATATGCAAGGACTGTTGGCAAACTATTATGGATTGCACGAAAACATGTTTACCGTCATGGAAGGCGTGGTTGGCAAAGTCAGTCCGCAGACCAAAGTCACATACCGCCAGGGGGCGCTGCTGGATCGTCCGAATGTGAATCCTATTGACTGGTTTTCCGGCGAAGCCGAAGACGCCGATGTCACCATTGCCTGCCTCGGCATTTCGCAGCTTATTGAAGGCGAAGAAGGCGAATCCATTGCCTCGCCGTACAAGGGCGATCGCGAGGATATTCAGCTTCCGCCGAATCAAGTCGAATTTCTCAAAACCATTCGTTCCAAAGCGCAAAAACTTGTGGTTGTTATGTTTGGCGGCAGCCCTCTTGCTTTTCAGGAGGTGTTCGATATGGCCGATGCCGTGCTCTTTGTCTGGTATCCGGGACAGGAGGGAGGCAACGCCATCGCTGATGTGATTTTTGGTGATGCCGTGCCATCCGGCAGATTACCACTCACCTTTCCGAAATCGATTGAAGATTTGCCGCCGTACGAAGATTATGACATGCAAGGCCGCACCTATCGTTACTCGGACAAAGAGCCGTTCTTGCCGTTTGGGTTTGGCCTGAGCTACACCACGTTCGAATACAGCGATGTGCAGCTCGATGCCAGTCGCGTGAAAAAAGGTGAATCCGTCAATGCAACAGTCACGGTGACCAACACCGGCAATGTGGCTGCTGAAGAAGTAGTTGAACTGTTCATTAAAGACATGGAAGCGACGGTACTGGTGCCCAAGTATGCGCTCAAGGGATTCCAGCGCGTCTCCCTGTGGCCGGGTGAGAGCAAGACCGTGACGTTTGAAATCACGCCCGAGCTGATGCAGATCGTTAACAACGATGGCGAGCGTATCATCGAAAACGGCGAATACAAGGTTTTTATTGGCGGTTCCATTCCGTCGCAACGCAGCCTGGATTTGGGCGCGCCGCAGTGGGTGGAATCTACGTTTGTTGTGAGATAAAAACACTTTTAGACAGATAACAGGATGGACAAGAGTTAAAAAAAATCGATCCCGTGAATCCTGTCGATTTTTAGGTTCGTCCAGGGATTCTATCCCTGGACGCGCACGTTTATCGGACTTAAAGCCCGTTTTCTAAATCTGATCCAAACTGTGAATCAACACAAGAGGCCTCTCCATGAACCAAAAAATTATCCTTTGTTGCATGATGTTGGCGCTGTTTTTGTCATTTTTGCCCATTAACGCCGCCGACTGGTATACCGAAACGCCCGAACAAAAAGCCGAACGCCTGGAATGGTGGCAGGATGCCCGCTTCGGCATGTTCATTCACTGGGGATTGTACGCCATGCCGGCACGACATGAGTGGGTGAAAAATCGCGAGCGCATTCCGGATGACGAGTATCAAAAATATTTCGAGCTGTTTAATCCGGATTTATACAATCCCACCGAATGGGCCAAAGCCGCTAAACAGGCGGGTATGAAATACATGGTCATCACTTCCAAGCATCACGAAGGCTTTTGTTTGTGGGATTCAGAATACACGGACTATAAAGCCACCAACACGCCGTACGGCAAAGACTTGCTCAAGCCGATGGTCGATGCGTTCCGTGCCGAAGGCCTCAAAGTCGGATTTTATTATTCGCTCATCGACTGGCATCATCCTGAATTTACGGTGGACCGCATTCATCCCATGCGTGACAATGAAGAGGAGAGAGCGAAAAATAGCGAACGCGATATGAGCACATATGCAGATTACATCTACAACCAGGTCGAAGAGCTGCTTACCACCATGGGCACCATCGATTTGATGTGGCTCGATTTTTCGTATCCTGGCCCGGATGGCAAAGGCCGCGATGATTGGCAGTCCGAGCGCCTCATCAAAATGGTGCGCGCGAAAATGCCGAGCGTGATCGTCAACGACCGGCTCGATCTGCTCGATACGAATTACGGCTGGGATTTCCGCACACCGGAGCAATTTATGCCCAAAGAATGGGTCACCATGGATGGCGAAAAAGTGCCCTGGGAAACCTGCCAAACCTTTTCTGGGTCGTGGGGCTATCACCGCGATGAGGATTCCTGGAAGACGCCGCGTCAGTTGGTGGCTATGCTTGTCGAGGTGGTCAGCAAAGGCGGCAATTTGCTCCTCAACGTCGGCCCGACCGGACGCGGAACGTTTGACGACCGCGCTCTGGATCGGCTTGGAGCCATGGGCGACTGGATGAACGATCATGGCCGTTCGGTTTATGGCTGTACGCAAGCACCGGAGGAGTTTCAGGTGCCGCAGAATTGCTTTTTGACCTACAATCCAGAGTTGAACCGGCTTTATATTCATGTGATGGAATGGCCGTTTAAAGCGTTGCATTTACCGGGATACGCCGGCAAAGTGAAATATGCGCAGCTTTTGAACGACGCCTCGGAAGTTCAATTTGTCGACCGAGTCGGCCATTGGCTGCGGGAA
>CAYPZM010000529.1:1844-3233 GCA_964414825.1 uncultured Cytophagia bacterium | reverse complement strand
GGCCTTGAAAATAAGCTACATCTCCGGGAAACGATTCGTTTTGCGCGCGCAAAAAGTGATTGAACGCTACCTCGAACAGCGTGGCTTGCGACGCGTACGTCGAAATGTGTCCGCCAATACCGGACGACTCGCGATTGGCCCGCACCACCATAGCCATGGCATTCCAGCGGTTGATGCTTTTGATACGGCGCTCTATCTCGCGACTGCCCGGATACGACGGTTGCTTTTCTTTGGGAATCGTATTCAAATAGGGCGAGGTGGAGGGACAGGAAATTTCCACATCGTACTTTTTAGCTTGAATTTGCAGCAAATGCAGCAATTCGTGAACGCGATCTCCGCCTTGCGATTCGTAAACATATTTCAGCGAATCCAGCCATTCGTGATTTTCAATATCTTTGGGATTTTGATTTTCTTTTGCCATGATTGGTCCTTTTGGTGATCAGAAATATGAATGTTTTCTTTTGGGATCCACTTTTCACAACAATGTTTGTGAATCATTTTTATCACTATCATTTGATCATCATCTGGTTTTCGGCAATCGAGTGGGTTTTGTCCGCCGATCACCGCTATTTCAAGAATGTCAAACGCTTGGTTTTTTGATATTTCCCGCTCGACAGTCGGAAAAAATAAAGGCCGCTGCTCACCAATTCGCCTTGTAAATTTATCCCGTTCCATTTTACCATAAATATTCCCGGAGCTTGTTGTTGATTCACCAACTCTGCCACCTTTTGACCCTGGATGTCATAAATGGCCAAAGTCACGTGTCGCGGCTTAGTGCCGGTAATGGTGTATTGAATGGTTGTTTTGTTATTGAATGGATTGGGATAGTTTTGCCCTAGCTGAAATGTGCTCGGGACGGGTTCTTCCGAATTCTCCTCAACCGAGGTTGCGGATTCCGCATGCACCGTACCGGTCATGGACGGATGAATTTCACAAAAATAGGGATAAAATCTGGATTCTGTAAACTGGTGCATGTATGTTTCGCCCGAAGCAAGATTCCCGGAATCAAATACCGGAGGATTATCAGTGCTTGTGGCGGTATGGGCGACCGGGTCGTTATTTGTCCATCTCACCGTATCGCCTACCTGAAAGGTAACCGTTTCCGGTACGAACGCAAAACCGGTTATTGAAACATCATGAATCTCTGCATTAGCAGAAAATGTTGCCAAGCATATCAATACGAATGATAAAAATATAGTATGATTGCGCATAATATTCCCCTTTGTTAATGTTGTAGTTAACTCGAGTTAAACAAGCTGTCTTCGTTCAAATTACGAGTTATTTTTGTTCTCATGTTTCGATTTTTCCTGAATTCGCTTATACAGCTTTTCCGTATCCTCTTTATGGCACAATTCCGAGCCCGGCGTTTTGACCGCCGCTTTGCCCGCC
>CAYPZM010000529.1:0-1834 GCA_964414825.1 uncultured Cytophagia bacterium | reverse complement strand
GCATCTCGTATGGACTTTCCCATGGACAAACTGTAAACAATGCCAGCGACCATACTGTCACCGGCGCCTACTTTGCTCTTTACCTGCACCACTGGAGCATTTATTCGTAGTTGCTGATCGGGGGTAATGAGATAAATCCCGGCAGCGCCCAACGAAACCACGACAAACTCGACATTTTTATTGTCGACCAAATTTTGCGCAGCATTGGCCTGCTCCTCTTCATCATGAATATCCGTATCGACCAATTTGCCCAGCTCGTGTACATTGGGTTTGATAAAATAGACACCTTCCTCCAACGCCGCTTTTAATGCTTCCCCCTTGGTATCCACAACAAATTTGATATTGCGCTTTTTTGCAATGGATGCCAGGCGCGCATAAAAATCCCGCGGCACACCGGGCGGCAGACTGCCACTGGCCACCAAAAAGTCGGGATGTTCGACGTCTTTGACATATTGCAAGCAGGTTTGCCATTCCTTCTCGCTCAACTCGGGTCCGGGCATCACAAAGCGGTATTGTTGTTCGCTGGAGGTTTCCAGCACAGTAAAATTTTCGCGAGTGCTGTTTTGTATGGAAATGGGTTTTTGGGATATATCTTCATTCTCTAACAAATGTTGCAACATTTTGCCAGATGGCTCGCCTGAGGGGTAAATGGCCAGACTTTCGCCACCCAAATGTTTTATAGCACGAGATACATTGATGCCGCCGCCGCCGGGATCAAAACGCGGCGCGTTGCAACGCAGTTTGCGATCCGCGGCCACATTTTCGATTGACGTGCTGACATCAATCGTTGGATTCATGGTGATGGTCAATATATTCATAATTTCCATCTGCTTGGTTTTAAAAAGCCTGCCTGCCACCAAGGCTCAAAGACTCGAAGAAATGCTCGAAAATGTGTATGCTTTATCTTTTTTGTGTCTTGGAGACTTTGTGGCCTATTTTATTCTAAAAATTAAGAGCTTAGCAACGAGATAATCGAACGACAAAACGCCGGCAAATCCGAGGGATTTCGGGACGTGACAATATGGTCGTCCACTACAACCTCTTTATCAACCCATTTGGCTCCGGCATGAACCAAATCGTCTTTTATGGAATAAAAGGACGTCACTTTTTTGTCCTCAATAATTTCGGCCGAGGCTAACATCCAGCCGCCGTGACAAATGGCGGCAATGACCTTGTTTTGCTTGTTCATATTTTTGACAAAGTCGATCATTTGAGGCGTTCGCCGCATATGATCGGGCGAATAGCCGCCCGGAATAATCAGGGCATCAAAATTCTCCGGCGACACCTCGTCAATTGTCTTGTCCGGCTCGGTTGGTATTCCATGTTTACCGGAATAGGTTTTCTGTTTTGGTCCTACAACCACGACCTTGGCCTTTTCTTCTTTCATGCGGATGTTGGGGTACCAAAATTCCAGGTCCTCGTATAATTTTTCCACAAAAATGGCAATAGTTTTATTTTCAAGACTCACGTTTATACCTTTGGTTTTGTTGATGAAAGTTCGATCGGCAACGCTGGCCGACCGAACCGGTGATTATTTTAAACGAGCGGTTACCGATTTTTCCACGCCGGTCAACGCTTGCGACACCGGGCAGGTGTCTTTGGCTTTTTCAGCATGCTTTTTGAACTCGCCTTCGTCGATATCGGGCACATCGGCTTCGGTATCGAGTTCGATCGATTTGATTTTAAAGCCATCATCCACTTTATCCAGGCGAACCTTGGCGCTGGTTTGAATGCGTTTTGGCGTAAATCCTGCCTGGTCCAAAATATTAGCCAGAGCCATAGAAAAACACCCCTCATACGCGGCTCCCAACAGCTCTTCGGGATTGGTACCGGG
>CAYPZM010000528.1:0-3256 GCA_964414825.1 uncultured Cytophagia bacterium | reverse complement strand
GACCGTAATCGGCAAAGCCTTTTCGGCTGTTCACCAGGTCGCATTGGAAAATCCATTCGCGTTCTCTGGGTTTGCCGTAACCGTCGGTAATTTGCACGGCGTCAGTCAGGTTACGATCCGTAGATTTGAACAGCTTGTAGCCTTCAAAGTCGTTTTCGTTACCCAAAAAGGCGTCACGTGTTTTGATCTCAGAATCATTGTTCCAGGTTAGTAGAATAAAACCGTCGCCAGGAGTCGCTGTCAATGTTGGCATCACAGGCGGTTGTGCAAAGCGATAGTCGGTTTCGTAAATAATCTGGACAATCTTTTTCAATTCAAACAAAGAGATGGGCGGGTTTTCAACCGGGTCGCCAGCTCTGATGTTGGCACCGTCATCCCAAGAGTGAAGCTGGGACATGGAGATGCGTTCGATGTTTCCGCCATAAAGCGGGAACGTACCCGTGGCAAATACCTCTGCCAGGTTCGACACGGCACCAATAAAGGGTACCAGAGAATCCTGACCAACCAGCTCCCACATGGATTCGTCGTTACGGAACCAGAAACGGTACGGCGGTACGTGATCCGGAATTGGGAACAGGCGGAACGACGTCAAACCGAGCATATCGGTTTCGGTCACGTCAACCAGACCAAAATCGGGCTCGCTACCCACACCAATTTTCAGATCGGGGCGGCCATTTGCTTCGGTGCCATCGGCATCGGGGCCGAGATAACCAAGTTCGCCGGGGCCTTTACCATCGAGACCGACATCGTCGTTAATGTCTTCACCTTCGTCCCAGCGGCCATTTCCATTAACATCATCAAACGCTTGCCAGTCCTGGTCTTCGTCAGCGTCCCAGTGCTCCCGCAGGTCATCCATTTCAAGCTGGTAGAATCTCAAAAAGTTATCAATATTATCAATACCGTCGGTGGGGCCTACGAGAGCGATAGCTTCGTTATCGCGGCGTTCATCGAGCACGCCATCTTCATCATTATCAATTCCATCGGTTGCATTACCCGGTGATTCCAGATAGGCAAAACCCATGGTTCCGACTTTGAGATTAAAGCTACCGATACCATTCACATCCCAGGAATAGGCCAGATCGAGAAACGTATCGAATGCAGCCAATTCATCAGTTCCGTCACCACCGATGGCATTGTCCACCCAGTAACCAAAACCCACTTCCGGGATGTTATAATCACTCATGTTGTAAATCACGTATTCCCAAAAGATAGCATCGCGGGCCTGGGCATTGTTCCACTGGAAGCCGCGGACTTCCACGCGGATCCCGAGACCGCCCCAAGGTAAACCAACCTGCACGCTCATTTTGGGATCCAAATCTCCGATAAACTGACCCGGCAACGGGTAGTAGCGTACGTTGGATTCGTCAACCAGATATTCCTGGTCTTGTGCATCGTTGGATACAAAAAAGCACTCTTCATCGGCTTTGAATACATCGGCACCAAAACGCCCGTTCCACAAGCCTTGCCATTTGGAGTTAAAGCCGTCGGCTGGCCAGCCCATGGGAGGCCAGGAATCGGGCTTGCTCGCCATGGAAGGCGGCGCATCCGGCAAGCTCCAGTTGGCGTATTCACCGGTTACGTTACCGCGAGAAGGATAAAGAGCCCATTCCACCTGACCCGTGGGATCGGTATCCATTTCCTCACGATAGGATGTTTGCAAATAGTAGAGGCGATGCAATTCGCCGCTCTCGACCATTTGATTATATACTTCTCGTTGTTCATTAATATAAACCTGATCGTATGGCTCAGAGTCGACAGTTGTTGTATCACCATCGTTATGAATATAAACACGAGCACCGATCAACAGACCGATACCATCATTCATTTTTGAGCCGCGAAAATCATTCGGCCATTTTGTTGCATAGGGATCCGTACCGTCACCCCAGTCCGATAATTCTGTTGTATTGCGAAACTGGCTACGGACGGCATTACCTTCCATCCAGCCAATTTTTTCTGCTGCAACGTCACCAGCCGTGTCCCGCGGACCCTCATACGCCTTTTTTTGCGCAAATGTGGCAGAAACAGCCAGCAGGGTAATAAGCAGAACAACAGTGGCTTTTTTTATTAGGTTCAGCATATTGTAAATAACCTCCATTATAATAGGAAAATCTCTTTTCTACATTACCTGCGCATTAGAACGATACACCAACGCCGAATTTAACCATGCGCGGTGAGCTATACATGCCGGGATTCTGCATTCTCTCAACCGGATCGTTAAAATCGCTACGATGGTTGGCGATTTCGGACGGTAAGAGAATATTGGTGTAGGCGCGACCCGTGCGGCCGTAAACGCCGTACTCGTTCAAGTTATCCAGCAGGTTGTAGACATAGAGCTCAAACTTCATTTTCAAACCGCCGCTAAACGGCAGAGTATAGTAGCTGTACAAATCGACCGAATAAGTGCTCGGTTTTTTCGAGTTGTTCGGGTAGAGCAACACACCGGACAGACTGGATTCAGGCAACGGCGCCAGTGAATAAGGCGTGCCGGAACCATAGCGACCAGTTGCTGAAACGCTCCAGTTTTTCGTCGTGTAACCTACACTGGCGTTAAACGTATGACGTTGATCCCAGCTCATCGGAATGAGGCGAGGGATGGGGTCCTGGTTGTTGCCGGCGCGGCTAAATGTTGTTGTTGGACTGTCCGCATTGCCGCGAGTGTACTGCAGCGTATAGTTGGCATTGACGTAAAAGCTTTGGAATGCCCAATCATAGGTTACTTCCAGCCCTTTGGCATTGCCATAATCCAGGTTGGTATACAAGCCGTAAATTTGCTGGTTATACGTGTAGCGAACTTCCATACTGAGAAGATCGTAAATATCACGATAAAACAAAGCGACCTCAATACCCATATCCGGCATCAGCTCCTGCCACAATCCCAGCTCATACTGCACCGTTTTTTGTGCGTTAAGTTGAGGATTACCCTGCTGAGTGCCAAAGTTGGATGGCGATACCAATAGCGAATTGTTTTGATAAAAGCGGCTATAGGGAGGTCTTTGAAAAAAGTGACCATAGCTAAAGCGCAACAACGCCGCTTCGCCCAACTGGTAGGACAAGCCCAGGCGCGGGCTGAGCTGAGTTTTGGGGTCTGCTTCAGCATATTCGGTTTGCGGCACACCTTGAATCAGGTTGACCGGATTCCGGCGATCCGTGGGATAGAGCGTTTGAGGATCAAAATAGTCATACCGTAAACCAAAGTTGATGACCATTTCGTCAAATTCCATTTTATCCTGGATATAGGCCGAAAAGTCGATGGGGC
>CAYPZM010000527.1:0-3258 GCA_964414825.1 uncultured Cytophagia bacterium | reverse complement strand
CACCGATCACCGCCGTATTCCTTATGGGTCTTTTTTGGAAAAAAACCACATCCACGGCTGCCAATATCATTCTATCCGGTGGTGCAATACTAAGCCTGACTATTGGCGGATTTTATTTTGCCAACTATCCATCCAGAGAATTCTGGCCACACTTTTTACTTTTGTCTTTTTATATCTGCGCAGGATTGTGTGGGACTATGGTATGTATTTCAATGGCCACCCAAACCCGTCATAATAAAGAGAGAATTGTTCGGTTGCTTTCTTTTGACAAGAGAGCAATTCAATCAAGGCCGCTTGTAAAATATTTATGGATTATCCTCACTGTTGTGATGATTATTCTCTACATTATGTTTCATTGAATAGTTCTTTAAACACGGGCTGTATAAATGACATCGAAAGAACGCGTATTAGCATCGCTCCAACTTGAAAAACCTGATCGTATTCCATTTGTTGAATTGACGGTTGACAATGGTTTCGCTGCAAAGTTTCTGGGTACACCTGCAACCACGTTTGAAACCCAATCCAGATTTTCCGATCTGCCGGTATTATCCGTCCCAACAATCGGAGCTACTTTCAGTGAAACTAAAAATCTTTCAGAACGACTCGATCTCGATGCCGTCGGCATAAGTTTCTGGATTAAACATCTCGGCCTTGGCGAAGAAATCGGTGGTCGGCAGATTTTTACAGGTGGCAGCATTTCAACATTGGATGATGTTAAATCCATCCGTTTTCCGGATCCGCACGATCAATCGTTGTATGAACCACTTGAACAGTTTTTGGAAGAGTTCTCCACCTCGGATCGTGCGCTTTATTGTGTCAGTAATCTGGGTTCTGATCCGGTTATCCTCGGCTTGGGATTTGAAAACTTTTCACTATCCATTTATATCAATCGGAACGTAGTGGAAGAGATGTTACGGCTGTATTTCGACTGGCAAGGCAGCGTTTTTGAACATCTCTGCAAAATGGATTTTGATTTTCTCTGGACAACCGATGATATTGCCTATAAAACCTCCACCTATATTTCGCCAGACGATATTCGGGAACTGTTTCTACCGGGTTATCGGCAGGTTGCATCCTCAATCAGTAAACCGTGGGTGTATCATTCGGATGGTGATCTGTCAGGAATTTTGGACGACCTGATTCCCCTGGGCATGAATGGGATACATCCAATAGAACCTGGCCCCATGAATCTATATGAGGTCAAACAACAACACGGCGATAAAATTTGTCCCGTTGGCCATATAGACATCAATGTACTCAGTGAAGGAACTCCAGACCAGGTCGATAATTTGGTTAAAGAAGCTATAAACATCGCCGGACGTGACGGCGGATACATTTGTGGCAGCTCTAATTCCATTACAAGCTATTGTAAACCGGAAAATGTAATAGCGTTGCAAAAGGCTATTCAAAAGTACGGTATTTTATAAAAATCGACTTTAACAAGCAGCACAACAAGGTAACGAGAACAATATATGACATTATCCGAACGGCTTTTTAAAGTCAGAGATCATTTAACCAACTGGTGGGAGAATGGGGATCAAAAACATCCTCTCGTTTTGGCATCTTGCCCCAGGGAAGAATCATTAGATATTCCGGACACGGATGATCTCAATGTATTTTGGCAAGACATAGATTTTATAATAGCCAGACAAATGGCACTAATCGACAACTCGGACTATTATGGCGCGGCCCTCCCTTATCACTTTATTGACCACGGATCAAGCGCTATGTCCTGTGCGCTGGGGGCAAAACTTCAGTTGTTAAATAAAGAAACCATTTGGGCGCACCCTATCCTGGAATGCTTGGAAGCATTTACTGATCTGCATCTTGATGAAAACCATCCGGTGTATCATCATATTCTACAGCTCACCCGTCGTTCCGCCAAGTTGGCTCCGGATCATCACTTTATCGCCCATTTTCCCTTACAAGGTGTTATGGACATGATTGCCGATCTTTACGGCACGGAACAGCTTTTAATGGATATGTTAGTTCAACCGGATAAAGTCGGCCGGGCCGCGGAACACGCTAAAACTCTTTGGATGCAGGGTTTTCATGATATCAATGCCATTGTCGAAACATCTAAAAATACAGGTGGTATTGGATGGGCCGGTGTTTGGGCGCCGGGAACAACGTTTCCAATTCAGGAAGACTTTTCCTATATGATCTCGAAAAAAATGTTCGATCAATTTTGCCTGCCACACATTTGCGATATGGTCGATGCCATGGATTATCCGTTCTATCATCTAGATGGTACAAAGGCCATCCAACATCTGGATAGTCTTTTAAAAATAGACAAGCTCAAAGCGATACAATGGCAGCCAGGGGCCGGACACGAAGCCCTTCATCAATGGTACGAGCTTGTTCAAAAGATACTGGTTGCCGGTAAATCAGTCCAATTGTATGGTAGACCGGAGGAAATTGAAGAGCTGGTAAAGCATGTCGGCGCAAAAGGTGTACTGGTGATTTGCAGAAATTTGTCCAATTCAGAGGGGTTACGTCTTTTGGAAAAATATCCGTTGGAAGGGTAGTATTCAAAAAATTTCTTGCATTCCGATTCAAACGGACTATATTATCACACATTTGAATTATAAACAATCAAATTTATCGAGACAACAGTGATCACAGTCAAAGATTTAGCTGCCCGATTACAGCTACATCCTACAACCGTATCGAAAGCACTTCGGGACCATCCAGACTTGAGGCAGGAGACAAAAGACAAAGTCAAGGCTCTTGCAGAGGAGCTGAACTATCGGCCCAATATTATGGCGAGAACTCTGTCAAGCAAAAGGAGCCATCTGATTGGCGCCATTGTACCGGAAATCCTGACATCCCATCACTCGTATTCGATAAATGGATTTTATGAATCCGCGAGAAAACGCGGCTATGAAGTGATCGAGGGCGATATTCTCAAGATCGACGGCCAGGTCCGGCACGATCCCGAAAAACTCGCACGGCTGATCTTCGATCATTATCTTCAGAAAAGCAAAATGATGAATGTGTGAGCGGTTATGACGGAAGAAACGGGCGAGAACACAAAATTCGAAAAGCAGCTTGAGATTCGCAATGAGCTCGGACTGCATGCGAGACCGGCAGCTCTGTTCGTTCAGACCGCGAACCGCTTCAAATGTGATGTCCGCGTCATCAAGGGAGAAGAAGAGGTGAACGGAAAATCGATCATGGGAATCATGACCCTCGCCGCCGGCAGGGGGGCGACCATCCTCGTCCGGACGTCCGGCGAGGACGCCGAGGCCGCGATCC
>CAYPZM010000526.1:0-3288 GCA_964414825.1 uncultured Cytophagia bacterium | reverse complement strand
AAAAGAACATTTTAAACATTCTGCGATGGGGCTTGATCGGCGTTGGTATCGGCGCGGTGCCTGGCGTCGGCGAGAACATTGCCGCCTGGGTGGCTTATGATGATGCGAAAAAGCACCATCCGGAAAAAGAAAAATTCGGCACCGGCGTGTACGAAGGCGTGATGGCGCCGGAAACCGCCAACAACGCCGCCATCGGTGGCTCAATCATTCCACTGGTTAGTTTGGGCATTCCGGGCAGTCCGCCAACTGCGATGCTGCTGGCAGCGCTGGTTATTCACGGCGTGCGGCCGGGCCCTCTGCTAAGCATTGAACAACCGGCATTCATTCCACAATTGGCCGCCATTATAATGTGGGGCACCCTGTTTCTGTTTGTATGCGGCATGTTGTTTACCGGTATCATGGTTCGAATTCTGCGGGTCTCCCAGCAAATATTAATGCCCATTATTGCCGTGTTGTGTGTGGTCGGCGTGTTTGCTTACAACAACAATCCGTTTCACCTGACGCTGGTGTTTATTTCTGGCGTCGTCGGCTACTTTTTTGATAAAATGGCCTATGCCCCGGCGCCGCTCATTTTGGGATTGATTCTCGGAAACATGGCTGACACGTTTTTCCGTCGGGCGCTGTTGCTGAGCCAGGGTGATCTGATGACATTGATCAACCGGCCTATCAGCTTTGTGTTTTTTCTGGCATGTGTGTTGACCATCCTGTCGCAGTTTGGTATTTTAAAACGATTGAAACGCATGATCAAGCGATCGTAAGGACAAAAAAGTCTGAATTAAATTTGGAGTACATATGAACAAACTTGCCATCATCACCGCATTTCTCGGCGGTGTCAAAAATCGTTATATCCAGTATCATTCAGACCGATCACTGGAAGAAAAATTTAAACTGGCTTCCCAAATTAAAGACTTGGACGGATTGGAACTCTGTTATCCTGCGGATTTTGAGAACGTCGGCCTTTTGAAAAAATGGCTGGATGACTATGGTTTTGGTGTGTCTTCCGTCAATGTGCGGTCCCGGCGCACGGGAAAGTGGTTGCGTGGTGCATTTTCGTCTGCGGATGCGGCGGAGCGGCAAGAGGTGACCGAGGATTTTCAGCGAGCTATGGATTTAAGCCAGGACGTCAAGGCGCCGCGCATCTCAACTTGCCCTCTAAATGATGGCCATGATTATATTTTTGAAATGAATTATTTTGATGCCTACCAATATGCCGAAGACACGTTTGGCGCTATTGCCTCCCACAATCCGGATGTCAATATCTGTATCGAGTACAAGTGGAATGATCCCCGCACCCGCTGCCTCTTTGGAACGGCTGCGGAAACTTTGACCTTTTGCCAATCCGTTGGTGCTGATAATCTGGGAGTGACCCTCGATATCGGCCATTCCATCCAGGCGGGCGAACGACCGGCACAGTCGGTTGCTTTGCTGAGCCGCGCCAACAAATTGTTTTACGTGCATTTGAACGACAATGACCGCAACTGGGACTGGGATATGCTGCCCGGCGCTTTTAATCTTTGGGATACCCTCGAGTTTCTTTACTACCTGGATCAGGTGGGGTATGATAATGATTGGTATGCGTTTGATGTGCTATCCAAAGAAGTTGATCCGGTGGAACATTTTAATCTTGTCATGAAATTGACGCGTAAACTCGAAAATCTGACCAATCGAATCGACAAGAATACCATGAATACGTTGATGCAACAACGGAATCCCGTCAAAACTATGGACTATTTGTATGATACGATTTTTCCAGATTTTTAAAATGTTGTACAAGCGACCCTAGTTTTTTTTCTTTAGGTGCTTTTATGCTGTTGGATGATAGAACGAGAAGTCACACCAGATGCAGGAATTGGTTGCAAGTTTATATTTACCTGGCTGATCAGATAACGTCTATATTCTAAAGTGACCCCATGTTAAGGAGCTACTATAGCTTTTTCGACAACCTCTCCAGGTGTGCTACAAATCTTGTCAAGACCCTTTAATTACAGATCGGAAGAGATGAAAACAATTGAAATACCCTACGGCCATACATCCAAATCCATCTCTGTTCCAGAGAACAATTTGGCATGGATTTGCGCGCCGAAAAACGAACCGCCCATTGATGACTTGGAAATTGCGATCCACCACGCGCTTTTGAATCCCATCGACTCACCGTCACTCAAAGCGCTGGTCACGCAGCATGGCCGCAAAACTGTGATTATTGTTGATGACAATACCCGCGCCACGCCGCAATCCATCATTTTACCCATTCTGCTGGATGAGCTTAACCGAGCTGGCGTGGCGGATGATGATATCACCATCCTCATTGCCCTGGGTACGCATCGTCCAATGGATGAAAATGAATCTATCGAACGATTCGGCAAGGCGGTTATGGAACGGGTAAAGGTGGTGAATTTGTCGCACCATCCAAATGATTTTGAAAATCTCGGCGTGTCGCCGCTCGGTATTCCGATCGAGGTTAGCCGCTTGTATCTCGAAAGCGACATGTCCATCGCCGTTGGGAATATCATTCCGCACATGTACGCCGGATGGGCCGGTGGCGCCAAAATGGTGCAGCCGGGTGTTTCCAGTTCCCTCACCACATCCAAGACCCATCTGATGGCCGCAACCCGAGTATATGAAATTTTGGGACAAGCGGAAAATCCGGTGCGCCTGGAAATTGAATCGATTGCGCAGACGACCGGATTAAAG
The DNA here is from genome assembly GCA_964414825.1 of uncultured Cytophagia bacterium. Lineage (GTDB taxonomy): Bacteria > Zhuqueibacterota > Zhuqueibacteria > Residuimicrobiales > Krinioviventaceae > CAYPZM01. The sequence goes on along the minus strand of CAYPZM010000526.1, from coordinate 597 downwards.
TTCATCCTTAATGTTGTGCTCAATCGCGACGGCCAGGTCGTCCAGGTGGTTGCCGGAGATCCGGTCAAGGCTCATCGCAGCGGGGTAGCGTTCGCCAAAAACATCTACCAGATTGACATTGACGAACGACCGGACATCGTTTTAGCTGGCTCGCATCCGGCGGATCGGGATCTGTGGCAGGGATTCAAACCGCTGAACAATTGCGGCATGCTTGTCAAGAATGGCGGCACGCTTATCCTGGTAATTCCGGCCGATGAAGGCATTGCGCCGGATCATCCCGAATTGATTCAACTTGGCATGACGCCGGATGAACGTGTTCTCGAAATGGTGGAAAATGGCGAGGTCAATGATTTGGTCGCTGCTGCAACCTATATCGCTTTTGTTCAAACACGCAAGCGAATCCACGTGTCCGTAGTGTCGCATGGCATTTTAAAAACAGAAGCGGATAACATCGGCATATCGCTGTTTGACAGTGTCGATGCGGCGCTGCAACACGCGCTGCAAAGACACGGCTGCGATAGTCGCATGGGCGTTGCCACGCGCGGTGCCGACATAATGGGACAATTATAAAGATGATCAATTTTAACAGGGAAAACA
>CAYPZM010000525.1:0-3291 GCA_964414825.1 uncultured Cytophagia bacterium | reverse complement strand
GCATCTTTGATATAAAAACCGGGACGCACCCCAAATAACGTTTGCCGAAAGGTTCCGGGTCGAAGAAGGTTGAGCTGGCTGTTTTCTATGGTCCCGGTTCCCTCAATTGCTTTGTGAGTTTCGCCAAATACCGTTTCCAAGGTCAATCCGCGATAACTAACCGCGCCCGAAATACCGCGAACGCGTTTGCCCCACATTATGAGGTCATTGTAACGCGGGTACATATCACCAACCGACAATTGAGCCGCACGAGTACCGCCTGAGAGGTAAAATCGATTCAGCGGTTGAGAGCCCTTGTCGGAGAGCGAGGTGACAAACGCGCGGCCTTTATATGAAATGGAACCATAACTGCCGTTAAAATCGGCGCCAGCCATGGCAAAGGACTCGTTTTCATTATAAACTTTTTCATAACGGCCTTCGGCAAATGCATGGCCCGTAAACGAGGTGCGCGGCTTTTTCTGCTCGGTTTTCTCCTTTATGCTAAACGGCACCGTTGTGTCGACAATCTCGCCGTCTTTGGTTTTGCCCACAATGCGAAATTCATGCGATCCCTGCTTTAAATCCTGCGCTTCCAGGGTGATCACATATTCCGAGCGCACCGCCTTGTCGGTTACATTCTGTTTATCCACTAAAACTGCAATGGATTGCGGATCCAATTTTTCGTTTTCAACCGTAAACGCCAACAGCACATCGTTCTGCGTAAATTCTTGATTGGGCTCGGGTGCAAGCACAGTGATTGCGCTTTTATCGTGTATTGCCCTCTGTTGTTGCCGAGGATTTGCCTCGAAAATAAAAATTTCCTCCGGCTGTTCATACGGATTGGATGCCGGAAAGGTGAGCAATTGATCGTTTTGGAAGCGAAACACCATGAAATATTCAAGCCGATCACCCACCACGCGATTTCCCGGTATAGTCCCCTGCCAACCCGTTTCCCCAGCATCCAACCGCGCAAAGTTGTACTCTCGTTCATCCGGCGCCTTGTAATAAATGCGCGCCTGGCGAACCTGTTCGGTACCCGGCATAAGACGCGCTGAGAAAACGAGGTCCTGATTTTCGATGGCACTGTCCGGAGGACTAAAAATCAATCGTTCCTGCGCCACAACTGTGCTGCTCAAAAACATCATTATAAAGAGCAACAGACTTGCTTTAACAAGGTGATTTTTCAACAAGGTCCCCTCTATTCCTGATACTGTAATTTTAGGTGCTTGGTGGTGCCGTCCGCGTTTTCAAATTCAATATCCAGGGACTGAGACGTGTCGTCATTCTGGGCCCAGGTTTCAAATTCCTTTGTATCGGTAACGGTTGGTGCTTGTTCGCGCTCTGCGGTGCCAGATTTTCCGGCGGACACCATTACGCTACCAGCTTTGTTGAACAATTCAACGATTCCCTCAATCGTCACTATAGTCGTACGCTCCGTACCTTGCACAATCGTATAAAACTCAGTGCCACGCACGGCCGCCACGCCGGAGGGCGTCACCATCTTAAAATCCTGTTTTTGGGATTTGGGATTAATTTTCGACCAAACTTCGCCCAGCGTCAGCAAAATGCGCTTGGTGATGCCATCTGGCTCGCGTTCGCCCTCAATCTGTAATTCGGATGAAGATCGTATTTTTAGCATGCTTTTGTCGTCCGTAAAGACAATCGACACCAGCGCCCCTTCGCCGGTGCGAATATAGTCGCCGCTCGCCAATCTGCGCCCCTTAATTAGCGGACTCCAATCGCTCTCATTGGTTTTCACTTCAGCAGTGCCAACCACTTTGAGTACCACGGCAATTTCTTTATCCTGGCTGGTGATAACCCACGACAACAGGAACACGAACAGCAACGACCATTTTAGTCTATTCATGGCAATCCTCTTTTTCAATCATTCAACCCTCGTTTCCAGCAGTTCGTATTCTCCGTTCACCAGCTTGGACAATGTATTCAAGATTTCATCCGGAGAAATGGGAACACTATTTTTTGTGACGGTTTCGGTGGGCACAAAACCTTGCAAAGCGCCATCCTGAGCCAAAAGCTGCGGCTTTAATTCGCGAACAAAGCTGAGAATTTGCTGCTGCAGCGGTGTTAGGGTTTGAGTTCCGCCGCCAGAGGCAATTTCAAACGTCCAAATTTCGCCGGGGAATTCCATGGGCGCGCCCGAAGTTCCCACAAGGCCAATCACCTGCCAATAATAAATTTTTCCAGACTCCAAAGGGCGCGCTCCTGCAACAGGATATTGGTAAAGTGTGGATGGTATGGTTTCCGCCGCGTCCAGGGCTGAACCGCCACCTTGGTCAACCTGCAAAATTCGTTCAAAAATGACGCGTTGTTGCATGATTTCTTCGGGACCGGCATTTTCCTGAATATCGTGCAAGCGCTCGGCTATTTTTAATTTGAATCGGGAAATGGGCGATTCCCATCGAAACAGCGGGAACGGCGTATAAATGCGTGCATCCATTCCCGAACCGGCAGGAGTTCCGGGCGAGATCAAATCAATGTTACGCGGGTTGGTGATGTCAAATCGCAATATGGTGTTGCTGACAATTTCCTGCCCCACTTTTAAATCAAAAATAAAATAATAAATATCCGCAGGCAACCGACCGGTAGCTAACAAATTATTCGTCAGCTCTTGGCCTGTTGGATCGATATGATACTCTTGCAGGGAAAATTCTTCTCTTGCGCTAAAGAGGTTTCTATTGGTTATTCGGATCGTCTCCAGCGGCGACATATTAAACGGTTCGGTTGCCCCGTACGCCAGCGCTCCCTGATATTCGGCTTGAATATGGAGCGTTAACGTACAAACGTGCTCGATTTGAGTTGGATTGTTGAGCACCATCTGAAAAATTTCCGCTGCACTGGTTCCCTTGCCGGTAAAATTAAAATCACTCAACATAAATATTTTGAGATCAGGATTTAGCACTTGTGATGTAATAACAGGCGTTTGCGAAAAGAGCAGCCCCGACCAGCAGCTCAACAGGACCATAAAAAGGGATTTTCTCATTTAATCCTCCATACACCGAAAAGGTATCCTAACACGCAGGACAAAAACAGTGCCAGGATCGCGGTTCGTTGATGTTGAAAACATTAAACTTGCGAGCAGCGCGTCAGGCGTTTTTCTTTAAAAGTGTATATTACCGCAAGATGTGTTTCATGCCATAACAAGTCGCGCTAGTCCTGCTGGATGTCTCTAACCAATAGTTTTTTAGCTTTATTTCCGTAACTATGTTTTTGATTTTCCGTGAAAATTAATTTAAAAGATAAATGATAATTCCGTAAAAAGTCGATAATATCAAGCCCTCCTTGTCCACCCAG
>CAYPZM010000524.1:0-3296 GCA_964414825.1 uncultured Cytophagia bacterium | reverse complement strand
TGGCGGTCGCCAATCATGCCGTCGTTATAAAACACGGTTCGAATTTGGTTACCCGAATGCAGGCCGGGCATGGACCAGGTTTGGTCGCCATGCAACTGATCGATAGTAATCTGAGCGCTGGGTACGCTGGCGACTATCAACGTCAGAAACAGTGCAGTGAGTAATGTATTTAAAACTTTTTTCATTATTTTCTCCTTTTGTCGATTAAAAACCAAAGCGCAAACCCAAGCGAATGAAACGGGGGGAAATGTACCAAGTCGGATGGGTAAAGAAATCCTCGGGCGTACTCACACGTCGTTCGTCATAGTTTACCATGCTCAACTTTGGATTGGTTGTATAATCCGGCGCGCCCGTATCCGAATAGACGTTGGTAATGGCGCGGGTATCAAACAAATTGTCGATAAAGGTGAACAATCCTATTGTCATACCGTTGCCAAAGCGCCACTGTTTTTCCAGTCGAAAATCAACAAAGTAGACATTTGGGCGACTCGAGCTGTTTTCCGGCAAACCGGTAAGCTGGTTGCCACCGACAAACGCGCCCCGCGAAAAACTGGGGGTGTAGGGCAAACCGGTGCGGTACACACCAATCATCGAAGCCGTCCAGCCTTTTACACGATAAATAAGTTGCGCGTTTAGAGTATGACGCTGATCCCAATCCATGGGAATGAGTGTTTTTTGTGGTTCTTGTTCGGCATTGGCGTCGTTAAATGCGTCGTTCGGGTCGGAATAGGTACCTTCGGCAATCATCCAGGAATAAGAATTGACGCGTAAAGCGCTGGTCCATTTTAAAGGTGATTCCGCGAACATTGGCATAGTCTTTATTTTCGTAAGGCGAATAGAGCACGCCGGAACGAAAGGTTTCGATGGGAGGTGATGTTCCGACCCAGTCGCGGATATCGCGATAGAACATGGTCACATCGATACCAATGCTGCTACCGAGTTGCTGCTGCAAACCGATTTCGTATTGTGTGGTGCGTTGTGCGCGCAAATCGGCATTGCCGATGATAAAACGTCCGCCACCGCTGTTGATGACAAAATCGGGACGCGCATACAGATACTGGAATGTCGGCATCTGGAAAAAGTGGCCATAGGAAAAGTGGATCACGCCGCGGTCCGTTATGGGGTAGGCAATACCTAAACGCGGGCTGATTTGCATTTTAGGATCCACTTTTTTGTGCATAAAGGATTTGCGTTCTTCCGGAGTATATTTTTCGAGACCTTTAATATAGTCGGTGAATTCTTGCGGCGCCAAGGTCGAGGCCAAGGTCTCATCATATTCTTTATAAATATGTCCATACTTGAAGGGATCGTAAATATTGATATCATCCGGATCGGCAGGAACCACATAGTTGGCATCAAAATAATCAAAGCGCAAGCCAATGTTCATAATGATATCTTGCAGCTCGACTTTATTCTGAATATAGGCAGAAATTTCACGCGGTTTGCGCGGATCGGTATAGATTTGACGGTTTGGAGTTCCAACATCCGGAATTGCAGGTTTAAAGGGGACAACCTGTACGCTGTCTACCGGATCGATAGCCGGAATTAAACCATAGTTATCGCGTTCAAGCTCATGCAGTCGAAATTCAATACCGGCTTTGATTTGATTGCTGCGATTTACCTGGCTGGTCAAATCAAACTTGCCAATCCAGTAGGCCGAACGGCGCCAGTTGCGACCCAAATCCGTACCGGCGCGTTTGTAACTGTAACCGGTGGGGTCCATGGAGGAATCCGGATGCACATAGCCTTCGTGATTGGTGGGATCGGGAATCCAGTTAAAATCGTAACCGTAATATTCCACACTGTCCAACTGAGTCGGATCCATGCCGGGATCAAAAACCACGGTTTCAAAGGTTTCCCCTGTCGTATCAACGGGCATAGCATAGCTCACCAACCAGTTGGGGCGCGTCGTGTAATCGTCATACAAGTAGCTTTCTGACTCGTTCTGCATGCGATTAATGCGCAACTCGTAAAACGTATTTTGCGACAAGACGTGATTAAAACTAAGTAAATGCGTGGTTGTTGTGCCAAAAGATTGATTTCTACCCGTCGGCACATATTTGTAACTTTGTGAATAGTAACGCGGGCTATGAGAATCCGAATAGTTTAAACTATAGGTCAGCTTCATGCTGTTACTCAATTTCAGGGCAAGTTTTCCCAAGCCCGACCAATAGTTATTGGGATTCATGGGCACCAAGGAGCTGTCACCCGGAATGCCTTGCGGCTCGAACCAGTTCCGGCCATACAAGTATCCTTCTCTTTGATTGGAACGAGCATTTACAAAAAAGGTGAGCTTGTCGTTGGTTAGTGGTACGGGGCCACTCAAACTTCCTTGAACATTATAGGTGGGGTTTAATCCTTTGAGTGGATTTGTGGACTCGGTGGCTTGAGTAATTGCACCGGTTTCTTCATCCACTACATCAACAACGCGGTCCATTACCGAATACATATCGTCGTTGCTGTTATAGTCGCCAATATAGCCCATAATCTCGCCATGATATTCCGGTGTACCTTCTTTGGTGACGATATTGATAATACCGGACATGGCCTGGCCATACTCGGCGTTGAACGTACCGGAAATCACCTGCAGTTCTTGTATAGCAGAATTTTCGATGCGTGAGGTGTTGGCGCCATTAAATCCGTCTGTTGTTGCCACACCATCTACCCAATAGGCGACTTCGTTAGAGCGACCGCCACGAATATGGATACCACCGGCGTTCACGATACCGGCTTGCAGGGTCAGCACGTCATTCACGCTCTCCACGGGCAAGGCTTCAATTTCGCGCGCTCCAACAGATGACATGGACGAGGTCATATCTTTTTGTACGATAGGCCGCTCGGCCACTACGGTCACCTCCTCGCCAGCTTCGAGAACCGTGGGTTCAAGCTTGACGTCGAGCTGCGTAGTCATATTAATATCCACATCAGCATCCTGGATGCGATGGGTTTTATAGCCCATCATGGTTACAACCACAGTGTAGTTGCCCGGAGGCACGCCAATGATGGAAAAATAGCCGTCGAGATCGGTGGCATCTCCCAATGTGGTATTTTGAATAGTAACATTGACGCCGGGCAGGGGTTCGTTAGTATCGGCGTCTCGAATGGTGCCGGCAATCTTACCGGTTGTTGCAGAGAACAGCAATTGCGCCAGAAACAACACAGCAATTGCAGCGAACAGCAGATTGGTTCTCAATCTCATTCTTACTCTCCCGAATTATGAATGAAAGGATGAATTTATCAACAAACTATAGGCGAATCCTGAACAGTTAATTTTGGTAAAATTCCAAATTTTCTTT
>CAYPZM010000523.1:0-3299 GCA_964414825.1 uncultured Cytophagia bacterium | reverse complement strand
CGGCAAACTGGGTGTTCGGCACGTCTCCGGAAGAGCACCGTTTGCTCGCCGAGGCGACGTTTAACAACGCTCCGCTGGCCAATTCGCCGCTCGTGTTCCGCGCTACAACTCAACCCGGCGATGCCAGCAAAATGGTGCTGTTGACGCCCTCTTCCAATCAAATTGAAACAGTCGCGCAACATCAAATGAACATTGCCGTGGCCGTTGAAGATGGATTTGACAACCGCTTGTCCAATTATCCGGTTACGTTTGAGGTCACCTATCCGGAAAATGATCCTCGCGGTTATTTTCAGACCAACCAGGGTCAAAAAACTTTTATTCGAATGAGCACCGACAGCGCCGGTGTGGCACAAACCGCGTTTATGCCCATTTTGGGACAAAACATTGTTAAAGTAGAGACCGATGATAATCGTCACGTTGGCACATCTATTTTGATCAACGGAACTCAAGCCAAAGCAACTCGAATTGCGTTGACAAGCGCCTCCTATTTGGAGATGGCCGCCGGGAGTACCGTGCCGGTTACCGTTGAGGCGTACGATGCTCAAGGCACCAAGGTCGAGGGCCATCCCATCACCTTTGAAGTGATAAATGGCAAAGGCAAACTGTCCAACAATTATACAAACAGCACCAAAATGACGGTAGACGGTATTGCCGAAGAACTTTGGAAAGTGGGCCGGGATGTGTCGGTGCTTAACAAACTGCGCATCAGCGGCGGGAATGGTGTGACCGGTTCGCCGGATACGATAAGCGTAAAGATTTTGCCGAGCGCGCCATTTGCCGATTCGTCGCGCGTGGAAATCATGGGTCAACTCAGTGCGGATGACGACTCGCGCCCGCTCGTAAAAGTGACCCTGCGCGATCAGTTTGCCAATCCTGTACCCGGCTATTCTGTACGCCTGGAATCGGAGGTTTCTTCCGTTTCGCTTGAACAGCCAACCGCCGAAACCGCTGACAACGGCGAAACATTTGGTCGAGTTAGCGCCACCAAAATCGGCCCCATTACTATTTACGCCTATTTGGAAAATAATCCGCAGTTTCGGATTTACTCGGACACGGTTTATGTAAAACCGGGCCGCGCAACCAATATTTCTCTGCCCGCTGGCGGTTCGAGTTCGTTTGTTGGTAATATGGGAACCGTACTAGAAAACGCGTTGGCAGTATTGGTTACGGACAAACATAACAATCCCGTGCTCGCCAACAAGGCCGATGTAAAATTTGAAATGACGACCGGCAGCGGCGAATTTATCACGCCGACCGGTCGCGTCAAAACAACCTATGTTCCCACAGATTCGAACGGACTCGCGCAGGCCACGCTGAAACTGGCGTCCAAAGTGGAAGCGTATTCGATCAAAGTGTCGCTGAGCAATCCGCAATCGAGCAGCAATCTGGTGTTCACGGGCCAGGCGCGCAATCCGGTGTTGCCCTATTCGTTGACCAAAGTTTCCGGCGACAGCCTCACATTGCCGGTGGGACAGCTTTCCACCGATCCGCTGGTGGTATCCGTGCGCGATAAGGATGGCCTGCCGGTCTATTCCAGCAGTTCGTTGGTGCTTTTCAACACCACGGTTGGAGATGTGACATTTCCGCAAGGCAATACCAAGGGAAGCGACGAGTACGGCCATGCCTCAGCGCGATTTACGCTCAACAATGGCGGTGCGCACACAATAAAGGCGCAGATTATTAGCGGCACCTCGCAGGTATTTTTCACTGTATTTGCCCAGGCCGGCGCGCCGGAAAAATTGCTCCCGGCCGTCAATACCGAGATCGAGGCGCAGGTGGCAAGCGTGATAAACAATCATGTCAAGGTTATGGTCGAGGACAAGGACGGCAACGCTGTTGATGGTGTGCCGGTTTACTTTACGCTCAAAAGTCAGCCGCAAAACGCCAACGCACAGGTGGATACGCATCGTGTGATTACCGGTTCCGGAGGCAGCGCTGGTTTGGCAACAGCCCGAATTACGTTGGGCGAAAAAATTGGCGAATATCTCATCAGCGCTACGTTGCCGGCAGTGCCGGGCGAGCGCGTCGATTTTCGGATTCAGGCCACAGCCGGCCCGGCAAAATACATCACCAAACATTCCGGCGATTTGCAGCGCATGACCAAAGGACGCTGGCTTATCAAACCCGTTGTGGTCAAGGTGATGGATCAGTACCAAAATCCGGTTGAGGGCGTGCCGGTATCGTTTGCGCCCATCAATAACAGCGGAGCCGTGGAAACCGACAGCGATTTAAGCAATGAGCTCGGTTTGGCTTCGACCCGTTGGCAGATTGGTTACAAATCTTTTAACGAGCTTTATTTTCAAAGAATTGGATTGTCAATTTGGCCTCAAGGTTCAAGTCAGCTTTTTACCGCAACCGGCGAAGACAACAACTATCCGCAATTTGTGAATTTGCAAGACACCACCGTGCTCTACGGCAAGGAAATAATTTTGCGCGCCACAGCAACGGATGAGGACGGCGACCCGCTAACCATCACCACGCAAAACCAACCCGCTAACGCCACATTTGATCCGAGCTCAGCCACACTGCGCTGGACGCCCGGTTACGGACAAATCGGCGTATGGAATATCAAATTTAAGGTACAGGACAACCGTTCGCCTGCCGGCTATGATGTCGATTCGGTGCGCGTAAATGTGATCTCCAAACTGCACATTGCTGATTTTACCCCAAAAAACACCTGGATGCGCATTCCCGAAACCGGTTCGCAAGAGTTTACCGTAATGGTGACCGATCAAAATCCCGACTGTATGGTAAATTATTACTGGTTTGTGAACGAAAAGCTGCAGCCCATTAACGCATCACGTTTCTCATTTAATGCACTCGATTTTATTAACGGCGCCTACTCCATCAAAGTGATTGCGCGAGATTGCGTTTCTCAAGATAGCGTGGTGTGGCGCGTCAAAGTCAAAGTCGAATTGAGCAACTTTTCCGCCGAAAGTGTGCCGTTCAAAGGCGTGCAGCTCGATTGGAAAACCAGCAGTGAATCGGGCAACCTGGGATTTGACGTATTGCGCAGCACCAGCAAAACGGGCCCGTTTAAAGTTTTGAATGACGGATTAATTGCAAGCCGCAGCGATGGCACTTACAGCTTTATCGACAGCACCGCGGCGGCCGGAAGAACCTATTTTTACAGACTGGAAGACATTGACCGTGGCGGCATCCGCACCCAAAGTGATGTGCTGCAAATAACGGTCAATATTCCCAAAGAGTTTTCGCTGCTGCAAAATGATCCGAATCCGTTTAAACCCAAGACTGCGATTCGTTTTCAGCTTCCCAAAGCTGTGGTTGCACGCATTGCC
>CAYPZM010000522.1:2075-3304 GCA_964414825.1 uncultured Cytophagia bacterium | reverse complement strand
ATCGTATGAATACTATTTTGAAAATGATAATATGTTTTCTTGTTCACTTGAATACTATCAATTATTTCCTGAATTTCAATCCCATGATTATCATCAGTCCTATCAAATATCCAATAATTTCCAATTTGTAACGGGAAATAATCGGTTGTTTGGGCATATAAAACTGAAGAGCAAGTATTTGCCAATAAACAACTGAGAAAAAAACAAAATCTAATTATCATCATAGCTTCCTTAATTGTACCACATCTTTCTGCCGCTGTTCCACCACAACCCGAGTCAGGAGTTATTTCAAAGAAAGTATTATTTTTTCTCACTTCAAGTATAAAATAGTCATTTGAATTCACAGGTATCTTAACTGCTTGGTTGGTGGTCGACACATTTCCTAATTTATAGTCTATCCGGTTATCAGTTATCTCCGTGAAGGTCAGCCAACTCAAATCTGCTTTCTCCCATGCACTCTGAACCAAGCCACTTTTAGAGGTTTGGGGATTTGGATATGATCCTGACAAGAGGTTCCAGCGATGCAATTTATTATAATGTGAATACTCATTATGAAGCTGATGACTCATCTCATGAAAAATAATATGTCGCCATCCAAGGTCATAAACACCTCTTTGATAAACCCCCGAATTCGTCGTAACAAGACTGGAACCTCTGATCTCTGGCTCATTTGGATCAGAAGCATCTGAAATGGTACCAGTAGGCAAATAATTGGCGGCGATACCCTGAACCCCCAAATTCCTTCTTGCTCTGTTAACAAAAATGACCATGTCGACGTAACCATCGCTGTTATTGTCAAGTGATCTCAGATCATAGTTGTCGATATACCACTGATGAATGTCGCCATTGATATCTCGCCATTCCGCATCAGTCGTTGCCATATTGATTGGCGTGCCGGCATAAGCCACTTCATCGCCATAAACCCAAAGGTTGCCGTTGGACATTCGATAAAAATAGGTTGTAATGCTGTAGGGTTTTGCCGCTGTGTCGGCATCGACTGTTTGTGCATTATGCATTTGAAATGAGCAATTCTCCCATCCAATTGGGTCCGGCTGAATCCAGTGGCCACTGCATAACGCGGCAATGAGTCTCATCCGAGTAGATGCTTGTATCCGATGCATCAAAATTGTCGTTGGCCGCTTTAAAATAAAGCACAGCGACTTTATAGTTCTTTCCATTTGGATTAGGATTGATAAATGAGCTGTTATGCATTTCAGATGTCTTCATCA
>CAYPZM010000522.1:0-1975 GCA_964414825.1 uncultured Cytophagia bacterium | reverse complement strand
TCTTCATCATCTATATGCCCGCATACCATTTCATCATCCAGTTGCGCGTACAAAGATAAAGTGCCAACCGCAAAGACAGCAAAAATTTCGAAAAATATCACGTACTTTTGCATGATTTATTCCTCTCCTGTTTCTATTATCTCAAGCAAACAATCTTTTGCGTTTTAATAATGTGATTTTGTTGTGCCACAACCAAGTAAATGCCGTTGGGTAAATAGTTGCCATTGTTGTCTTTTCCGTCCCACCTTATTATTTGACGATCTGCATTTGGGGATTGATTTGTAAACCGATGCACTACTCTCCCAAGTAAATCAATCACCTGGATTTCGATAGCTTGCTCCGCAGTGTTATCCACATATATAGTCGTGCCGGTACTCATTGGGTTGGATAGGCTCTTAGCCTAATGTCATTCGGAATAGTCAAGTTTTTTTTCTGTTTGATCCCGACCTGGACTGGGGTACCGTATTCAATACCGTTAATTTTTGCATAAACGATTGTATCTGTTATCCCAAATCTAGAAGGGCCTACTCCTGAAACATAGCGCCAAAGTGGCATATCAATAATGAGCGAATCTTCTTCTGGAAGAATTGTATCAACGTCGAGCCAAGATAATTCATGATTAAAGAATACGAGTGACCCCGTATCAGTAACGGCAAAGGTACAAAGGCAATCGCCCCATATGTAAAACCAGCTATGACCTACCCCCCCGAGGTGTCAATTATCGGTATGCCCGTGTATGGTGTGCGAGGGAATTCAACATCATCACGGTAAACGATCGTAGAATCTGCATTGTAATGATAAAAATAGGATGCTCCCGTAACCCAGGGTCCATCTCCCAACTTGGATTTCCGTTCCACCTCGTAGATCAAAACGGAGTCCGCAATTAAAGAATCATTAATAACCTCAAATAACTGCAATTGAGTTTCATAGATATGGTCGTATTCCCACACATTTCCAGCCTGCAATGGGAAATACTCCGAGGCTTTGCGAAGCTGGGCATTGGAGGTTGTCACCAAGCAACAAAGCAGTGGTAAGATTAGATAGATGAAGATTTTCATGATTTCACCTCATTGTTTTTAGCGTTAAAAGCTATCAAGAATTAAGATTAGTATTTCATTGGCATTTCCTCCTTTATTTAGTGGGCAACTGAGTTATTCCCCCGTTATTCTCGTAGCTATATTTTATCTTGCACCTCCTTTTTTGGCTATCTCAAGCAAATAATTTTTGCGTTTAATTACATTGTTTTGTTTAGCGCGAAAAATTATCGAGAATAAGGAAAATTTTTTGTAGCCGTTATCAAAAATGAGCAATCGAATAAATTTTGCCAATCGTTAACTTTTGGTCACGTGTTTGGGGGATTTTTGGTATCCGCCTCCGCTCGTCACATTTATATTAAAAAGAACAGTGTTTACAAGAGTGGTACATGCGGTAAAATTTTCTAAACATAGAATTAGAATGGTACAAAAAAGAAGATAGTTTGAATGATATGTGAAACCAAATAGCAATAAATGTACCATAAACACAAACGCCCAAGTTCTGTTATTTCAACAGGCGGAAATTGGCTATGTCAAAGATGCAAAACGTTTTTTAACGGCTGTAGCAGATAATTATCGTGTCGGAGGTTCGAGAAAGCAGGAGTAGTAAAATGGAGTTATTTCTTGACGGGTCTTTAGTTCTCCTTGCGAGGTGAAGCCTGGAATGAGGGAAAAAAACCTCCGAGGTTTTGGGGTACATCTTGGATGTACGTAGCAGAAATTTCAACATATCCTCGGCAACTGCTCACCGCTAAACATGTCCAAAATTCTTGCGCCGCCAAATTCGTTTTTGGCGACCACGCGGGGATCCCCTTTCGTAACCTGGCCAATAACCACAGCGTCTTTTCCGAGCGGGTGTTGTTTCATCGTCTCCATGACCACATCCGTTTGGTTTGCCGGCACAAATGTGACAAATCTGCCTTCATTGGCGACAAACAGCG
>CAYPZM010000521.1:0-3313 GCA_964414825.1 uncultured Cytophagia bacterium | reverse complement strand
CGGGCATCAGCACATGCGACAGCAGGCTGCGATAGTTCCAGGTGTTCCAGCCGGTGGCATACTGCTTTAGCAGATTTTCGTATTGGATTATTGGCTTTTGGGCTTGAAGCGATGCAGAACAAATTGCAATAACGAAGCAAATCGTAACGAGAAAATATCTTGTTTTCATGGCATATCCTAATTAATGTAATACTGCACACGTGTGCAACCTAATCAACAATTCTATATCTGTCAAGTTAATTTTGATTTTTTTTAGTTTCGTTTACTGACATGAAGAGAAAGATCAAGTGTTATGCATTTTTCTCGGCATGGTGGTTTAATCACCAAAACCATGGCCTCTTTCTTTAAAAAATTGACATTGTGTGGTTTTTCATGTACCATTTTAGAGCTCATTTTTTGGAGTTACCTTGCTGACCAATAGCATTGATACATATCGGATATTTACGATACGCCGCTTTACGCATTTTGCTCCCCGTTCGATTGCGGTCGCCTAACGTTTGCCGCGCATGCTCGGCCACTTTTTTCATTCTTGCAACAATGTCTGGATGCTGATCTGCAACATTCCAGGATTCGGTCATATCTCTTTTCAAATCATAAAGCTCATCATTTGCAAAAGGCACAGTATCATTTCGCCACGCGGCCGGATACTTTTCCTCTAATGCGAGATGCAATTTCCACTGGCCCTGGCGAACAGCTTGAAGCTGATCTTTTTCGTAATAGAGAAAATAGTCATGCGGGGATTTTGCGTGTTTCGGATTCTTTAGTAGGCTTGAAATATCCACACCGTCAATTGCTGCTGTGGGTGATTTGTGGCCAGTGATCGCTGCAAACGTCGGTAAAAAATCCATGGCGGTGATCAATTTATCGCATTCGGCGTTTGGCGGAATCTGTCCCGGCCATTGCATAATGCATGGTACTCGCATACCACCTTCCCACGTGGTACCTTTGTGCCCGCGCAACGGATGATTGAGCCCACCCTTATTGGGTCCCCAACGGCCCTCGCCGCCGTTATCGGATGTAAAAATGATCATGGTGTTGTCACTGAGATTGTGTACTTCCAGTGTTTCGACGATCTGTCCCACAGACCAGTCGATTTCCTCGACCGCATCACCGTAAATGCCATCCCGGGATTGACCTTTAAATGATTCAGATGCATCCAAGGGAAAGTGGGGCATGGGATGCGGGAGATACAGAAAAAAGGGGGTTTCTTTATGTTCCGAAATAAAATCGATAGCGCGTTTGGTCATTTGTTGGGTCAGCAGTGCAACGTCAACCGGGCCTACGATTGAGTCATCGTCAATGAGCTGCAATGGACAATTTTCGGGATTCATATTGTGACTGTAGGAAATTCCGTAAAACGAATCAAATCCGTAATGCTTGGGCAGAAAATCAGGCTGATCCCCCACATGCCATTTGCCGATGCAGGTTGTGGCATATCCTAGTGCTTTCAGGATATCCGCAATTGTCGTTTCATCCGGATTCAAGCCTTTTGGTGACATGGGCTGCAATACGGCACGAAACTCGGTTGGCGGTTTTTCATTGACGTGCATATCGATGCGCTGGGGATAACAACCGGTTAGTAGCGAAGCCCGTGATGGAGAGCAAACATTGGCGGCTACGTAAAAATCGGTGAACCGTACCCCGTTTTGCGCCAGACGATCGATGTTTGGGGTATGGTGAATGGTCGAGCCATAGCAACCGAGATCGCCGTAACCGAGATCGTCGCAAAAGATGAGAATGATATTCGGCCGGGATGAGGCTTGCAGTCTCCCAAAATTGAAAAGAAAAATTATCAACAGCAGCTTGAATGGCGACAAGACATTTTGGCGGTTTTTGAACATGTTTTTTATCCTTTTTTATTCGTCTTGATTTTGAATCTCGACAACAAATCCACCTCCGCGCGCCATGTCTAATTCCAACGCTGATTCGGCGGTGAGCTGTATTTTCTCAAACAGATAATCCATGCCGACGCGGAATGAGTTCGGCCCGTCTCTTGGAGTGTGCGGCTAAATAGTCGCCATCATCCAAAAAAGAAAGATCGACAACTGCTGATCTCGACATTTCGCCGTTCAAGCCGGCAACGTACCGGTCTCGGCGGTTCGCCGGGCCTGAACGATAAACTTGCCGAATTCGGTTTCCAGTGTCCTGGTCTCCTCCAAAACTGTTGGAATCTTGGCAATGAATTCAATGATATCGGGTTCCCGTAACAGATCAAATTCATTCCAGTGATTGTTGCCACCGGCAAATGAAAAGATATACTTCAGATTTGGCAAGTGTTGCTTGAGCAGACGCACCGATTTGTTGAGCCATTTTTTGCATTGCTCAGATTCGAACTCTAAATTATTGGACAAAGACGGCGTCCAGGCGGAATACGGGAACTCGTTACAGAGATAGACATATTCGATATTATCCAGCACACCGCCGCCCTTTATGGATTGCAGCGTGGCGAGCCACATATCAGCAAGGTCTTGTAGTGATTTGATTTTATCCGTTCGCGCTGTATCCCCCCGCCACCATGTCGATAGCGCCACGCGAATATCGCGATTTCGGTATTTTCCGATGAATTCGTTCAGATTTCGCTGAACTTGTAGGATGTTTATCGCCGAACTGTCCCAATCCTGATTGCCCCAATGTGGATCGAGCATCCATCCTTTTTTCGGGTCAACTGCCACCAACTGCGGGGATGCAACGATTCGGTCACAGCTGTAACCGCGAACCAAAGATTCGCTCGGTACATTGTCCCGGCATTGGTAACCGGCACCGGGTCGGCGGCGTTCCAGCCAGGAGAAATCCCGCATGGTAATAGCCAGAGGATATTCTTTTACACTTTTTTGTTGTTCCGTTTTTCTTCGGCCGCAAGAATCATTTAGAATTATGAAAAGAAACAGGAAAAACGTGGCGGCATTTTTTAAGCTTATCAACAACCAGGATTCCGTTTTTGATTTATATCTCGAGAGCATGCTCTCCCAAATATAAAGGATAATTGCCGTATTCTCTTACCAGGTTGAAAATATAATCATAAGTTTTGCCGGAGACGCTGCTGGTAACCGAATGGTCGGATTGAAAGATCATACCGCCGCCTTTGGCCGCGTTAAGCTTGCGCAGCACCTCGGCACGGATTTTTTCTTTATCGCCTGTTTCCCAAATTTGAATATCACTGTTGCCGCAAAACGTAATCTGATGCCCGAATTGTCGCCTCAATTCGACACAGTCGAGACCGGCTTTGGCTTCCAGAGGATTATAGCCATCTAACCCCATATCAATAAAATCCTGAAAGATCAGCTCGACATTGCCGCAACCGTGGTAAATTACC
>CAYPZM010000520.1:0-3313 GCA_964414825.1 uncultured Cytophagia bacterium | reverse complement strand
ATGCCGGATCCCTGATAATCCAACATTTCGTCGGCAGCTTGTTTGAGAACGGATTCCGGCAGCATGGCCGGGCCGGCAGAAAAATTATACACTCGAGACATTCGGGGTACTCCTTTCCAAAATTATGTTGATGATGAATTATTGTGCAGTGTCATTTGCGCGGCAAGTTCGTGAAACTCGCCAAGAATAGAAATATTGCTGATAAAGACATCGGGGCTGGCGGCTTTGATAACCATAGGCGTAAAATTAACAATACCGCGGATACCGCCCTCCACAAGCAAATCCGCTACCTTTTGCGCCGCGTCCGCCGGTACGGCAAGCACAGCAAGCTCGATGCTGCGACGGTGTACTACATCGGCAATCATGTAAGAGGGGAATACGTCAATCTCCGTGCGCATGGTTTCGAGCTTGTTGATGTTGGAGTCGAATCCGGCAACAATGCTATAGCCGTGTTGAGCGAACAAATCAAAATTGAGAATGGCCAAACCCAGGCGGCCCAATCCAACAACGCAGGCGTTACGCGGCACGTCGAGACCAAGAGTTTCGGCAATCGCCTGCTTTAATCGCATCACATCATAGCCGGCGCCCAAGGTACCCACATCGCCCAAATAACCGATATCTTTACGAACATTGTGAGAATTGAGTCCAAGGCGTTCGCCAATTTGAGATGAAGAAATGGATACGACACCCTCGGCTGTCATTTCATCCAAAAATCGGTAGAGAAGACAGAGTCGAGATATGGTGGGCTTGGGAACGTTCACTTGAACCTTTTTTCTCAGAGCAACTGTATTATTTTCTATTTGCCTGCGATTAATTTCACAAAAATACAAAACATAACCTACCTACGCAAGCATTTTATTTATTATTTTTGCGCGCTTGCCATGGCTTTGCCTATATCTGGGCAATTTTTCACAGACTGAGGTGAGGAAAAAAAGATCCGGACAGGAATACCCTGCCGTCCGGCTTGACGATCTCTAAATTCGCGAGCAGATTCAAAGCTAACTCTCTTGAGAAGGATTTTGCATATTAACCGGAATGGGCGGCGCCTGGCCCTCTTTCGGCTGTCCGGCATACAGGGTAACATGCGGAAATGGAATTTCAATATCTTGTTCATCAAATGCTTTTTTCAAGCGGCGATTAAATTCACGCGCCACTCTCCACTGCTTGATGGGTTTGGTCGTGGTGCGTGCCTTGATCACCACAGCAGAATCGGCAAATTGGTCGAGCCCTAGGATTTCAATGGGCTGCAAAATATCAGTTTGGAAAGCCGGATCGTTGCGCATGCTTTCATCCACCTGCTTGATGACCTCAATCACCTCATCCACATCCTCGCGGTATGCTACTCCAATATCAAATACATAGCGGGAAAAATCCTTGGTCATATTGGTCACCACATCGATGGTGCCATTGGGAACGTAATGCACATTGCCGGCCAGATCGCGCAAAATGGTCATCTTTAAATTGACTTTTTCGACCAAACCACCTTTGCCGGCGATTTGCACCACATCGCCCACGCGGATTTGATCTTCCAACAATATAAAAAAGCCGCTAATAATATCTTTAACCAAGCTTTGCGCCCCAAAACCAACAGCCAAACCAACCACACCGGCGGCCGCAATCATGGGTCCAATTTCAATTCCCACTTCACCTAAAACAATCATCACTGCAACGAGCAAGATGAGTATGGTAAGCACATATCGAATGACTGAAGAAAGAGTAACAGCACGTTTTTTAAATTCATCATCATCTTTGCGTTTTGAGAACGTGGTGAATACGCGGGCGGAGAGCATTTTGGATACGCGCAGCGCAATCATCATCAATATCAAGACCAATAAAATTTGCAGACCGCTTGAAAGAAACCACTCTCCGACAACTTTTAAATACTGCTGAAAATCCATCTAGACATACCTCCAAGTTGTTTTGAGACAAAACGGGAGAAACGAAAAGGATTGCTTCCACCCTTCAACAAGTTGTATTTGCTTTTTATAACCGGTTGGTCACAACAAACATTCCGAAATGGGGCAGCTCGAACAAGCGAATGCCTGGCCCATACTTTAACATTTGTCGTATTAGGCAGCAAACCGCAATGCGGAGCGTAACGAGAGGTGGGTAAACAAGGCTCCAACAATCGTTAGAGCACAATTTATTTAAAACGGCCCTTTGGCGTTTACCTCGGTTGCTTGTTTTGCAGCACCTGGCATCTCGCCGCGCACTTGCTCTACGTCGAGCGGTGTGCCTTTAAAACGCGCGTACCAATCCGGCGTGAGATTTTCCGGAGAGGTATCGGCAGTTTGTTCGCGCCATGTTGCCATTAAAGCACGCATTTCGTTCAACGCTTCAGCGTATTCGGGGTCATTCGCAACATTAAAAAATTGTTGCGCATCTTTTTGCAGATCAAACAGCTCTTCGTGCGAACGCGGGGCTTTAAAAATATCTCGCTGCCGTGGGGTGAGCCGATTTTCCGCGTAGAGAGAATCCAAATCCGCTTGCGAATCGCTGCGGTTTGAATCGGCTGGCCCGCAATTGGGAAATTCTGGGCGTTCGTTCAACACATACAAATAGCGATCTGTGCGAGCCATGCGCTCCAAGGCTTCAAAATCGTGCCAATTGTGCTCGGAAAACACCACGTTGCGAAACGGTTTTTCCGGCGATTTAAACAATCCGGCAAAGCTTTTCCCTTGAAAGGACTCATCAACTGAAATGCCGCACACATTCAAAATGGTCGGCGCAATATCGATGGCGCTGACAAGACTCTCGCACACGCTTCCTGGCTTTTTAATGCCCTTGGGCCATTTGACGACAAACGGCGTTTTCATACCGCTGTCGTACACACGGGTTTTGCAGCGCGGAAAGGGACGGCCATTATCGGCCATAAATAAAATCATGGTGTTATCGGCAATGCCCTGGGCGTGCAATTCTTTTTCAATTTCGCCGACAAAATAGTCGAGTCTTGCAATTTCATCGTAATACCTGGACAAATCCTCGCGCGTCGGTTCTGCCTCCGCCAAATACTCCGGAACAACTGCGTTTTCCGGCTTGTGCCGATCGAGAAAAATTTTGTCATCCCAGGCCCGGTGCGCATCTATGCTGGCAAACCACATAAAAAAGGGCTTGTCTTTGGGTCGGTCTTTGAGTAAAGGCAGCCACTCGCCTTCGGCGCCGGGATCGTCGGCTCCCCATTTGTCTCGAATTTCATCAAAAGCGCGCCTGGCGTCCGGGCCCATGTGCCATTTACCGGCCTGGGCGCAGTAATAGCCGTTCTCTCTAAGCCGCAGCGGAAACGGAAGCTGATCCGCCGGCAACGGCGTGTGCA
>CAYPZM010000519.1:0-3338 GCA_964414825.1 uncultured Cytophagia bacterium | reverse complement strand
TGCAAAAGCGCTTTGAAACGATCGTCATAATTTCCGAGAAACACTGAAAATGACGGCGTCAAGGTCAGGTCCATCTTTCCAAAACTTGAGCGTTGCAGTTTGGTGCGCTTGTCCGGCGTCGTGGAAGCGTCACGGATGTGTACCCACTTTTCTGATGGCTGTCTAAATTCAAGAACCCAATCTCGATACGCAATCAAATCCACATGCAGCTCGCAGATGGCCAGCGCCCGGCGGCTGGGTACAAGCATTACCTTTCCGTGGTCGGGCAAGAAATCCTGAGCTAATGCCAGCACCACCCCGGCGGCAAACAGTTCATCGCGATACAAACGGTTTTCATAGTGCATCACGATTTGACTGTCGGAATTTACCTGCACGCGAATATTTTCAAATCCATGGCGCGTTAAAACGGCAGTCGACGAATCGGCTATATCAAAGAACGATAAGGTGTCTGCACGTACCCATACAGCACAAAAAAAGAGCAAAACCAGGTAACGGTTACAAATCATACATTTCTTTTTTCACCAGAAAACAGTTCCCGTCGATTGTAAAATACAGGTCGTTTATTAATACACTAGGGGCTCTATTTTGCAGAAAAAAAATCCGCAATTCATGAATAAAGTTTAAACTCGCGCTCCTCGAGAAACTTTTTCGCCGGACTTGATTGATCTCGTAGGATTTTTAGTCCACAAAACGGGCTTGAAGCCCTACATCACTCTGCGTCCAGGGATGTAATCCCTGGACGAAC
This sequence comes from uncultured Cytophagia bacterium, assembly GCA_964414825.1. Taxonomy (GTDB): domain Bacteria; phylum Zhuqueibacterota; class Zhuqueibacteria; order Residuimicrobiales; family Krinioviventaceae; genus CAYPZM01. The sequence goes on along the minus strand of CAYPZM010000519.1, from coordinate 2,593 downwards.
ACTTTTCATTATCAAACTATCGGCTATTTTTGAGCGAACCATCTAAATGAAGATTTCGCGCTTTTAATCAGAGCAGCACAACAACCAGCCCTGTTTTTTCCTTTATATTTCCCATCGTGGCCGAATGAGTTGCTGTTGTTTATAGCCATACTAAAATTTCGGAGCAGATCCGCGCCAGTGGAACAGATGCAAAAACTCCGGTGGTACTCTCGCCAGCCTCTCTATCCGGCGTTGCCGAAAAACAGGTGCGTACAGGGATTCTCTCCCTGGACGCAATTTGAATTCCTCGATAATCCTTTTGAAAACAATGGAGGCTTATAAACTATGCGCTTTTTTAAAGACAATATTATAAAACGCACGCCAGAAATATACAATATCCGTTTTATACGGTGAGGATAGCTTTTTCAACAAATAGCGCCGCTCGGAGTCAATAATCTCATCGAGATCGTTGGGCATATCCGCATAATACGGCGGCACCAAACCGGGCTTGTGTTGCGTGCGCAACTGCTGCACATCTTGAGGATAAAGACTAAAATAATGTTGACTTAGAGCACGAACCCCGAACAAACGAATATCCCCGCGAATATAGTTAATGAGCTGCGGCAATTCATCAATCCAGTACTTGCGCATCACTTTGCCCCACTGCGTGAGGCGAAAATCATTTTTGAATTTGCCGCTTTTGTCCAGTTTGTTTTGCTCGTACACAAAATCCTGCAAATACTCGGCATAGGGATGCATGGTTCGGAATTTATACAAGTGAAATACCCGACCTTGATAGCCGACGCGCGGCAGGCGAATTATCAGGCCCAAATTCGGGTTTTGATCCAGCACCGGCATTTTTAACTTTTGCACGATAAACCAGTGGCTGTTACCCACATGTTCGTATTTTATAAAACGGAATCCGCAAAAATGTAACCGACCAATCAACTCGGCGCGGGTGATCACACGGTGTTTTCCACCGGACACGGCAAAATAAACCTGATTGGCTCCCGTCAGTTTGGGCAGCACACGGTGCAAGAAGAAATGCAACATGTAAATGGCTGTGGCCATGGGTTTGGGGAATTTACGTTCAAGCCGTTCACGAAAATTTTCCATCCGCTCTTTGCGCAACACAAAATAGCCGCCGGTTCGTAATTTGCTGTGCACTTGCAAAAAGTATTGGTTGAGCCAGCCAATATCATAGATTTCATGAGTATTCACAAAAAGCTGCAGCGATTGTTGCTCCAGGGCTTGTATTCCTGCCAAGCTTTCCGTATCCCACACGTGCACGCGCGAGGCGTCTAGGTCATTAAAGGGTACATGTTGTTGCAAAGAATCAAACACACCGGCAAAGGCTCGGAGTTTTTCTTGCACGACGCCATTCGCCGGAGTATACACGTGCTGGCCGTTACGGTCAATTGGCAGCTCGTGTTGTTGAATAAAGTGCCGCACTTGCTCCACAGTTTCAAAATCGTTTGATTCAGATCTATATTTTCGTCTCAAAATTCGAAAAAACACGACCGCTACTTCAAGCATAAACAATAACAAACATGTGCCAAATATGATGGTGCGGGAATAGCTGAACAATCCGGCGGCATAAATGATCACCGACATGATGCCCACCGAGATATAAAACGATTTTATATACGGGGACAGCGCATAGCCGAAATTTTTTTCCTTCACATAACGGAATTTGCCGGTCCATTTGGCGGTGATGAGCCAGGCAGCCGAGAGCACAAGCAAGACCTGCGGTGCACGATCGACCAACACCAGGGTATCGTATTTTAAATAGTGAACCGTAAAAAACGCCACGATAAACAACACAAAATCGTTAGCTACCACATAAAAGGGTTCGCGCTTGCCGGTTCGGCGACAAGGCTGGGTTAGCGCGCGCATGATCGATCCGAGCTCCAGCCCCTTGTACGCAACGAGCGCCAAACTTTCCAACACAAAACTCAGGATAAAGGTACCAAAGACATGATAGGGTGTGAACGCGGTGAGGCGAAACAACACCAGCAATACCGATGTGGCATAAATCAGGTACATGGTTTGTATGGCTGATTTTTTTATATTGACCCGAAGCGGCTCTGTTTTCAATCGCTCAAAACGTTGATACTGCAGCGACTGAAACAGCCACAAGAACAAAATGACGCCCCATAATTTTACAAACGGCATAACCTGCGTTGAATGCACGCCGGACATGTAATGCATAAACCAATACGACAGGTTCAGCACAATAAAATCGGTGAGCACCAAATAGCGTTTGCGCAGCTTTTGCGCAAAGGTTAGAACCAGACCCCGCACATTCGAAGGGTGCTGAACAGACCATTCGAGTTCCCGCATAATCTCCCCGTTTCTTGTGTTAAATGATAGAAATGGCTGATGTGATTCAACGTTGCACGTTGCTCAAAGCAATTATCATTCCTCAACACAGCTTGCTGGCTTTTTTGCTTGATTTAACCGCATGCATTATCGTATTCGATCAGTCTCAAAACCCCTTAAAAAACAAGCTCTTTGCCACGTGAGCTCTCTTTCTCCTCGATGACAATTTAGCAAATAATATGTAAAAGGCAACCTCTAATCGCCCGGTGTAGCAAGTTTGCCTCGTTTTTTT
>CAYPZM010000518.1:0-3338 GCA_964414825.1 uncultured Cytophagia bacterium | reverse complement strand
ACACCATTGCAACAGGTCCGGGGTGCGATGCGATGATCTGTTTGGGGAGCGAGAAACAAAGATTTAGGAACGGGGATTAAGTGTTGCGTCCTGAAAAAAATTAGAATTATTCACTTGAGGAAATTATGAAAGCTCTTGTTCTTGAAGAATACAATAAACTGGTTTATAAAGACATGCCCATGCCGGAATATGGCGCCGATGAGGTGCTGGTGCAGGTCAAGGCCTGCGGCATTTGCGGCAGCGACGTACACGGCATGGACGGCAGCACCGGCCGCCGCGTTCCGCCGCTTATCATGGGACACGAAGCCTCGGGCATCATCACAGAAATCGGTCCGGATGTACAGGATTGGCAGGCCGGCGATCGCGTCACATTTGACTCGACGATTTATAAATTGGACGATTGGTACACCCGCAAAAGCATGTACAATCTCAGCGACGGCCGCATGGTGCTCGGCGTATCGCCCGGCGAGTACCGCCGCCACGGTGCCTTTGCCGAATACGTGGCCGTGCCGCAGCACATTTTGTACAAGCTGCCCGAAGACGTTACCTTTAATCAAGCGGCCATGGTAGAACCGGCTGCTGTCGCGTTTCACGCCGTTGAGTTGACGCCGATTTCCCTGGGCGACACCGCTTTGGTAGTGGGCGCCGGTATGATCGGCTTGTTCATCATTCAGGCGCTTAAAGTAAAAGGTTGCGGCACGCTCATCGCCATTGATGTGGAACAGGATCGCCTCGATCTGGCAAAAAAATTAGGAGCTGATGTCACATTCAAAGGTGATGCTTCTGATCTCGGTACCCAAATAAAAAATATCACCAACGGACGCGGCGCTGATGTCGCATTTGAAGCCGTCGGTATCGAATCGACCATTGAAACGGCCATTGCCGGCGTACGTCGCGGGGCCACGGTGACGCTGGTGGGCAATCTCTCCCCCAGTGTAAACATCCCGTTACAAGCCGTGGTCACGCAGCAATTGCGCTTGCAGGGAAGCTGCGCCATTGCCGGCGAATATCCGGCGGTGCTGGACATGATTGCCAGCGGCCGCATCAATGTGGATGCCATCCTCTCAGCCACCGCGCCTTTGAGTCAAGGCGCCGATTGGTTCAAACGTTTATATGATAAAGAACCGGGGATTATGAAAGTGGTGTTGAATCCGTAGGAATGAGTCATTGACCCCTCCTGCTTCTTGGCTCGCACCACATTTTTTGCTCAACATTTGCGTAAATGTTGCGTTAATACATTCTGTTTTGTATATTGCTCGAAATAAACTTTACTCATAACTGAGGTCCTCATGCAAAAGGTTAGAGCCGCCATTATTGGCGCCAGCAAAGTCGGTCATCTTCATGCTGCAGCTTTACAAGGTGCGCCAATGGCGGAATTGGTTGCGGTATGGAACCGCACCCACTCCCGGGCTTTGGAATTTTCCGAGCGCTATAAAATAAAGGCGTATGAATCGATTACCGACATGATTCAGACGGAATCCATTGACATGGTCACCATCGGGACGTCGCACCCGGCGCATGCGCAACCGGCCATCGAGGCGATGCGCGCCGGAGCGCATGTGATCATCGACAAGCCGCTGGCGTCGTCGCTTGAGGATTGCGATGCGATGATCAACGTGTCCAAAGAAACCGGCAAAAAACTGGGCATGATCAGTCAGCGCCGCTTGTATCCCCCGGTGCAGCGCATCCGCAACGCGATTGAAAACGGAAAACTGGGCCCCCCCATGCTCGGCTCGGTCACCATGTTGGGTTGGCGAGACAAGGACTATTATGACGCCGATGCCTGGCGCGGCACCTGGAAGCTGGAAGGCGGCGGCGTGCTGGTCAATCAGGCGCCACATCAGCTCGATATTTTTCAGTGGTACATGGGCGAGATCAGCGAGGTGTACGGCTTGTGGAGCAATCTGAACCATCCTTATATTGAAGTTGAAGACACGGCAGTGGCGATTGTCAAATTCAAAAACGGCGCCATTGGCAATATTCTGGTCAGTAACTCGCAAAATCCGGCGCTGTATGGCAAAGTGCACGTGTTTGGCAAAAACGGTGCGGCTGTAGGCGTGCAAACTGATGGCGGCGCCATGTTTATCGCTGGAATGTCGTCCATCACCGAAGCGCCGTACAACGACATCTGGACCATTCCAGGCGAGGAGCAAATGCGCGAGCAATGGAAACGCGAGGACGAGGCGCTGTTCAAAAGCATGAATCCTATGGAGTATTTCCACCTGTTACAAATCCAGGATTTTTGTGAAGCAATTATTGAAAATAGTGACCCCATGATTTCCGGCGAAGAAGGGCGAAAAACCGTCGAGCTGTTCACCGCTATTTATCGCAGTACGCGCGACAACCAGCCGATTCCCTTCCCACTCACTCCGGAAACCGACCGCGATGATTTTGATGGGCGGTTATCAAGCTAAAAAAGCGTTAATAAACAATTAGCAAAGGTATCAAGCATTTTTGTCAGGGCTGGCGAAAAAAACTGTGATATCGGTTCATTTGCGTTAAAAGATGGAATCTTGTTTTACACCGCGCCGCTACGCGGTTGTGCTACATTTCTTGCCAAATCAAACATCAAATAGATTATAAAGGAGACGTGCAATGAAAGTTATGGTTTTTATCCTGTCCTTGCTACTGCTGGTCCCCGCCCTGGTGGCGCAGTACAAAGGCGATTTCACCAAAGTGCGTGTAGAAGTGGATTTTTCCGAGCCACTGCGCGAATGGGATGGCTTTGGCTTTAACTATGTCGAGGTCCCGCAAACCATCGATTACGAGGCAGATCCGCAAGAGTACGGCGGCCTGAGTTTGCTCACCGAACAGGAGCGCCAGGAAGTCATTGAACTCATTTTTGGCAACGATGGACTCAAGCCGGGACTGTTAAAAATGTTTTACGATCCCTGGCATCAGGAAGAGCCGGGCGGCGCATTTGACCACGAAACCACCACAGAATGGATGCGCTATTTTGTGCGCGAAGGCTTGAAAAAAATCCGCGGACGCGGCGACGATGTGCAAATCATTACCACGCTGTACGGTCCGCCGCCATGGGCAACCCAGCAGAAATTCCTGCGTGGCCGCGATCTGGACCCGGATCAAAAATACAATCTGGCCGAGTACATTATCGACTGGGTGGATTATTTAAAGACCGAAGAAAAGTTTCCGGTTAAATGGATTTCGCTGCACAATGAAGGCGAAGACTGGATGCGCTGGCCGGCCGATGGCAAATCCGGTAACATTGGCGAGGGTCACGACTATAACATGTTTTGGCCGCCGGAGCAGGTGGTGGACTTTATCAAATTCATGCGTCCCATGCTCGATGACCGCGGCCTGCATGATGTTGGCCTCAC
>CAYPZM010000517.1:0-3379 GCA_964414825.1 uncultured Cytophagia bacterium | reverse complement strand
GTAACTTGTAAAAAAAAGTACTAATGTCAAGAATAAAAATTTAAAGAATACATTCTTCACGTGACCCGCAAAGCTGCATCCAAAGTAATTGCTTTTCCCCACATTTTTCGCTAACTTTTTTCATCAAATTCTAACCAAAAGGAAAAAACGTGATCACTCGATTTGAATGTGCCACCAAACCCGAATTTTATGATGCCGAAGCCCAAGGGGTGAAATCCGGCGCGCGGGATTTGGGGCTGGATAGCATACAACATGTCTATTTTTCTCATGTCACCTACCTCGATGGTGACATCAGTCAAGACGATAAAATAACGATTGCCGAAAAATTGCTTGCCGATCTGGTGACGCAGGAATATCGCATCAACGAACCGATTCAGCATACAAAAAACGGCGCCTGGTCTGTGGAGGTGACGTTTAATCGCGGTGTCACCGATATGGTGGCCGAGACCACGCTCAAGGGCATTCAAGACCTCGGCATTACCGGCGTGATGGCGGCGAAAACGGCGCGGCGTTATGAAATCATAGGCGATTTGACGGCGGAAGAAAAAGACTATATCACGCAAAAGTTGTTGATGAACAAGGTGAACGAGCACGTGGTGCTGCCGGGCGAGCAGATTTTCCTGCCCAAACTGGAGGACGTATTCGAACTTGTCGTCATCCCGATTTTGAATGCCGATGAAGAAGAATTAAAACGCATCAGCAAGGAACGCGATTTGTATTTGAATCTTGCGGAAATGTTGGCCATCCAGAACCATTTTGCTGACATTGGCCGCGAGCCCACCGACATCGAGCTGGAAATGCTGGCGCAAACCTGGTCCGAGCACTGTTCGCACAAAACGCTCACCGGTATTGTCGAATATAACGGCGAAATCATTGACAATCCCCTGAAGCAAACCGTGTTTCGCGTCACCCAGGAACTGAACAAGGAGTGGTGTTTGTCGGTTTTCAAAGACAATGCCGGCGTGATCTCTTTTGATGACGAATACGCCGTTTGTTTCAAAGTTGAGACCCACAATCACCCCTCGGCCATGGAGCCGTACGGCGGCGCCAACACCGGTATCGGCGGCGTCATTCGCGATCCGCTGGGCACGGGACTCGGCGCCAAACCGGTCATCAACACGGATATTTTTTGCTTTGGGCCGGTGGATAAAAAACACGACGAGCTGCCCAAAGGCGTGCTGCACCCCAAACGCGTCATGCAGGGCGTGGTTGCCGGTGTGCGCGATTACGGCAACCGCATGGGCATCCCCACATCCAACGGTTCGATCTTTTTTGATGAACGTTACCTCGGCAATCCGCTGGTGTTCTGCGGCAACGTCGGCATTATGCCCAATGACAAAATTGAAAAGACCGTGGTTCCCGGCGATTATATTCTCGTCCTGGGCGGCCGTACCGGTCGCGATGGAATTCACGGTGCCACGGCGTCTTCCGGCGAGCTGCACACCGAAAGCGAAGAAACCTGGAGCGGTGCCGTGCAGATTGGCAACCCGATTGTCGAGAAAAAACTGGTCGATACGCTAATGCAGGCGCGTGATTGCGGTTTGTATCGCGCTATCACCGACTGCGGTGCCGGCGGTCTCTCCTCGGCCATTGGAGAGCTGGCCGAAACTACGGGCGCGGAAGTCGAGCTCGAAAAAGTGCCGCTGAAATACCACGGCCTCACCTATATGGAAATCTGGATTTCCGAAGCGCAGGAACGCATGGTGATTTTTGTACCGCCGGACAAGCTGGACGAAACATTAAAAGTTTTTGCCGATGAAGATGTGGAAGCTACAGTCATTGGCCGCACCACAAACGACAAGAAAATTCGCTTAACATACAACGGGGATGTGGTGGGTGAGCTCGATATGGAGTTTTTGCACAACGGCTTGCCGCGTATCACGCGCAAGGCGGTGTGGGAAGCGCCGAATATTCAAGAGTCGCAATTCGAGCCGCCGAAAAATTTGACGACCTTTTTGCATAAAATTTTATCCTCGCCCAACGTCTGCTCCAAAGAATGGGTGATTCGGCAGTACGACCACGAGGTCCAGGCCGGCAGCGTCATCAAACCGCTGGTGGGTGCGGAAAATGACGGTCCTGGTGACGCCAGCATAACGCGGCCGCGACTCGATTCCTACAAAGCCGTCATTTTATCGAACGGCCTGAATCCCGAATACGGCTTGATTGATCCGTACTGGATGGCGGCCTCGGCCATTGACGAAGCGCTGCGCAACATCATTGCTGTGGGCGGAAATCTCGATCAAACCGCGCTGCTCGATAACTTTTGCTGGGGCAATCTCGACAAACCGGACCGTTTTGGCGGACTGATGCGCGCCGCACAAGCGTGTTACGATGTTGCCAAAGTGTTTGAAACGCCGTTTATTTCCGGCAAAGACAGTCTGAATAACGAGTACCAGACTGAAAGTGGTGAAAGCATCGCCATTCCGCCCACGTTACTCATTTCGGCCATCTCCGTGATGCCGGATGCGCGCAAAGCGGTGACCATGGACTTGAAAGCGGCCGGGAACCTTTTATATGTTGTTGGCGTGACAAAGAACGAAATGGGCGGATCGCATTATTACAAAGTTGAAGGCAAAAAAAGTCCGAATGTGCCGCAAGTCGATGCCCAGGCGGCAAAACAAATTTTTAACGCCCTATCCAGTGCCACATCGCAAAACCTGGTACGCGCCTGTCACGACTGTTCTGAAGGCGGTATTGGCGTGGCTCTGGCCGAAATGGCGTTTGCAGGCGGGTTGGGCGTAAATGTTTCCCTTGCGGATGTGCCGAAATCTGCTGATATTGATCGTGATGATATTCTCCTGTTTTCCGAATCCAATAGCCGGTTTTTGTTTGAAGTGCAACCGGATAAAAAACAGGCGTTTGAAAATGCGCTCGAAAACGTTCCGTTTGCTCAAATTGGCCAAGTAATTGCTGATGGCACTATAAGAGTTACCGGATTGACGGGAGATGTGGTGTTAAGCGAATCGATAAAAAATCTTAAAGAATCCTGGCAAAAGCCCTTGAGGTGGTAATGGTAAATGTAATGGTGCTGCGAGCTGCCGGCTCGAACTGCGATTTTGAAACCAAACACGCATTTGATAGAGCTGGCGCGCAAGCAGAATTAATTCATATAAACAGATTGTTGGACAAGAGCGTCCAATTATCAGACTATCAGATTTTGGCCATTCCCGGCGGCTTTACGTATGGCGATGATATTTCCGCAGGCAAAGTATTGGCCAACCAACTTAAATTTAAACTGGCACAGCAGTTGCTCGAGTTCCATGAGCAAGGCAAACTCATCCTCGGAATTTGCAATGGATTCCAGGTGTTGGTTAAGGCAGGTTTGCTGCCACAGGTTGACCTGGATGCTGAGCAAGATGTGACATTAACGTATAACGAT
>CAYPZM010000516.1:0-3422 GCA_964414825.1 uncultured Cytophagia bacterium | reverse complement strand
CTCGGACACATGTCCGAACTCAACGCCCGTCCGGCATAAATATGCCGGACGATCTAATACGTTATTTACTTCATCTCCAACTTGCCCCACGTGCGCACCAAAAATACAATCGAAAACACTGCGATAATGGTGGCTATAATGGCGGGCACCAGGTTTCCATACAAATAATACCCGGCGGCAAACACGCTGCTGTACACCGCAAAACAGCCAACGACCATACACAAAATGCCAAGCGGCAAATCTCCGGCAGTTGCCGTTTCGGGCACGGGCTTGTTTTCATCCTGCATCTTTTGCAGGAATTTGTCCCAACCGGTCCCGCCGGGCCGCACGAGCATGTAGAATTGACGCAAGGTCATGTCATCCGCTGGGCGAGTGAATAGGGTGACCGTAAGCCATGCCGTCGTCGTAATGCTGACGCCGATGAGCAGGTTTACATGAGAAGGGAACGGCTCAAAGCCCAGTCGGACATGAACAAGTTCCAGATACACCGCAATGAGAAACGAGACCACCATACCAGTGATTTCCGTGTAAGCATTGATGCGCCACCAGAACCAGCGCAGGATAAAAATCAGCCCGGTTCCGGCGCCAATTTGCAGCAAAATATGAAATGCTTGCAACGCATTAGACAACAGCAGCGCGATGGAACCGGCCAGCACCATCAACACTACCGTTGAAATTCGGCCCACTCGTACTTGCTCTGTTTCCGAGGCCTCGGGTTTAACAAAACGTTTGTAAAAATCATTCACCACATAGGAGGAGCCCCAGTTGAGATGCGAGGCCATGGTCGACATGTACGCCGCCACGAGCGAGGCCACGACAATGCCAAGAATGCCAGTGGGCAAAAAGGTGAGCATAGCCGGATAGGCCAGATCGTGGCGCATAATATTGGAGCTGATATGCGGAAAAGCATCGGAGAGCGAGGTTAAATCCGGAAACACGATGAGCGAGGCCAACGCAACGATGATCCACGGCCAGGGTCGCAAGGCATAATGCGCGGCATTAAAAAACAGGGTGGCGCCCATGGCGTTTTTTTCATTTTTAGCCGACAGCATTCGCTGGACGAGATAGCCACCACCGCCGGGCTCGGCACCGGGATACCAGACGCTCCACCACTGCACGGCAATGGGAATGACCAGTACGGGAATGAGCGTGGAAGGATCGGAAAAGTCTGGTAACAAGTGCAGTTGGCCAACCACATTGGGGTGTGAAAACAGATTTTCCAGGCCATTCACTTGCGGCAGTCCCACCGCAATCACAGCGGCCATTACAGCGCCGAACATGGCAAAGGAGAACAGGAAAAAATCAGTGGCCAAAACCGAACGCAGGCCGCCCAATCCTGCATAAATGACCGTGACCAGCAGCGCCACGGCTATTGTGGGTAACGGCGCCAAATTGAGCAAAACGCCGCCAATTTTGATAGCCGCGAGCGATACCGAGGCCATGATCATCACATTAAAAAACACGCCAAGGTAAATGGCACGAAAGCCGCGCAAAAATGCCGCGGGTTTGCCGCTGTAGCGGATTTCGTAAAACTCGATATCGGTCATGACTTTGGAGCGGCGCCACAGTTTGGCATAGACAAACACGGTGAGCATGCCGGTCAGCAAAAACGCCCACCACAGCCAGTTGCCGGACACACCGTGCGTGCGCACCAGGTCGGTGACCAGATTCGGGGTATCGGTAGAAAACGTGGTCGCCACCATGGACACGCCGAGCAGCCACCACGGCATATTTCGTCCCGAAAGAAAAAATTCTGTAGCACTTTTACCGGCGCGTTTGGAGGTTAGCACGCCTATCGATAAGATGACCACAAAGAACGCGGCAATGATGAGCCAATCGATGGTTTGTAAAAGCATATGTTGTCTCCTTGTTTGGACTTGCGAATAGGAAATATTTTCTGAGCCAGGTCTCGTTTCGGACGAATGTCCGAATTCTCCAAGATCGTGCGGGATGTTTATCCCGCACGGGAAATGCATTCGGACATTCGTCCGCGAGGCCACGTGGGTATCAAAACCATTCCCTACCGCCCTCGGACACATGTCCGAACTCAGCGCCCGTCCGGCATGGATGTGCCGGAAGATCGAATGAGTTTCCTATATCTTGAAAAAGATATCTCGTTTGTATAGCCAATAGCATAAATACCATTCTACGGCCAGAACAGCCAGTGCATTGAGTAGGGCGACCAAGCCGGCAGTCAAACCCATCCACGAGAAAAAGCCGCCGCTAAAAATGGCAACAAAGTCGTTGAGCCATTGACTGCCCACTGTATTGGCGAACATATAAATGAAAATCGGGTTCATGCCGACCACAGCAAAAATCCACACGCCGCTTTTGTATCCGCTAACATCGACAAACCAGTAGAAAAATGCCAGGGTGAGCAAACACCAGCCGCCGGACACAATGACGAACGAGCTGGTGCAGATGCGTTTTATAATCGGAGTGACGCCCGCGAGGTCGAGTCCGTAACCGAGCACCAAACCGACAAGGCCGCCGATAACCAGCAGCTTTATTTTTTTCGTATCCACGCGCGTGGAGCGCAAAACGCGTCCGGCAATCACGCCCCACATGGTGTGCGCCGTCGTCGGCAAGGCGTTGATGGCCACCCAATGGCCGCTGCTCAGTTTGCCCATTAATTGCATATCCATCCAGGAGCCAAAATTGTGATCCGGGGTAAACGGCTGGTCATAGCCGGGCATGGGCCAGGCGCGGTAGAAAAACTCGCTCAATCCCAAAAAAGCAAACGAGATGATGATTTGTGTGCGCAAGGGTAATCTCATGAGCAGGAAAGAAATCAAAATCGTAAATGAAAGCTGGGTGAGCACATTCCACAGTTCCCACACCAGTTTGCCGCGATAACCGCAGTGCAAGATCACCCCGAAAAAGAACAGGATCACACAGCGCCGCAAAATATGGCGAAAGGTTTGGCTCCAGGAATCGCCGCGCTCCCAGCGCCGATGTATGGAGTAAACCATGGCGACGCCCACGATAAACATAAAATAGGGTTGAATCAAATCCCAGAACCGCAACCCGTTCCAGGGGTGATGATGGAACTGCTGCGCGGCGGCGTGCCAGAGCGAGCCTTCGGCCGTGAGGTCGGTTAAAGCGTGGTACAAGCCGGTGCTCTCGGCCACCAGCAAAAACATGATCAAACCGCGAAAGAGATCAATTGACAAGACACGTGTCGGTTTCATAAGCGCTCCTCGGATTGTGTCTCCTCGAAAGTTTCATCCGGTTCGAGGCGTGAAAAGAGGTTGGATCATTTGCGGAATTATTTCAACACATGAAGATACACATTTTTACTTGAGAAGCAATAATTTCCTCTCGGCGGTTTCTTTTTGGTGTGCACCTTGAATGACCAAGTGTGGCACATAAACGCCGCTGCCCACCATTTCGCCCGCCGCATCTCGGCCATTCCATACGAG
>CAYPZM010000515.1:0-3425 GCA_964414825.1 uncultured Cytophagia bacterium | reverse complement strand
TATCTTATCCATTCTTACCTTAAGTGCACGTCTTTAGTTTTGGGGGATACTCTGTGTGGACTTGGCTTATGATATAAGCGAAGCCTATGATATCGTTTTGCGCGCATTTGAACCGCTGGGCGCGGATTATGTCGGTACGGTAGAAGAAGCGTTTGGTAATCGCTGGATTGATGTGTATCCCACCACTGCCAAACGTTCCGGCGCCTACTCGTGGGGCAATGCCTATGGCGTGCATCCGTTCATCTTGTTGAATTACAACGGCAAATATGACGATGTGAGCACACTGGCGCACGAGCTGGGCCACACCATGCACAGCTATTATTCCAATAAAAATCAGCCTTTCCCGCTGGCGGATTATTCGATTTTTGTCGCCGAAGTTGCTTCTACCTTTAACGAGGCCTTGCTGATTGACCACATGCTCAAAACCATCGAGGATGACAACATCCGCCTGTCTCTGCTCATGGAATATCTCGATGGCCTGAAAGGCACCGTGTTCCGCCAAACACAATTTGCCGAATTTGAGCTGAGAATGCACGAAATGCTGGAAAACAGTCAACCCATTACCGGCGAAGTTTTGACTGATTTGTATGCCGACATTGTGCGCCGTTACTATGGCCACGACCAGGGCATTTGTGAGGTTGAGGACTTGTATACCAACGAGTGGTCCTACATTCCGCATTTTTATTATAATTTTTACGTCTATCAATACTCCACTTCGTTCACAGCATCCACCGCATTGGCGGAAAAGGTGTTGAATGAAGAGCCGGGCGCGGTTGATAAATATATGCAATTTATTTCCGCCGGTGGTTCCGATTATCCCATAAACTTGCTAAAAAAAGCCGGAGTGGACATGACCACAGCCGATCCGTTCAATAAAACCATGCAAAAGATGAACCGGGTGATGGACGAGATCGAAAAAATCCTCGACAAACAAGAGATGTAGAATCGTTAGAGCCCGGCCATGACCGGGCTTTTTTTTCGAACCTGAATAGCCCAATCGCCAAGTCCTAAAAGCTTATTTCTAGTACATCGATGGTGTCGATGTTGAATTGACACAGTTGAAACATCCGCTTGCGTACCCGCCGTTTTTTTCATATAATCCAATAACCATAACACTGGCAAGGAGACCGAGATGCGTCTATTATTTTGTCTGAGTTTAACCCTGCTGTTGGCTTGCGCGGGCACGCGAGAAGAAGAGGAAATCATTCAACAAACACTGGCAAATACAGCGGCCTACTATAGCGAGCGCGGCGCCGATGCCCTGCAACGACGCGATTTTGACAGCGCTATCCATTTTTTTCGAGAGGCCGTTACCTTGCAGCCAAACGATCCCGGCGCGCAAAACAATCTCGGCGTGGCTTTTTTTCAGTCCGGCCAAATCGATTCGGCAATTTTTTATTATCAAAATGCCCTCCGTCTGCAGCCCAACTATACCAAAGCCTACACCGATCTGGGATATGCGTACGTTTCCAAACAAGAGTTTAATTTAGCTCTGCAAGCCGCAGAAGAAGCGCTCGCGCAAGACGTGCAAAACGCCAATGCTTATGTTTTGCTCGCACGGGTCGCCGAAGAAAACCAGCAGTTTGGAAAAGCCGAACAGTATTACATACGCGCTGTGGATATAGAGCTGGAAAATCCACAGTATCGCATATCGCTGGCCACGTTTTATTACAATCGCGGCCAGCTCAACCCGGCATTGGAACAGTATGAAACCGCGGCACAAATCCAACCTTCCAATGCGGAAACCCACTTTTTTTTGGGCAACACCTATGCTCGTAAATGCAAGCTCGAAGAAGCACGTGAACATTATGAAAAAGCGCTGCGCATAAATCCAAATCTGATTGGCGCGCTCAACAACCACGGACTTGTTCTCATGAATCAGGGCAGTTACGATGCGGCGATCGATGATTTTTATCGTGCGTTGGACATTGACAGCACAGCCTCGGCCGTGCTATTCAATTTGTCCGTTGGGTTGCAACGCCTGGACTCTCCCATCACGGCACTGAATTACGTCTCTAGAGCAATACAAATCGACAGCACTTATGCCATGTTTTACTTGCAGCGCGGCAACATCTACATGATGCTGGGACAGGACAAATTGGCTCTTCAGTCGTTCAACAAGGCAGTTGAATTGGAACCGGCGTATGCGCTGGTATACAACAATATGGGCAATGTGTTGTTCGAGAACAATCAAATTGAGCAGGCACATTCAGCCTATCAGCGCGCCTTGGAGCTGTACCCCGATTTTTTGGAAACGCGTTACTTTCAACAGGGCCAAAATTTAACTCAAGGATTTAGCGACCTGTTCGGCGCTTGTGTGGATGTGAGTGACATGGCCTCGGACTATGCCATGATGTACAACAATCTCGGCAAAGCCAAGCTTCTGACCGGCCAATTGGAAGAAGCAAAAAATGATTTGCAGCGCGCTATCAATTTGCAGCCTATGCTCATTCAGCCTTACGAAAACCTGGCTGTGGTCTTTCAGCGACAGGGTGACCAGGCTAGAGCTCAGGTGATGCTCGCGCATGCGCGCCTAAATCAAGCGCGTCAGTTTATCGCTATCGATTCGCTCGAATTTGCGTTGGAAGCGTGTCAACAATCCCTCGCCTTTTATCCAACATTTGGCGAAGCTTATGCAGAAATTGGCCGCATCCGATATTTACAGCAAGATACCAGCGCAGCCCGCCAATCGTTTGAACGGGCGCTGGAGTACAACAGCGATGCGGCAAATGTGCATTTACTATATGCGGTATTTTTGCGCAACATCGCACAATATCAAAAAGCAGCGGAGCATTTCGAGATTGCTATAGACCTAAAACCGGACGACCAGGACGCGCGCCAGCTTTATGCTACAGTCCTCGACTCACTGGATTTGCCGAAGCAAGCGGCCTATCAACGTGCCCATGCTCATTACTTGCAAGGTCAGCAGTATGAATATGTCGGCCAATGGGACTTGGCCATGGAGGAATATCAAAATGCAGCTATCCTGGCACCGGAAGAGGCGCTGTTTCTGGCCAAGCAAGGGGCCATTTACATCAAAAAACGATTGTTTGTAGAGGCCGAGCTGCTACTGCAACAAGCGCAAGAGCTCGATCCGGATCAGGTTGAAGCGCTTTACAACATGGGCATTTTAAGAGGTGAAACGCAAAAATTTGAAGAGGCCATTCCTTACCTCGAACAAGCGGTAGCATTGCAACCCAACCACGGATTGGCGCACTATGCCCTGGCCATCAACTATTACAATTTGGGGAACCGCGAAAAAGCCACACACCATTTGCAGCGCGCACAAGAGCTGGGCGTCATTATCAAACCCGAAATTCTACAACGGGTGGGAAGCTGAACGGTTTTTTTGGTGTTGATTATTGTGCAGCCGTAAATGAAAAACCAAAGAGGCACATGATGAGACACGTGTGGGTTTTAGCAAT
>CAYPZM010000514.1:0-3438 GCA_964414825.1 uncultured Cytophagia bacterium | reverse complement strand
CAGGGATCCGGCATGTCGGTTATGGAGATGAGCCACCGTTCCAAAACCTACGATGCCATCCACAAAGATGCCGAGGCCTTGCTGCGCGAGCTTATGAACATACCGGACGATTATTACGTGTTGTTCCTGCAAGGCGGCGCCAGTACGCAATTTTCCGCCGTGCCATTGAATATGTTGAATGGCAGCGGCAAAGCCGATTTTGTCAACACAGGAAATTGGTCAAAAAAGGCCATTTCCGAAGCCAAGCGTTACGGCACGGTCAATGTGGTTGCCTCTTCCGAGGACAAAACCTTTAGTTATATTCCCGAGCTCGATCCATCGACCTTTACCCAGGATGCGGATTATTTTTACATCGTCACCAACAATACGATTTACGGCACACGCTTCACCTCGCTTCCCGATACAGGAAGTGTGCCACTGGTGGCGGACATGTCGTCCAATATTTTATCACAAGTATATGACATTAGCAAGTTTGCTGTTATCTTTGCCGGTGCGCAAAAAAATATCGGCCCGGCTGGCGTTACCATTGTCATTGTGCGAAAGATTTGGTGGGTAATGCGCGCGATATTACCCCGGTTATGCTGGACTGGAAAACCCAGGCTGATGCCGATTCCCTGTACAATACACCGCCGTGCCATTCTATTTACATTGCCAAGCTGGTGTTCGAGCATCTGAAAAGAGAGGGTGGTGTTTCGGCCATGCAGGAGCGAAATGAAGAAAAAGCGGCTATGTTGTATGACTATCTCGATCAATCCGATCTGTTCAAGGCAACCGTTACACCCAAAGACCGCTCGCTGATGAATGTGCCGTTTGTCACCGGCGATGCCGAGCTGGATGCCCAGTTTGTCAAAGAAGCGGCTGATGAAGGATTGGTAACTCTCAAAGGTCACCGATCCGTAGGCGGCATGCGCGCCAGCATTTACAATGCCATGCCCGTGAAAGGCGTGCAAAAGCTGGTTGAGTTTATGAAGGCGTTTGAGCAGAAAAATAAAAAATAATTGTCTCGGAATCTATAATTTACATAAACACAACCCAAAACACGAATCCACACACAAAATCTGCGAATTCGCACGAAAAGCTTTAATCACATTCGTGTTTTGTTGATCCTCAAATATTCAATCAGTCACTGTTTAGACAAAAGGATAGAGATCATGTACAAAATTAAGACGCTGAATAAAATTTCTCCTATTGGCCTGGATGTACTGCCGCGCGCCGAATATGAAATTTCCTCCGAGATTAATAATCCGGACGGCATTATTCTTCGCAGTTTCAACATGCACGATATGGAGCTGCCCGAGTCGCTAAAAGCTGTGGCGCGTGCCGGAGCTGGCGTCAACAACATTCCAATCGAAACATGCACAGAACGCGGTGTTGTGGTCTTTAACACGCCGGGTGCAAATGCAAATGGCGTAAAAGAGCTGGTGCTGGCCGGGCTATTTCTCTCCTCTCGAAAAGTGGTTCAGGGAATCGAATGGGCCAAAACGTTGATTGGTGAAGGCGACCAGGTTCCGAAATTGATCGAAAAAGGCAAGTCGCAATTTGGCGGGCCCGAGATCAAGGGCAAAACCATTGGCATTATCGGCTTGGGTGCCATTGGTGTTATGGTGGCTAACGACGCTGTTGCCCTGGGCATGAAAGTGCTGGGGTACGATCCGTTTATTTCTGTGGATCGCGCCTGGGGACTGTCGCGCTCGACCGAAAAGTCGGTGAGTTTGGATAGCCTTATTTCGCAATCCGATTACATCAGCATCCATGCGCCGCTCACCGACGAGACCAAAGGTATGATCAACAAAGAGCGTTTTGCATTGATGAAAAAAGGCGTGCGCATCCTCAATTTTGCGCGCAACGGCTTGGTGAACAATGCCGATCTGCGCGATGCCATTGCTGAAGAAATCGTGGCCTACTATGTAACCGATTTTCCGGACGAGGAGCTGCTGCAAATGGACAATGTCATCGGCATTCCACATCTGGGCGCTTCGACGCCGGAAGCTGAGGACAATTGTGCGTATATGGCCGCGTCACAAATCAAAGACTTTTTTGAATGCGGCAATTTGAAAAACTGTGTCAATTTCCCAGATTGTGAAATGCCTTTTACCAGCCAATATCGCATCATTGTTATTAATAAAAACATACCCGCCATGGTAGGCAAAATTACCGGGTTATTAGCGGAAAAGGGTGTGAACATTGCCAACATGCTCAACCGCCATATGGGCGATCATGCATATAATATCATCGATATTGACGGTGATTTTTCTCAAGATGACTTGCACGGATTGCAGGAAATTGAGGGAATTATTATGGCGCGATTGCTGGAATGTAAAAAATAATTCAAAACCCGTCCGGCATATTTTATGCCGGACGAGCAATGAATTCGGACATTCGTCCAACGGGCAGCTAGATCCTCGCCGGATCCACCATCACAAACTTTATCGTTTGCCGATTCCACGTGTAGGTAATATAAACCAATCCATCAGATGCTTGAATAATGGCGGGATAAGAATATTCGCCTTTATCTTCTTCCAGCCGTAAAATTTGTTTCCAGCGTTTGCCATTTTTAGATTGCGCTACATCGAGTGGCGAGCGACCTTTGGTGGTGTGATTGTAGACGAGAAATTGCCGCCAATCGTCCAAAGTGACGCCGTCGATCCCGGAGTTGGGATTTGGCAGTTTGATTTTTTGCATTCGGGACCAGGATTTGGCGCGGTCCTCGGACCACACCTCGGTGATGCGATTTTGTCGACTTCTGCACAGCGCCTGGTATTTTGGTGCACGGGACGTTTTGTATTTTAAGATCGTAGGCTGAATGGCGCCAAAACGCTGGGGATTGTTGACCGGTCCAACTTTTTTCCAGGTTTTTCCCAAATCCGATGTGATCTCAAAGTGCACCTGCCAGCCATTATCTTCGGTGCTGGAACCGCATAAAATATCGCCATTTTCCAGGTGAATCGGTTTGTTTTTGATGGGGCCGAAAAAGCCGTCTGGCAGCCGTTTCGCCTCCGACCACGTGTGACCGTTATCGGTCGAGGTAATTAACATCCCCCACCATTCGCGCGGGTTGGGGCCGACTTTGTAAAACAGCATCAGCGGCCCTTCGTCAGGCTGAAACAGCACCGGATTCCAGCAGGGATAGCGTTTTTCGCCCCCAACTCCGGTGGCCACTTCTACTGGCTCACTCCATTGTTGATCCTTGTAACGCGCCGTCCAAATGCCCACATCCGGGTGGCCCTCTTCGGTGCCGCCAAACCAGGCGGCCAAAATGCCATCGCCGGTCTCCTCGAGCGTGGAGGCATGGCATTCCGGCGTCGGTCGTTCCGCCAGAGAATAAATAAACTCCGAGTGCAAATAGCCGCGTTGGTATTCAATTTTTATTTTTTGTGTAAATGCAAGTGAGGGTAGCAATGACACAACAACAAGGGATAAAACCAATTTCATTTCTCC
>CAYPZM010000513.1:0-3450 GCA_964414825.1 uncultured Cytophagia bacterium | reverse complement strand
AACAAAACGCCAATGCTATTGCCATGGGCGTCGGACGTAAACCGAAAACGTACCCAAGCTTTTTCCGCACCCGATAGAGCATAATCGGTCATGTTGATGACGCGTTGTTCCCATGCCGGATGCACTCCGGTGAATGAATCGACGATGTGCCACTGCACACTGTCGGCACTGGTTTCAACAAAACATAAGTCATTGGAATCGGAGGTCACGTAACGCGTCCAGTAGGTAATAAACAGCGTGTCGATGCCGGCCAATTCAAAACCCGAATTAAATGTGAGCAGCGTATTCATATTATTGTCATAAGGGATGGTGCCGTTCGAAACGTGCGCTGCCATGCTGCCGGTGTGGCCGTTGTAAACGTCACTGAATCCCCAGCCGTCCCGGGTGCTCCATGATGCGGAAGGATATTCAAAGCTGTCTACCATGTTGGTGATCAGGGTAGAATCGCTCAAATCATTATTAAAATCGTTGTAATCATTTTTTGCATTTAAAATGGACACGTTAAACGAGACTTGACCGGTGCGCGTGGTTTTAAAAGCTGGAAATTCAATGTCGCGAGTTTGCCCGCCACCCATGAAACCGATGTGCACGGTATCCGATGCCACGGCTTGGTCGTTCAACACTCTGTGGCATACCACATAAAAATTGGTCATGACTTGGGTGCCAATGTTCTTAATTGTGGCCGAGCACGATGACCAGGAAAGCAACGGAAATCCGGCTTGGGGCAGATGAATGGCGGTTACACAGGCGTCTTTTGCGGGCGGATCAACAGTCAACGCGCATTTAATCAAAATGTCCTGTTGTGTTCGGGAATTGGTAGAGATGCTCAATATCTTTGCATAACTTCCGGGCTTGATCTCGCGGGTGTTATAAATCAAACGCACAGAACGAGATTCGCCAGCGGATAAATTGCCAGAGCCGTTTTCAATGCTCAGCCAGTCGTTAACGTCTTCCTCCGCCCATGACTCCAAAGTGTAAAATTGTATTGATGAACTGCTGGTATTGGTGATGTCGAAAAAGGCTGTATCCACATCGCCAAATGTCAATAAAGATGACATGCTTTGAGTGGAAGCCTGCAAAGCTCCGGTTGACCAGGCGTCCCAAATAAATGGATTGCGCATGCCAAAATTGCTCTCGCCCCATTTGATACGAAAATAGCCGTCCTCACCCCACGAATCGCCCCAACTGTTTTTAACGATCCAGCTCTGTTCGACATCGTTCCAGCCCACGATCAGCACTGCGTGCCAGCCTTCGGAAGCGCCAAATACGTGCTCGTAAACGCCGTTGTGGTAGGCATAAAAATCGGAAAACACCTCAAAGCTGGCCGATACCGGATGGTATAACAACGCTTTTTTAATATTTTCAACTTGAGCTTCGCCGTAGGTGATATAGCCCCAGCCGGGAATGGTGACCGCGGTTTCTTCCCATTCGCCATGCGACAAACAGGGAATATCCGACCTGGCTTGATAGGGCAGGTAGGATTCCAGAGGCACCGGATTGGTTTGCATAAATTCTAGGGATTTGTGAATGTAACCGCCCTGCTCGCAATTGCCGGCATTGCTGCACGAGAGCAAAAACTGTTCGGAGAGATCGAATTCGGTATCCGGCTGATTGTGTTGAATATTCCACCACGCCTCCACTTGCGCCAGCGCCGAAAAGGCCCAGCAACTGCCGCACGAACCCTGATCGCGCACCGGCGTGACCCAATTGCCGTTATGAGCGCGCCAATCAAACGAGTCCGGCAGCGTTTCCACAGGCGGTAGCGAAACCAGCGGCACATCGGAGGGGAGATGCGGTTCATCCACAAGCAATCCTAATCGTTGTGCGCGTTCCGATAAGGACAGCACGGTCAGTGCATTTTCTTCGGCTCTCCACTGTGCGTCCTTTTCCTGGATGATCTGATTAATCTGGGGGACATTTATGGGGCGAGAAAATAGAGGTGTGGCAATGAACAAAATCCAAAACAGCCGGTAACGTTTCATGGGAGCATTCCATTTTTAAATTGCAGGCAAGTAAGCATTCGGGCTGAAGAATATACAAGAGATGGATACGAAAATCAAGGTTTGAAATGGCTTACAATTTATTACCCGCTACGATTTTTTGTTTCTTGTGTGAATATTTTTATTAAATTTGAACCATCCTTAAAAAGGGAGAATACAACACCATGAAAGTCATCGTCATCACCACCGGCGGAACCATTGAAAAAACCTATGATGAACTGGAGGGGACGCTCTCGAATCGTGGGTCGCATTTGCAAGAAATGCTCAAACGCATTCGGTTGCCGTACACAGAGATTCATCACATCGATTTGTTGTGGAAAGACTCGCTGGAAATGACTGCCCACGATCGTGAAAAGATATTGCAAACCGTCAACGCTTTTTTGCCCGATGGCTTGCCCATTGTCATTCTCCACGGTACTGATACAATGGATGTCACCGCACAATACCTGTTCGAGCAGCTCACGCCCATTGCCATTCCTCTTGTACTCACCGGAGCTATGAAACCGTTTGGATTTGAAAATTCCGATGCGCAGCAAAATTTTATTGAAGCGCTGTACGCGTCGCAACTCGTCGAGCCAGGCATTTACATCTCCTTTCACGGCACCTTGCACCGCATGCCTGGAGTGGTTAAAAATCGCGAAAAAGGGACGTTTGAAAAACGAACCTCCGAATGAGGTCACACAACCAGCGCCAAAATCGCAAACAAATCAATGACGAGTAGCGTGGGACTAACATCCTCGCGCTTGCCGGTCACGAGTTTAATGACCGTCCAGCTTAAAAATCCCCACACAATACCTTGCGTAATCGAATAGGTAAGCGGAATGAGCAACAGCGCTAATAATGCGGGAATGGCATCATCCAACCGGCTCCAGTTGATTTTTTGCACCGGTCGCATCATAAACACGCCAACAATTATAAGCGCCGGAGCCGTGGCAATGGCCGGAACAATGGACAATAAGGGCGAAAAAAACATAAACGGCAAAAACAGCAGTCCCGCCACTACAGCGGTCAGACCAGTGCGCCCGCCTTCTTCAATTCCCGTAGCCGATTCAATATAGCTGGTACCCGAACTGGTGCCGAACAGTCCGGAAATGGTTGTGGATACGCCATCCACAATAAGCGATCCTTTGATGCGCCGTGGCTCGCCCTCTTCATCCACAAGGTTGGCGGCCTCGGCCACGCCGATAAACGTGGATAAACTGTCAAACATATCTGTAAACAAAAATGCAAAAATGACCGGCCAGAGCGCCAGTTTCAACGATCCCAAAATATCAAGCTGCAAAAATACGCTAAAATCGGGTGGAGCAAACAGGCCTTGCCAGGTCACCAATGTGGCAGCACCGGTTGGCGTGATGCCCGACGCGTCGCCCCATAGTCGGCCAATCGGGAGCGCCACAGGACCTGGGGCTAATGCTTTTCTGTATGTGAATAAAAAACATTTTGAAATACC
>CAYPZM010000512.1:0-3458 GCA_964414825.1 uncultured Cytophagia bacterium | reverse complement strand
CACGAAACACCGAAGAAGCGGAAGACCTTGTGCAAGACACTTATTTAAGGGCCTTTCGTTTTTTTGACAAGTTCCAAGAGGGTACAAATTTTAAAGCGTGGATATTTAAAATTCTAACAAACACGTTCATCAACAAATACCGTAAAAAAGCGCGTACCCCGCAACAAGTTCAGCTTGACAAAGTGGCGTACGGGCTGGAGAATGACGAGCCGGCTCAACGAGTTGGAGAATGGAGCGGCTTTGATGAATCCAAATACGAAGAGTTGTTTGACGATGACATAACCGCTGCTTTATCACAGCTTTCAGAAGAGTTCCGCATGGTCGTGCTTTTAGCTGATATAGAGGGTTTTTCTTATAAAGAGATTGCCGAAATTATTGGTCGACCCAGCGGTACCGTGATGAGCCGTTTGTTCAGAGGCCGTCGCATGTTACAACGGATACTTGAAAAATACGCTCGTCGTGAAGGTTATATCAGCCAAACGGTTTGATTTACATCGTACATTTTTGCTTTATCTAAAAAAGGTCCTGAAACAATTCAGGACCTTTTTTTTAGCCCCGGATTTAAACGGATTAATATAGACATCGTTTAAAGTGCACTTTTTTATTGCCCAACATTAAAACGCAATCGCCGCATCAATCTCAAACAATAGATCCTGCCGACACACATCCGCTACCACAAAGACAGCGGGCAAGTCTTTTATGCCAAATTCTTTGGCTACTTTATCATAATATTGCGCATCTTTAGCACATTTGAAAAACACGGTTGCCTCTTGAATATGGTCGAGCGAGGCGCCTTCCCACTTTATCAAGGATTGTACCACTTGGAGGGTTTTACGCATTTGCTCGCTCGGATTGTCGAGATACACAGTTTTGCCATGCTCGTCAATAGAAGCGGTGCCGGAGAGCAGAATATGGGTGGCATCTTTTTCCTTGAGTGTCATGGCGCGCGAAAACGCCGACCCGTAACGATAAGGCGATTTTTGCTCGACACCGCTGGTTTGCGAAATGTACACGCCATTGTTAGAGGAATCCACAGCCCATACGTCCATAGTGCCAGCGGCGCCGTGCGGATTTTTCCCCAAAATTCCCGTGCTGGCTGGCAAATAAATTTGCTCGGCTTCGGTGTTTTCTTTTTCAGATAATCCCAATAATCCGTACTCGGTAAAACGTGTATTACGGGCGCGGTTAAACTCACCGTACCAATCGAGAATTTCATCCAAATAAATCCAGGTGCGCACCACACTGCGGAAATGGATATTCTCTTGCTGCAGAATGTTTTGCGCCCTATCAAACATACGGCAGCTTTGTGCGTAGCGATCATTTATCGTTGGATCCCCGTAAATATTCTGCAGCATCACATGGGTTACGCCGTGACGTTTCCAGGCGCGTCCAACCGGAACATTATTTTCTTTTATTGTCCAAACCGCATCCTCCGGCTCTTCGGGGCGAAGGGCACGGATTTGCACTCCAGCCAGTCCTTGGCCATATACCGGATGTCCTTGAACAAAGGTAAACGGGAGATCAGAATCCACATCATAATTCGCAAAGGTGGATAGCCGCGAAGAGAGTATGGAATCGTGAAAATCCAGACTGGCAAAAATGCGCTCATGAATTATTTGATAATTGTGCGCTTTCAAAAAAGCCAACATCGTTTCATACACCTCTGCTGCAAGCTGTTGTATATTCTCCTGCTTTTCCACCACAGATGCAGTAAGATGGGCCTGATTTTCCCCCAATACAGACCAATAAAATTTAAATCCGTTTTTGCTTTCTATACTCCGAGTTTTCATAGGTTCCGGTTCATCTCCTGTTCAATTCGATGCATTAACTATCGGTTTTCCCTGGTACAACGCATCCATATCCCCGCTGTCCCGTGTTCCTCTGGGTTTAACGCGCGGATCAAGCGTGGCCTGAACGACGTTCTCGTTATCGTACGCCAGGTTTCTTAATGCATGAGCACTCACATCGATTTTGTGTTTGGCCAGCTCAGGCACATTGTAATTGATTATAAAATTGTCATAAAAATTCGGATCCTTTTGCGGCAGAACAAATGCCTTTTCCGTACGACCCTGCTCATCCACATAACAAATAAAGGGTCTGCCTAAAATACCGTCAAGCCGCTTGCTGGTAAATACGATCCAGCGGCTGTTGCTGGACCAGCAATGAAAACTGTCCGTTTCGTCGCTGTTGATGTTCAACGGCGCAAAATCGCCGGTCGCCACATCGAGCATGAACAAATCGCTCTGCTTGTGATAAATGGGAAAACTGCCATAATCCGACATACAAAACAGTACAAATTTTCCATCGGATGAGAGGCGCGGAATAATGACGCTTTTTTCGAACGCTTCCGCATCGATTACGGTTTCCAGCTCGCCCCAGGTATCGGTTTCTGCGTTGTAGCGGGCGCGTTTTAAATTGTAGCGGATTTTATCATAATCGAGGTCGCCACTTTCTTTGTTGATAAACGTCTCCAGCGGCGGAGCACTGCAAAAGTATAACCATTGGCCATCCGGAGACCAACAGGGAAAGGTTTCCATCCGATCCTCGGCAGCTATTTGCGGCGATGCGGAAATCATATTTTTATCAATGTGATACACCACCACATCCGAGTTTCGATCCAACACATCGCGGTTCTCGCCGGTTGAGTGATAAAACATAGTGAGATCGTTCACCGAAAAGGCGATGGTATTGCCGTTCGGATGCCACGACGGATAAGCGCCGCCACGGTTAAAATCGGTTTTTAAGCTTACTTTGAAAAAATCACCCTCCACTGAAATATAGGTTCCGGAGGCTTTGCCGGAACGCATATGAAACACCATGTTTTGCGGATCGTTCCAGCAAAAGTTGTGGCAATTCATACAGTTTTCTTCGGTCATTCGATTAATAAGCACCGGGGACTGGTCAAATGTTTCAATATTGCGTTGATAAATACCCATCTTGTTCCAATATTTAAACGCCGGATTAATCAAGCGATAGACCAAAACCGGATCGATTTTCTCCTGTGCAATTCTATTCCGAAATAAAGTAAACTGTAACCACTCGCTTTGTTGTTTTATAAATAGTTCAAACTGCAACTCATTGCCCCGATTCTGTTCGAGCAAATCTCGCCATTTATCTTGTGGAAACTGTATCACGCCATTTTTATCTCGTACGAGAATCGCGTCGCCTTGGGCCGAGGAGACACGGACAAGGAAATCCTCTCCTTCCTCTTTAATTTGAAAATTGAGCGGTGCAATATTGGGAGGAATCGTAATGTGACTGTAATCGGGTTTAAGGTTCGCCGTTCGCTCAAGATTTGTTGTATTTTCGGGCACATCAACAGAATTACAAGCCGTCAGTAAAGCGATCAAGCACAAAACCGTACAACGTTTACCAAGGAGTGCCATACAACCTCCGTTTACAAAACGTTTCTTGTCTTAAAAAAATAAATAATACCAATAGGTATCTTGATGGGTTAA
>CAYPZM010000511.1:0-3459 GCA_964414825.1 uncultured Cytophagia bacterium | reverse complement strand
GACCGGGAAACCTATGCCGAACTCAATAGCAATCCGGTGATCACGCTGTCGGTAAAGAAACGTTCGGGGAAGAACCTCATCGAGGCGGCAAATTCCGTGAAGGAGATCCTGAACGAGGCCCGGCCGGGACTACCGCCCACCACCAACATCAACATCACCTCGTTAATTGATGTGCTGTTTATCCTCCTCATCTTTTTTATGGTGTCGTCCAGCTTTATCGAACAGCCCGGCATGAAATTGGAGCTGCCGACTATTCAGTCCAAAGAAGTAGCGCGACTCGAGAATTTGGTCATGCACATTTCCAAAGAGGGCGAGATTTTTCTGGGAGACAAGCCCGTGACCATGGAAAACCTAGCCGGGGAAATCGAAGCAATGATTCCCAATATTGCAGAAAAGACGTTGGTGCTCAATGCAGACAAGGCAACCAGTCATGGCAAAATTGTCGAAATCATGGATATTGCCAAGCGCAGCGGGCTGAATAAAATTGTCATTGGCACCCGAATTGAGGGCGAAGGTTAACCAATTTGTATCGTTCCATGACACATCTCTGCCCAATCCTTATTTTATTCACCGTTTTTCTATCTCAAACCGGCGCCAAAGATCTCATTGTGCAACCTGGATGGCAGCTCGTCGATGGGATGGGTCGTTACAAAAACGATCCGCAAACCGGCGAACGTTGCCTCACCGTAGCCGGAACCGGCCAAGGCGCGGTTTATTGGAAATTGAATTATGATTTTAAAGCCGGCGACTTTTACGAGATGCTCGTGGAAACCCGTATATCTCCCGGCACATCGAGTAACGCCGTGGTGATCGGCACCGATTTCGCCAACAAGGACACCAAGGGCCAAACACAATGGACGGAAAAACGTATTTTATTTCAGGTGCCTACCTCCGGGAGTTACATTCGCCTCGGCGCTTTTAAAACCGACGGTATGGTTTGGTTTAAAAATCTGCGCATTTATCCTGTACGCGCTGTGTACCGCACTCAAAACGGGGTGTCACTTGGAGATGGTGAATCTCTAAACCGCCAGCACTATCGCGCCCATTATTATTATGCGAACCTTGGCAGCAACGCATCTCGCACTCTGGAAGATTTTACAGCACGCTTTAATACGTTTCGCTGGGATTTGTATTTTGATAATTATGTGATATATCGCCATCACATTCCGGAGAGAATACAGAAAAATGCTCATATCCTTATCAATGTTAATTATAGATTTAAAGGGGAATTAAAAGTTTCCGCCAGCAATGATGGCAAAGGCTGGGTATATCTCGGCTCGTGTCCGGCTGTTGGACGATATGAGTTTGATGTGCCGTTGCCGCTGTTTCCGACTGAGACTATGTATGTTCGAATTTCGGCTGATGGCTTGTTGGCGCGTTTGCAATTTAATGAATATCGGTATCAGGCCGATATCGGGCCGCCCGCTTTAACATTTCATGGCCATACCGATTATTTTTCCATCATCCAGTCAATGCCGGGATTGGACGTGGAATTTGCAGCATCCCCAGCACCGCAGCGCGTGCAAGCTACGATTCAAGAGCAGCAAAATACCACATCATATCGCATTTTGTACAATACCGAAGAAAAATCCATTCGTGTAGCTCCCGATTCTCCGCAGAAAATAGAGCTCGGCTTGAAAAATACGGCTGGCCATCAGGACATCACTATTTATGCGGACGGTCGTTCAGAGCCGGTCTTTCAAGCTCGCGGCAGGAACACCATCCCTTATTTAGAATGGGAAGATTATGGGCAATTGGTGGGAACCCATGACAACGTGACGCTGTGGTGGAGTGATGCGACGCGGAAGATCGGACGGTATCGGAATCCGCCCCAATCACCGGTTCGACAAACAGTGCAGCTCTGGCAAGCCCGTAATGAATACGAAGCGGCGCAGCTCGTATTGTCACCACAGCGCGATGTGCAAGCGAGTTTATCGATTTCACCGCTCGTGCACGAATCGGGACGCCGTTTACCGGATGGTTCGGTATCCATTAGCCTTGTGGATTATGTGGATATTCAAATTCCAACAGATCCGGTGGGAACGATGGGACCATGGCCGGACCCGCTGCCGCCACTTTCCGGACCGGTCACTCTCAAAGGCGGACAAAATCAGCCGTTCTGGATATTGATATATGTGCCGAATAATTTCCCTGCCGGTCAATATAGCGGCACTATTAATGTCGCAATAGACGGCAACCTCACGCGGGTCCCATTGCATGTGCATGTGTGGGATTTTACATTGCCACAAGAAACGCATTTGCAAACCGCGTTTAGTTTGTTTACCTCGTTTATTCAAAAATATCACAACCTTTCTGAAACCGATCGGCTAAATGAACTTTTGGATTTGTATTTCAAAAGTTTTTCCGAACATCGCATTACACCGTACGATCCGTTTGTACTGTATCCCATCGAGGTCGATTTTGATCTCGCAACATTGACCGCGCATCTCGATTTTACAAAGTTTGATCAGGCGTACGAACGCTACATCAACAAATTGGGATTTAACTCGTTTCGATTGCATCTCAAAGGCCTGGCCGCCGGCTCGTTTCAATTTCGTCGGGATGGGCAAATAGCGCAATTCAAACAGGGAACGCCGGAATATCGCGCGCTCATGACCAGCTATTTGAGTCAATTGGAGCAGCATTTAGACGAGCTCGGTGCGCTCGACAAGGCGTATGTCTATTGGTTTGACGAGCCCGAACCCAAAGACTATGATTTTGTGCGCAAAACCATGCAGTTGATACATGAGGCCGCTCCGCGCTTGACACGCATGTTAACCGAGCAGCCCGAACCGGAATTGTACGATGCCGTCGATTTATGGTGTCCCATTTCACACCGTTTTCAGCCCGAAACGGCACAACAGCGGCGTAAAGCCGGCGACCGTTTGTGGTGGTATATCTGCACCAATCCCAAAGAGCCCTATGCCACATTGTTTATCGATCATTATGCCGTGGAGCTGCGCACCTGGATATGGCAGAGCTGGAAGTACCATTTGGATGGCATTTTGGTGTGGTCGGCCAATTATTGGACCAGCCGCAATTTATTTCCGGAGCAGGTACAAAATCCATACAAGGATCCCATGAGCTATCGCAGCGGCGGCGCCGTCAAACCGGGCGAAGTCACATACTGGGGCAACGGCGATGGCCGGCTTATTTATCCGCCCAAAGCCGTATTTGAGAACACTGAGAAAAATTACGAAAAACCGGTGAGCTCGATCCGCTGGGAAATGTTGCGCGAAGGCTTGGAAGATTACGAATATTTGTGGATGGTGCGCACCCTGGCCGACTCGCTCGAAAAGCGTTCCGGGCACCAAACACTGGTAAATCGCGCGCGAGCCTTGTTGCAGGTTCCGGAATCCATTACCCGCAGTACGACCGATTTCTCGAAAAAGCCGGAACCGCTTTACGCGCATCGCAAAAAACTTGCCGAAATGATTCTCGAACTAGAAAATGCCTTAT
>CAYPZM010000510.1:0-3465 GCA_964414825.1 uncultured Cytophagia bacterium | reverse complement strand
AAACCGCTGCCCGGCTATAAAGTGATGGGGCATCATTATCACGTCGGTTTGGTCAAGCGCCTCAAAGAACTGGGCGGCTTTGATCAGCGTTTGAACGACATCGCCACCATCAAATCCGTTGGCATTGATATTTTCAGTATCATCGACGGCGTCCGCGGCCCGGGGCGGCACGACAAGGGCGAGTTGTTTCTCAACGATCTGAAAGAATACTATGAAGCGGCACGACGTCAATCCGACAAAGATTTTTTGGTAATGCCAAACGACGAAAACAGCACCGGCGGCCGGCCGCCGTTTATGGGCGGACATTACGATATTCTGTTCCCCAAACCGGTGTACTGGGTGCCGCAGCGCAAAGAGGGGGAGCCGCTTGCCGAACCCCATCCGGAATACAGCACGGTTTACAATTTGGGCACGCCGGCGGATATGATGGCCATGACCGAACGGGAAAATGTCATCATCTCCATGCCGCACCCGAACACCAAACGTTCCACCGGCTATCCGGAGGCGATCAAAGATGCGCCGCAGTTTTTACACGAGAATTACCACGGTCTCGGCTACCGCTGGGGCATGGGCATCGATGCCTCGGAAACCCGGCTGGGCGAGTATCGATTTTTAACCCTGTGGAACCAAACCAACAACTGGATGGCGGCCCGCGATCTGCCGCCGAAATTTGCCATTGCCATTTCCGAAGCCCGCTCCGACAAGGGTTACCGCGGCAAACCGCCGTGGGATGATGCGTACGGCATGTCGCCGGTCAATTATCTGAAAATTGACGAGGTGCCGTCGATTGATGACATGAGCTCGATTATCAGCGCCCTGAAAGACGGCGACTATTTCATGACCAGCGGCGAAGTGCTTATCCCGCATTGGGAGTTGAAAGGCAGCGGTTCCAAGCGGACGCTCGTTGCCGAGGTCGAGTGGACCTTTCCCCTGGATTTTATCGAAGTGGTGTGGGGGGATGGCGAGGAGACCGGCCGTAAAATCGTCTCCGCTGCCGACCTTGGGCCGTTCGGCAAAAAACGGTTCGAAATCCCGGTGGACGTTTCCGACAAAAAATGGCTGCGCTTTGCCGCCTGGGATGTGGCCACCAACGGCGCGCTGACTCAGCCGGTTGATTTGCACTAGTTCACAACAGGCGATAACTGTATACGAATCGAGGGACAGACAACACCATGCCCACTCTGAAAAGCAGGATGTTCAATGCGATGATGCGAAACCAACATCTTTTTAACGGCAAGCTGCACAAACCCAGGTTTGATGACAACACGTCAATTGAAGGCTTTCGGGAAGAATGCGAAAAGGGCGTTGCCAAATTCGGCAAGCTGCCGGAGGGTTTAGACGTGAAAACAGATACCCTGGACGGCATTGCCGCTGAATGGCTTGTACCTCACGGCGCTGATACCGACGCCCTGGTGATGGTACACGGTGGCGGCTATGTATCGGGCTCGTGTAGCGATCATCGCGGTATCGTTGCCAAGTTTGCGCAGTCGTGCGGCGTCACCAACCTGTTGTACGAATACCGGCTGTGGCGCCGGAACATCCGTTCCCGGCTGCAATTGATGATTCAGTAACCGTTTATCGTTGGCTGTTAAATAATGGCTTTAACGCAAATGATATCGTGCTTGCCGGAGAATCCGCCGGCGGCGGCCTGACTCTGGCGTTGCTGCTGGCGCTGAAACAACACGAGCTGCCCATGCCCGCCGCCGCGGTCGCCATGTCGCCATGGACGGATTTGACCTGTTCCAGCGACTCGTATCACACCAAAAACAAAGTCTCGCCGGCGCCGCTGGATTCCTGGACGGTGTTCAGCAAGCATTACATCGGTGGACATGCCGCTGATAATCCGTTGATTTCACCGCTATTCGGCGACTTGACGGGACTGCCGCCGCTGCTCATCAATTCCGGCGCCAACGACGAGCTGTTTAAAGACGGTGAAAAATTTGCCGCTAAAGCCAGAGCCGCCGGCGTCGATGTTACCTTTCGCGCCGGCCACGGCATGGTGCACTGCTATCCGCTGCTGGCGCCCATGTTTCGCAAAGCCACCGAGGCGATGGATGAGATTTGTCAGTTTATCACACATCATTTAAATTTATGACAAGTTTTTAGCAACGCGAAAAATATAATTGGTAGGATTCATATAATGCCGATAGCAAGAAAAAGAGAACAAGAGTACGATTCGGCAGCTTGGATCAACCCTGATGTCAAGGAATTTTTGCGCGCTGAATCCTAACAGGTGTCGAAGGTGATGTTTGACTGTCCGCGCACTTGAACATCGGCGTTATGCCAAAACGTTGAAACGAGCTCAAACACCATCAAACCAAAATCATTTGTTTTATTGAGATAAAATATTTAGAATAGAATCGACATGGTTTTTAGGCTAAAAATGAATTAATGAGGGACAATCATGGCAATAATTTCCATGTTTTATGGAATTATCATATCGATGTATTATCTCGATAACAGGAAACATCACACACCTCATATTCATGTAAAATATCAGGACCACGAGGCAGTGATTGCCATACCGAATGGGGAACTCTTGGAAGGAGAGATACCTTCAAATAAAATGAAACTCGTCCAAGCCTGGATTGAGATACATCAAGAAGATTTAATAGCTGACTGGGAATTGGCTATTAATGGTGAAAATATTTTCAAGATTGACCCATTAAGATAGAGGTATATTATGAATCCAAGAGTAAAAGACGTCAAACCAAAGGATGATTACACACTTGTTTTAACTTTTACAAATGAAGAAGTTAAAATATTTGATATGAAGCCGTATTTAAATATTGGGATATTTAAAGAACTCTGCGACAAAAGTAAATTTAATTCTGTGCGTCCATTTTTAGGCAGCATTCAATGGCAGACAGGGCAAGATTTGTGTCCTGATACTTTATATGCTGAAAGCAAAAGCATTGTAGATGTAGAAAGATCAGAAGCATAAACGCTGGAGAGCTTGTTTTGGAAAACTTGAGATTGTTTTGGCTTTTGATGGTCGTGTTTTCGATGACCACCGCTTCCTCCGAACCGGTCAAAATAATTTTCGATACCGACATGGAATCGGACGTTGACGACGTCGGCGCTTTGGCGATGCTGCACGGCCTGGCGGATGCCGGGGACGCCGAGATTCTCGCCACGATGGTCAGCAGTCTCAATCCCTGGTCCGTGCCCACGGTGGATGCGGTCAACACCTACTGCGGCCGGCCGGATATCCCGATCGGCGCCGTCAAGACCCTGGGCGTGTACCGCAATTCCAAATACGCCCGTATCATCTCGGACGAGTTCCAGCGGGATGCAGGGCTGGGGGAAGGCGCGGAAAACGCAACGAGTGTTTATCGCCGGGTGCTTGCCGCGCAACCGGACAGCAGCGTCGTCATCGTCACCGTCGGCTATCTTACAAACTTGTCGTACCTGCTGGTCAGTCCGCCGGATGACATCAGCCCGCTCTACGGCGCGGACTTGATT
>CAYPZM010000509.1:0-3483 GCA_964414825.1 uncultured Cytophagia bacterium | reverse complement strand
AAGAAGAATCCGATGGCGCTTTCTTTGATGATTTCCAGGTTACGGCCATTTCCGGCGTTCCTGCTGATGCCGCTGTTACCAGCTTTGTAGTTGGGTATCCGCAAACCGCTGGACTACCGACGCAACTGGCTCCAACGGTATCAAACCTCGGCTTTGAGGCGCAAACCATTGGCCTTTGGTACTATTTTGATGACAACTCTCCAACTCCTGTTCCCCCTCGCTTGGATCTTGAACCGTTTGCCGATAGTTTGCGCATCTTTGACGTTACTGTACCCATGGCTGATAGTGTTGACGTCACAACCTACACCGATCTGACGGGCGACATGGTTCCCGACAATGACGCCATGACCGAGCGTATCTATATCGATCCCGCCGGAACAGCCACGCTGAGTTACTTTAATGGCGACATTGCCAGCTATACAACCAGTAATCGTGTGGTTATGTTCGACGCTCTGGCAAAACTTCCGGGCGCTACCAAGTTTTCCGTTAATTCGGTTGACATTTGGCTCTATAATCCTGGCGATGCCGAAGATGTGGTTAATGTAAAGGTGGCATTGTGGGAAGATGATCCACTTGCTCCTACCGAAGTTTTGACGGACACCAACGTGACCGTACCCAATGTTGGTTTTTTCCCGATCAACATTCCAGTAGGCCAAATGGATGTAATGAGCAAATTTGCCGTCTGGTTTAATTTTGATGCATCCGCCGGCCTTGCGGGTCCATTGCTGGATACGGGTACGCCATTCACTGGCAACGAA
The DNA here is from genome assembly GCA_964414825.1 of uncultured Cytophagia bacterium. Taxonomy (GTDB): domain Bacteria; phylum Zhuqueibacterota; class Zhuqueibacteria; order Residuimicrobiales; family Krinioviventaceae; genus CAYPZM01. The sequence continues at coordinate 2,725 of CAYPZM010000509.1, read as the reverse complement.
ATTTTCTTATACGCCGGTGACGGTAACTGGTATCTCTCGGGCCGCGGCACTATGCTGTTTGCCAATGTAACCTACTCTACAGAAACCGAATTTTCAATCAGCATCGACGCCGAAAAAGATGCCTGGTTCGAAACGCTCATGGGCAAAGAAGATGGCAAAGTGATCATTCCAGCTTCTGCATATAATACGAATGGTGAACCGGCAGATGATGCCGACCTCTCCGCCGTGTTGTGGGCCGCGTGGGATGAAACATATCTCTATCTTTACGAAGAAGTCAAAGACAACGTCGTTAATGTGAATAACGCCACATCCTGGCAAAACGATGTGTTTGAAGTCTATTTCGATCCGGATCCGATGGCTGAGGTTACACAAGGACAAATAGGCTTCCATATCACAGCACTCGATTCTGCGGATGCCGAGGAACCAGCCGGTGTTGTCAATCTTGCCGGTCATAATATCGCCCTCGAATCTACATCCGAGGATTATGCACGCAAGACAACTGAGGACGGTTATGTGCTCGAAATGCGCGTACCGTGGAACATCATTTTGGATGATACGCGTGGCCCAATCGTGCCGGAAGTCGGTAATATTTTCGGTATGGCGACCATGAACCATGACAATGATGTTGCAGAGCGTGAAGGGTCTGTGTCTTTTGCGACTGTGCTCAACGACAATGTGTGGAACACACCGGCCCACCATGGTACAATCGAATTCATGGAAGACAACAAATTAAAATTCACCGCCGCAAGTGCACGTGACACCTCACTCGTCAACCTGAGAGCGGAAGTTTACGAAACCAACACGCTGCCATTTCCATGGCGTACACTCGACATTGGTGATGCCATGGATGCTCCTGGCACGGCCGAATACATGGACGGTAAAGTCACGGTTACAGCGTCAGGTAGCGATATCTGGGGCACCAAAGATGACTTGCGTCACACCTTTATCACCATGTCCGGCGATGTTGAAATCACTGCTCAAGTGGCGCGCCTCGACTCCGTTCACAATTGGGCCAAAGCCGGCGTCATGGTTCGTGACGGACTCTCCGATAGCTCGGCACATGTGATAATGGCCATGACGACTGGAAACGGCGATGCTATGCAGGGCCGTACGATGCTCGGCGGTGAAAGCTTTAGCGTTCACAATTCCGATGATCCGATCAAGGCCCCCTATTTTGTCAAGTTGATCAAAATGGGAGATATGTTCTACGGTTACTCGTCACCTGATGGCGAACTGTGGGACTTTGTTGGCCGTCAACAAGTCACGATGGCGGATCCGGTACAGGTTGGGTTGGCTGTCACATCGCACGTTTACGGCGTCTACACCACCGCCGAATTCACTGATATCGAAATCAGCAGCGAACCCACAGATCCCGAACTCAACTTTAACATCGCCATTGATGCGGAAAAAGATTCCTGGTACAATGTGCTCACCGGCCCGGAAAATGGTTACCTCTCCATTCCGGCAGCGGCCTATAACACCAATGGCCAGCCGGATGATGCCGATGACCTCTCAGCCTTCCTGTGGGCGGCCTGGGACAGCACCTATCTTTACTTGTACGAAGAAGTCAAAGATGATGTCGTTAATGTGAACAACGCAACATCCTGGCAAAACGATGTTTTTGAAGTCTACTTTGATCCGGATCCATTGGCTGAAGTGACTCAAGGACAGATAGGATTCCACATCACAGCACTTGATTCTGCCGATGCCGATCCAGCCGCTTTGGCAGGTGTTGTTAATCTTGCTGGTCATAATATCGCTCTCGAATCCACACCTGAAGATTATGCACGCAAGACAACAAGTGATGGTTATGTGCTCGAAATGCGTGTGCCGTGGAACATCATTATGGATGATACACGTGGTCCCATCGTTCCAGAAGCCGGCACCATTTTTGGCATGGCGACCATGAATCACGACAACGACGTGGCAGAGCGCGAAGGTTCTGTTTCTTTTGCGACGGTCCTAAACGATAATGTTTGGAACACTCCGACCCATCATGGTACCGTACAGTTCATGGATGATCACATGTTGAGCTTTATGGCAACAAACTTGCGTGACACCACGCTGGTCAACCCGGTTGCTCCGCTGTACGCGCCGAACGCGCTACCGGAAGACTGGTTGACCATGGACATTGGCGCTGTGGGTATGGAAGGCAGCGCAATGGAATCCGACGGCGTATGGGACGTTGTGGGTGGCGGCTCTGATATTTGGGGCACCACGGACGAGTTCCGCATGGCCTTCCAGGTGCTCAAAGGCGATGTGGATATCACAGCCCAACTAACGGGCCTCACCGAATCTCATGAATGGACAAAAGGCGGTCTGATGATTCGCGACGAACTAACCGGTGAATCGACACACGCTATTATGGCACTTACGGCGCAGAACGGAGCAACCTTCCAGTGGCGCCCGGAAGCCGGCGGTGAATCGCAGAGCATCAACGGTCTGGACCACACGGTTGATGTTACAGCTCCGCACTATGTCAAAATCCAGCGCATTGGAGATTTGTTCCAGGGATGGATTTCGGACGATGGCAAAGCATGGCTCAAAGTTGGTTCCGTCGAAATTGTCATGAGCGAGCAAATCTATGTCGGCATGGCTGTAACATCGCATGAGAACACCATGACTTCCACAGCAACTTTTGACAATGTCAGAATCCGTACGCGCAATATCAACGCTGTCGAAGAAAAAGGTAGGGCCACGTCACGACCTAGACGGTGTCGCGCCA
>CAYPZM010000508.1:0-3489 GCA_964414825.1 uncultured Cytophagia bacterium | reverse complement strand
CAAGATGTGTTCCCCAAATTAGATAAAAAATATATTGTGGATGAGGATTTGGAATCCTTTCTCCCGCTCTTGCAACTTGGGAACGGAGGTGTACAATGAGGAATAATCGAACAATTCTGATCGGTGCTCTCGTTTTTGCTCTCGTTATTATTCTTACCAGCTCCATTTATATTGTGGATGAGACGCAGCAGGCGATCATCACGCAGTTTGGCGACCCCATTGGCGAACCGACAACCACTGCCGGTTTGCATTTCAAATTGCCCTTTATTCAAAAGGCCATCTTTTTTGAAAAGCGGATCATGGAATGGGATGGCGATCAAAATCAAATTCCCACCAAAGATAAAAAATATATTGTGGTGGATACGTTTGCTCGCTGGCGTATTGCGGACCCACTGCGTTTTTATCAGTCCGTGAATAACGAACGTAATGCTCAAAGCCGACTTGATGATATTATGGATGGCGTTACGCGCGATTTTATCTCGGAGAATCTGTTGATTGAGGTCGTACGGAATTCGAATCGTACCATGGAAGTCTCTTCCGAAGAAATGGAAGATATGATCATCCAGGTCGATTCGTTAAAAATTGAAAAAGGCCGTCTTGCCATTACACGCTCCATTTTAGAAAAGGTGCAAGCAACTGTACCGCAATACGGCATTGAGGTCTTGGACATCCGCATCAAACAGGTAAATTACATTCAAGATGTGCGAGAAAAAGTGTTCGATCGCATGATTTCCGAACGTAACCGCATCGCGCAATTGTACCGCTCCGAAGGTCAAGGTCGCAGGGCGGAAATTCAAGGACAAATGCAAAAGGAATTGCAGCGCATTCAATCCGAAGCCTACCGTACCGCGCAAGAGATCGAAGGTAAAGCCGATGCAGAAGCTACGGAAATTTACGCCAGCGCTTTTTCACGCGATCCCGAGTTTTACAGCTTTTTGCAAACGTTAGAAAGCTATCGACAAACTATAGACTCTACAAGTACGCTTATTCTAAGTACTGACTCTGACTATCTACGCTTTTTAAAACAGGCCAGATAAACTGACGAGGCTTGCCAAATCTGGCAAGCCTTTTTTATTTTCATCCCAATGATCGTTCGGCCTATTTATGCCGAACTAAAATGAGGTCGGACATTCCTCTGGCTGGCTCATGAAAGTCTTTTCAATGCTTCCCCGGCAGGTTCAGCGGCTCGGCGTTTAGAAATTTCTACCCTCCGCAATTGTTATCCTTTTTAGTAATCGTTATTAAAATGTTTTAGCGGAAATTACAATGTTAAAAAAAGCCATCATCACCGCGGCCGGCAAGGGCACGCGTCAATATCCGGCCACCAATGCCGTGCAAAAAGAGTTGTTCCCATTGGTAGACCTGGACGGCATCACCAAACCCACGATTCAAATCATAATCGAGCAGGTGTTGAATGCCGGTATCGAAGAAATTGCCATTATTGTTCAGCCCGGCGAGGAGAAGCAATTTAAAACGCATTTTCAGGAATTGTCCGATTCGGATTCCGCTGCGTTTCAAAACAAATCCTGGGGCTTGAAACAGTCGGAATTGTTGAAAAAAATGCGGCACACCATCACCTATATTCACCAGACCGAGCAGCACGGATTTGGCCACGCCGTATATTGCGCGAAAGAATGGGTTGACAATGATCCCGTCTTGTTGCTGTTGGGCGATCACATATTTTTGTCGCATGTGGAGAACTCTTGTGTTCAACAGGTGGTCGAGTTTTATGAGCGGTTTAAAAAATCCATTTTTGCAGTGCAGCAAACATCTAGCGATGAACTCTATTTGTTCGGGACCGTGGGCGGTGCGCTCGTGGATTCGCGATATGGCATTTACGATCTGGATCGCATTGCCGAAAAGCCAAGTCCCGAATATGCCACAACACACCTCGCCATTCAGGAGTTGCCACCGCACATTTTTTTAACGATATTTGGTATTTACGCGCTGTCGCCTACGGTTTTTGAAATCCTGGAAGAGCACGTCCGCGCGAATAAACGTTCCGGTGGCGAAATACAGCTCACCTCGGCGCTGGATGAACTTCTCAAAAGCGAGGGCGGCATTGGATTGGAAGTTGCGGGTGAACGGCTGGACATGGGCAATCCGCTCGGCTACCTGCATACACAATTGGCGCTGGCACTGCACGGGCCGTTTGCGGACCCATTAAAAAGTAAATTACATGGTTACTTGAAGCGCCAATCTTGAGCAGTCGAATTCTCTCCGCAAAACTGCAAAAAAATCGCCTTTTCAAATTTTTATTCTATCGATAAATTGCTATATTCCCGTCATAAATAACTGTGGAAACTTTATTGTTAGGGTGATGTCATGATCAGTCTCCTTGTCATTGTTGTGCTTTCGTACATCATCGGCTCCTTTCCTACCAGCATTATTACGGGCAAGCTTTTGCGCGGTATCGACATTCGTCAACACGGCAGCGGCAATGCCGGCGGTACCAATGTGTTTCGCGTGCTCGGCGCTGGCCCCGGCATTTTTGTGATGCTGTTTGACGGCTTTAAAGGCTTTGCGGCAACATTTTGGGTGTCGAGGATCGTTATCGATTCCATACCGCTGGATCACGGTTTGGTGATGATCCTTGCCGGTGTCGCCGCCATTTGCGGGCATATTTGGACGATCTTTGCCAACTTTCGCGGCGGCAAAGGTGTGGGCACGGCCGCCGGAATGCTGGCTGCGCTGTTCCCGGTTGCTTTGCTGATTTGCCTGGTCGTATTTTTTATTGTGCTGTTTGTGTCGAAAATTGTCTCCGTCAGCTCCATGTCCGCGGCAGTGACCTTGCCGATTGCCCTCACTTTGTTTCGCTATGTGTTTAATATTCCAGTCGCAACGTCTTTGTACGTGTTTAGCTTTATCGCCGCGGCCTTGATCATTTTTACGCATCGTTCAAACATAAAACGGCTAAAAAACGGAACAGAAAATAAAATCGGCAAGAAAAAAACCGCACCATCCCAATAAGCGACTGGATCATGACAGACACGGCACACATTGTATTTCTCGGCACCGGTGCGGCAGCGCCGTCGTTGTCGCGGGGCTTACCCTCACTGGCCATCATTCGCGAAAATCGTTTTGTTTTATGCGATTGCGGTGAAGCTACCCAATTAAAGTTGATGCAAGCCGGACTTTCGCCGGCAAAAATCCGCACGATTTTGATTTCGCATTTGCACGGCGATCACATTTTCGGCTTGCCCGGATTTTTATCATCGCAACAACTTTTAGGACGAGAAGCGCCTCTGTCCATTTATGGTCCGCCAGGCATTCAGGATTTTATCGATTGTATGAGTCAGGTCTCCAAATACGCGGTGCAATATCCGCTTAACATTATCGAACTTTCACCCGATAATAAGGAAAGCTTTCGGGAAGGGCAATTCTTCATCTCTTCGCAAAATTTGCTGCACAGTTCTCCCTGTCTCGGCTACCGTTTGCAAGAATCGGATAAACCTGGCAAGTTTGATGCGGACAAGGCAAACGAGCTCG
>CAYPZM010000507.1:0-3494 GCA_964414825.1 uncultured Cytophagia bacterium | reverse complement strand
TTCGACCCGCGGAATATTCCCCAATCGATATTTTGCAAACATACACCCCGCTGGCAACCGCTTGCCCCAGCGCGTTTGTCCCATCCCAAACAACATAATGTTCGCCCGTCGGATAATTTTTATCAACAAGTGTTTTTACAGCTTTGCCGCGGATGTCGAAAAGGGTCAAAGTAACCCGGTCGTTTTGCGGAGTTGAAAATCGAATACGCGTGGAAGCATTAAACGGATTGGGATCATTTCTCAACATAAATTCTGTGGGTCGCTCTTGCTTTTCCGCCACGCGCGTCGGCTTGTGAATGTATCGCAACAGACCGTTTGCGGATGTCCCGATATAAATCTCTTCCGGAAGTTCCGGATCGATAACCATCGCACCAATGATCCCGGCCCCGTCTGGCAGCTCGGCCAACACCTGCCAGGAAAGCCCGGCATCGTTGCTGACATAAAGTCGGTCGCCGCCGGCATACACGCGTCCGCCCCAAAAACGGATGACAGCACACTGTATTCACGTAAAAGGCCTCGCCGTTGGGCAAATTATTCCGGATGTTCCAATTGTCGCCGCTGTCGTACGAATACAGCACGCCACGGCTGTTGGCCGCATACAAGGTATCCGGACTAGAGGAGTGAAATACGATATTGCTTGCCGTTGACACATAATTTTCGACCAGCCAGCATCGGTACAAGAACGATTCGGCCTTGTCCGTGGATTTAAATATGCCTTTTTTGCTGTCCGGGTTACTGAGAACCGCATTAACCCCGGCCAGCACAACATTGGCGTCAAACGGGGAAGGCCGGAGACAAAAAAATTCCTGCATGTCAAAACCGGAGGTTTGCCAGCTCGAGCCAAAATCGAGCGACCGATAGGCTCCCTCTAAAGCGCCGACAAACAAGGTGCCCGGCTCCAACAAACTAGGCGCCACATCGGAAACATACATATGGTTCATCTCGATGTTGCTCAAACTGTCCGCTTGCGGCGAATAGATCATTATTCCCGATTTTGATTTTCCCAGCGCCGGATCAAAGGTTGAAATATAGCCGGCATACAGAGCCTGGTTCAACGGGCTCCAGGTCAGATCGCTGATCAAGCAAAAACTCTCATCCACTTCGGCATCGTTCCACTGTTGTTCCGTATAGGTATAAATTCCGGCGCCTGGCGTGCCAAAAAAAAGGCGTCCTTGTCCCAATGCCAAATCCGAGCAACCCATTCCATTCAAGCCGCTGTTGCGCCGCTCCCAGGTTTCGCCGGCGTCCGTGCTGAGGTAAAAGCCCTCCATCGTCGACAAATAGATCAGATCGTTGACCACTTTTATATCCGTAACGCTCAAGTTTTGTAATCCGGATGACACGTTTCGCCAGGTTGCGCCCAGATTTTCACTTTTATACACACCGATTTTCGTGCCGACCAGCAGCAGGGAATCTTGCACCGCAATGGCTCGAGTCTCCGGTAAAGAAACGGGCGGTGTAATTGATTCCCACTGTTCGCCGTGGTCGGCGCTGGCGTACAAAGCATCAAAGGTGCCGAGAAAGAGGCGATTGGAATCAGAAGGGGAAATGGCAAAGGCCAGGATTTGTTGCGGTGCCAGGTTGCCGTTCAGCGCAACCCAGGTGTCGCCCGCATTTGCGGTATAAAACAGACCTTTGGCTGTACAGGCATAAAAGGAATGCGGATGGACTGGCGATCGTACGAGTTTATAAATGGAAGTGCTTTCCAGTCCGTTGTTTTTGCGCTGCCAGGTCAAGCCGCCGTCGGCTGAAGTGATAAATCCGCCAAAGCTGGCATCTTCACGATACGTGGCGGCATACAATCGGTTCGGATCGATTGTATCCGCATAGATGGCCGTAAACGAGACCGTAAGCGAGGTCACCAATTTTTGCCATGTGTGGCCAAAATCCTGGCTCTTGTACAATCCTAATGATGTGGCCGAATAGAGTGTGCGGTGAGCATAGTGCGCAAAATTAGTCAAAGGAAGAGTTGGGTAAATGCTGGTTTTGTTCATACGGCGGGACCAGGTCTGGCCTCGGTTTTCAGATAAAAACAAATGTGCGCCGCCCGCAATAAAAACCGTGTCACCCGTAACCGAGGTTTCGATCATTTCTATACGCGCCAGTTCCGGGCCGAGAAATGACCAGTTGGTCTCGCGAATTGTTGTTTGGTTTAAAGCAGGCTTGTTTATGGAAATGATAGACTCGGCGTTCATTTGGTGGCGGCTAATCGGATCGTAGTTGCGGCTAGTGGCTGATTCGCTGAACAAACTTGAAACCAAGAGCAGTGCCATTTGTAATTTAAAAAATCTTTCAGTTTTCAAACAAAACATGGTTTCGATAAAGGTTTCAAAAAGACGCATTTTAATTTTCCCCTATGTGTGTTAAAATTTGGATGTTTCCCCGGAAGTGATTGTAATGATAACTTTGCTTTCTTAAATTGTAAAAAAAAGAGATGCGGTCAAGAAAAAAAGTGAAAGTTCTAAAAAAAAAGATGAATGGCCCATGTCCATCCCCCTCTACATCATCACCGGTTTTCTCGGCAGCGGCAAAACCACGCTGCTGAAACGGATCGTCGAGCATTATGCCGACACACTAAAAATCGGCGTGGTGCAAAATGAATTTGCCGCACTGAATGTCGATGCGGCGGAGCTGCGGCACACCGGCAAAGCTTTTTCGCTGCTGGAAGTTAATCGCGGCTCGGTGTTTTGTGTGTGCCGGGTTGCGGATTTTAAAACCGGATTGTCGCAGTTTGTCGACGAGTTCAATCTTAATGCGGTATTTCTCGAAGCTTCGGGATTGTCCGATCCTATTGCCGTGGTGGAAATTCTGCAAGCGCCGGAATTGATCGGCCGCGTGTTTCTCGGCAAGATGTGGTGTATTGTGGATGCGTCGTCGTTTTTGCAGATGGAGCGGGTGAATGTGCGGCTCACCCATCAAGTCCGCGTGGCGGATGTGGTTGTTGTAAACAAAATCGACAAAACGGATCAAGCAAAAATAGACGAGGTTCTCCATCGGGTTCGTGAGATGAATCCGTTTGCTGAGGTGTTGCAAACATCCTATTGTAATGAAAACATAGAGCTGGATTCAATCGATCTGCCCGTTGCCGTTCAACAGAAAACTGAATTGGCACACTTTGAACCCCAGGGCCGGCCGGAGATCGGCACCGCGGTCATCAAATCCACGCGAAAACTATCGCGAGAAAGCCTGAACGTTTTCCTCAACGAATTCCTCGCCGACGTTTATAGACTAAAAGGCCACGCCCAGCTCAACGATGGCACTGCGGTGAAAATTCAGTCCACCCTGGGCGATCTTTATATAACAGAAATTCAGAGCTATGTGGGCCCGACCGAGATAATCGCAATTGGCCCTGATATCAACGCCAAGCCGTTTTCAAAACGCTTTCGGGAGATGGCGGAATAAATATGTGCTTGCTTCTTTGCGAGTTTGTCTTTATGTTTTGAGTCTACTTTAAAAACCCGATTATTTTTGAAGATTTAGAAACAATTTGATGT
>CAYPZM010000506.1:0-3517 GCA_964414825.1 uncultured Cytophagia bacterium | reverse complement strand
GGGCAGAACATCGTTAGCTTGATGAACAGATCCGTTGCGGCAGGAAATCACAATATAACCTGGAACGGTCAGGATTGGGCCGGCAATGATGTACCCAGTGGCGTTTACTTTTACAAGTTAGAAACCGAACATGCAAATTTAACCCAAAAAATGCTTCTGGTGCGTTAGAACAATATCACTATGCGGACGGGTTGAATCCCTACCCGTCCGCAAGTTGTATTTTAAATCAAATCCAAAAGCAACAATTAATTATCGCAGTGTATCCTGGATAATACGGTCTAAATTGCTATTCTTTACCAGAATAAACAGAGGCATGCGCCAATGAAAGAATTGGTTTTAACCTGTAACCTTTTGGATGATCCGGAAATTATTGAAAAGTATATAAAGTATCACAGTGCGGACCATGTGTGGCCCCAAGTCAACGAGGCAGCCAAAAAGGCCGGCTTTATATCTATTCGGATTTACCTGCGGGATACGCGACTGGTCATGATTCTTACATATCCAGATGGGAGAAATATCGAGGATATGAACAGTCGTTATATAAATTTTCATAGCAAACTCATTGAATGGCAACGACTCATGTCCGCCATGCTGATCGCCCCTACCGATAACGCTAATGATGCACCCTGGAACGAAATGCAGCGAATATATAACTGGCACGAAACCGACACGATACTGGATAACGGGGAACGATGAATTACATACTCCTTTTTCATGCAAATTTAAACTATGCCTATTTGCCCGAATGGCGCTACGAGTTCGTTATTCGGCATAGTTATGAGATGATTATTGATACCATGCGCGAGCAGTTTCCAACCACGAAATATGTTTTTGAGGCCTCGGGTTATACCCTGGATCACATGGCTCAAAAAACACCGGATGTTCTCGATAAATTAAATGATGCCATACAAAGCGGACAATGCGAATTTATGGGATCACCCTATGCCCATCCCATGCTGGCTAATTTCCCGGAAGAAGATGGCCGTTGGTGTATCAAGTTTGCGCTGGATGCCTACAAAAAACATCTCGTAAAACAGCCGACAAGTTTTTGGAATCCGGAATGTGGATGGCAACACTATCTTGGCAACATCATTCTGAATGCTGGATATAAAAACCTGCTCGGCGATTTTGAAGCATTCAGTCGCAGCTCGGACGGCAACGGCAACCCCTTGCGACCGGAAATCCATGAAATAGAATTTAGTGACCAACCTTCGTTCTACGATTTTTCGTTTAATTATGATTTGCCGGGATCGGAACGCGCTATCCATTTTCCATTTTCAAGGCTTGATGGAATTCCGCCCGAATCTCTTCGAGTCTTTTTAAGGACCGATCGCGTTGCCCAGTTTGGCGTACGATATTTCATGGGAATGGAAGGTTATTCGCTTGAAAAATACTTGCAGCTTGTAAAAACGTATTCTCAGCAGCCGAAAACTGAGGCAGAAGGCGCGCTGATCATTTTTGCGGACGATGCTGAATATATCGGGACGAATGGATGGTTTCGGTTGAAATACCAGAACGAGCCGGATCATGTATTTGAAAAGACCGCGGATTCGCGACAAAAACTGATTAATCTGATCCGTGGATGCAGCGAAATGGGCTCTTTTATCACATTTGAAACGGCATGCCAGGCTCTACCCGCAATAACAGATCTGTTGAATTTTGATGATGACTCTGCATGGCACGGCGCGCGTGCATCCACGTGGGCTAACACCCCGATCGCCCGATTGTTGAGGCCGTGGCAAGATTTAGTCCGACGAAAAATCATGCAGTTGAACATGGCGCCCGACATAAAAAGACGTATTTGGTTCCATCTGACAAACTCTTACAACTCGGATGGGCAGTGGCCTCCCACACTACCGAATGCTCCACATATTGTGAATCCCTCCAACTACAAGTATTGTTTCGATAATCTGCTGACAGCAGATCAACTTGTGGGTGGTGTCGATAAATCAAAACTTCCCATCAAACCAGTCGAGGTGCTGCGGCAAATGTTGACACCCCAAGCACAGTTGATTAGAAAAAAATTAGAATCACCGACGCAGATAAAAGATCGAGATATTGTGCAACAATTAATCGAGACTTGCCTTGATTTTACAGAACTGGAAGACAATCACATATACATTTTATATCCTGCCGAGTACGAGTCGCGTGTCAATGCATTGGTTGAGGCTCGAAAGTTGGTTGGCGGCATCCAAATAGAAAACGTTTCGTCCTTTCCTGTTTCTGCGGTTACGACGAGTTGAACATGCAGACATCAATAATAAATGTTCATGAGGAGCTGCATACCTGGGATTTTATTGTGGTTGCACTATATATTTTGGTGCTGATTGCAATCGGATATTGGGTTAGTTTTAAACAACGGAAGAATACTGACGACCATCTTTTTCTGGCCGGTCATCAGCTTGGCTGGATGAGTATTGGGCTGACTATGTGGGGTACAAATGTCGGACCGTCTCTTCTTATTGCATCTGCCGGTATCGGTTACACTTCCGGCATCGTTGCCGGAAACTTTTCATGGTATGCCTTTCCGTTCATAATGCTGCTGTCCATGGTGTTTGCTCCCCGCTATCTGGCATCCAATGTCACGACATTGCCGGAGTTTATAGGCAAACGGTTTAACGAAACCTCGCGAGGGTTTCTCGCCTGGTATACACTCGTCACTATTATCGTATCCTGGCTAGGTCTCACCTTGTATGCAGGCGGTATCTTGTTGAGCCAGATTCTCAATTTTCCATTGTGGTGCTCCATCTTGATTCTGATCAGTATCGCTGCATTTTTCTCGATCGCAGGCGGTCTCCATGCCGTGGCCTATACCAATGTGTTCCAAATGCTACTGCTCATTGGGGCTTCGCTGGCATTTATCATTATTGGTTTGACTAAATTGGAATCGGTTTCCGATTTGATTACAAAAACGCCTGATACCTACTGGAGTTTATTACGCCCCATGACCGACAAGGACTTTCCGTGGCTCGCTATTATTCTCGGTTATCCCGTCATGGGAATCTGGTTTTGGTGCACAGATCAATCCATGGTTCAATCCGTGCTGGGAGCCAAGGATTTGCGTCAAGGCCAACTCGGCACCAATTTTACAGCTTGGTTAAAAATTTTGGACATCCCATTATTCATCCTTCCCGGCATCCTCTGTTATGTGCTGTATCCCGGACTATCGGACTCGAATGAAGCATACATGACCTTGGTCACACACACGATGCCGGTAGGATTTGTCGGGCTAATCATGGCGGTATTAATTGCCGCCTTGATTAGCACAATCGATTCGGCCTTAAACTCCATGAGTACGATCTTTACCATGGATATTTATGTCAAACATTTCCGACCCGATGCCTCACGACGGACTATCGTGAGAGTCGGGCGCATTATGAACGTGCTGGGAGCTCTGACAGGAACTGCCATTGCCTTTACTGTCTCTCAAATCAAGGGATTCGATTTATTCAGTTTGATTCAGGCTATTCTTGGTTTTCTGGCTCCACCGATCACCGCCGTATTCCTTATGGGTGTT
>CAYPZM010000505.1:0-3547 GCA_964414825.1 uncultured Cytophagia bacterium | reverse complement strand
TCCCCATTGCAGGGTTGTTCATAAAATCAATGAATCGCTGTCAGTGGCGTTACGCAATTATCAGGCCATAACGCAGGTATGACTAGATTGTGGATCTTTTCGCCGTTTTTTTCGAATCGTTAGCATAGTACTTGTAGTAATAATCATAATCGCCGTAGAGATTTTTTTCATGCACATTATTTAAAATGGCACCGACGATATGCACACCAACTCGATCGAGCAAACTTTTTGCTTTTAAAATGATGTCACGGTCGTTGCGGCCGGATTCGACCACCAGCGCAGCTGCATCCACCTGCGGCGCCAACACAGCCGCGTCAGTAACGGCTATAACGGGTGGCGCATCAATAATGACAAATTCGTACTTTTCTCGCACCAGGGCGAGCAAATCTTTCATGGTATCGTTTGCCAAAATTTCGGATGGATTGGGCGGCAGCATGCCGCAGCTAAGCACATCCAGCCGCTCTACGCTGGTTTGTTGAATAGCGGCTTTGATGGACAAATCGAGAGAAACCATCTGTTGCAAGGCCTTGTCCGCACGAACCGATGCTTGTCGAATGGAATAATCCACGTCCTCGTCAAAATTATCTTCCAAATCCATGTCGGAATTGCCGTTGTTATTGCCATTTGAGGACAGATCGTAGTAGTGCACCAAAATATCCGACAATCCGGGTTCGCGGTTTAAATGAAAAAGTTTATGAATTGTAGGCCGTCGCAAATCCGCATCGATGAGCAGCGTTCGTAACCCCATTTGTGCCGTAGCTACAGCCAAGTTGGCCGATGTTGTGGATTTGCCTTCGCGCGGGCCGGAGCTGGTGATCATGAGCGAGCGCAGCCGTTCCGAGAGATTGGAAAACTGTAAATTGGTACGCAACGTTCGGTACGCTTCCGACGCCGGCGATGTGGGCAAAGAATAGGTTACCAAAATTGAAGGACTGCCTCTGCCGTTGCCGTTGCTGCTGACCTCCGAGATGGATTGTTTAATGCGGGGAATTGACCCCTGAATGGTCAAGCCGGTTTTCCTTTCTACTTCTTCCGGCGTTTTGAGCGAGGTGTCCAACGATTCCAAAAAGAACGCCAAGCCCAGACCAATAGTCAAGCCGAGCATCAACCCAATGGCCAAGTTAAGCCGGGTACGCGGCAGGATTGGCGCTTTTGGCAATTGCGCCCGATCGATAATGCGCATGTTGCCAATTTTTTCAGCCTCGTTAATGCGGGCTTCCTCACGCCGTTCCGAGAGCATTACGTACAAGCCATTCGCCAAATCGCGCTCACGGGTTAGCCGAGCAAGCTCAAACTCTTTGTCCGGAAGCTGCCGCAACGAATCTTCATATTCCTGTAGCGAACGTGCCAAAGAGTTTTCCTGAGTTTGCAGCATTTCCAGCTTTAATTCCAATTCCACTTTAGTTTGGTATAGCGACGCCATTTGCGACACCGGATCAATTACATTATCGTCCTCGGCTACCTTGCGTGCCTCTTCGGCCAAATTTTGGCGCACGGTTTCCATGTCATTGCGCATCTGCTGCATTTTGGAATTGGTTTTTGGTACGCCTTGTAGCTGGAGTTTTATGTAACTGTCCTGCAACGCCGCCAATTGTGTTTTTAGCTGTTGAACGCGCTGTCCCGAAATGCTGGAAATGGACGGTATCAGCGAGGCTTGCTGCGATTGAATTTTTCGATTGACCGAGGCTAAATATTCTCGCGTACGTTCGAGCTCGTTTTTGGCTTCCTGGTACATCAGCTCGATATTTTTGGCCAGTTGGAGCTGCTCTTCGACCTCTTTGTCCAGCGACGTGACGCGATTGGCTACTTTGAATTGTCGTAGCGCACTTTCAGTACGGTTCAATTGCTTTTTGTAAGATTGGAGCTGCTCTTCGATAAACACACGCATATCGCTGACTCCCTCTCGGCGGATGCGCAGATTGCGTTGCTCCAACACATCACAAAGTGTGTTTGCAACGGTCATGGCCATGTAGGGATCGTTGGATGCTTGTACGGTCATTTGAATCACATCGGACTCTGCCACGGGGTTGGCGTCGATATTACTTTTGATGATGGCCGCATAGTACGCATTTTTATCAAAGTTGGGCGAAGGATTTTTGGGCATTGGAATTTGGCTCTTTACCCAATCCGGAAGTGCATCCACCACTTCAAGCGCTACGGAACGGCTTTTGATTTCCTGTATCTGATTCAGCAGGGGTTCATTGACCGGGTAGCGAAAATTTTGTTGCGTTGTGGATAAAGGTGGATGCGGATCTTCATAGATAATGGTGGTGGTGGCTTGATAAATTCTTGGTGCGGTTGAATTGTAATACATTACCGGTGCTAAAACGGCTAAAACGCAGATCAGAATGTACCATCCCCGCCTGAATATTATATCCAGAAACGCATGTACCGGAGATTGTTCTTTTTCTGATGAATTCAAAATGTCATCCTCTCTATCTAGCTCTCAAATACCAGGCATAAATACTCGCAATGAGTGCCACTTCGTGAATCACACGAATGGCTTCCCGCCACCTCGTCCAGGCGCTGGTTCGCACATGGACTACATCGCCGGGCTTTAGCAAGGGTGGCGGTTCGAGCATATCTTGATCTCCCAAATATTTACTTACATCATAATGGATGATTTTGCGTGAAGCCGTTGTCAATCTTCTTTTTAATTCTTGCTCGTTTATACTCTCATCTTGTGATTGTTGTGCAATGGATTCTAGTGCTTCCTCGCTCAGGCTAAATTCAGCCGATAAACGGGTCAATATAACTTTTCCCAATTTGGCATCATTAGTCGGACCACCGGAAATGGAGATAAGCTCCACCAGATTGGTATTATAGGGTACGCGATATTCGCCTGGCTGGCGCACTTGGCCCCAAATGGCAACTACCATTTCCAGTTGTTCTTCATTGCCCAGCACATAGTCACTGGTCTTCGATTGCTCTTGCGCTTGCAGACCACAAACAAAGATCAACATAAACCAAAAATTTAAGGCTCTTTTGTGTAACGGTTTCATAGAGCTGCAATTACCATACAAATGAGTAACATCATAGTGTAAGGGTTCTATTCTTCTTTTTTTGTATTTTTTCATATTTGGGGGTTGTGCTTCAAAAAATATACCAAGATTTCCAATTAGTAATAAAAAGACAACAGTCTCTTGCGGATTATTGTTCCATAAGTTCAAAATTGTCACTTGATAAGAAACGATTTTTTTAACAAGACTGGAGAGTCTTATGGTCATTGTGGTACCGGTGCATCACATTTCGACATTTGGCTCAAAGATGAACACTCGACAGTTTAGTGATATTTTTGTTGCCGATGCAAATCCGGAACTTTCCACAATACCATCAGGCCGGCTGTCATAACTAAAACCAGAAGACCAATGGCGGCTTTGTATTTTACAACATCTCCGTATACAGCAAAAACGAGAGCAGCAGAGCTCCAGAGCAACGGGCCAAAAATCGCCGCCACCTTGCCAGAAAGCGCATACAATCCAAAAAATTCGCCAAGCTGCTCTTGCGGAACCAGTGTGATGAGCAGAGGGCGCGCCGCTGTCCAGGT
>CAYPZM010000504.1:0-3561 GCA_964414825.1 uncultured Cytophagia bacterium | reverse complement strand
ATCTCACCTTGTTTGATATTTTTAGCGCTGTGGATTTAAAAGCTGGTGATTTTGCCTTTGCGCGCTATTTTGATTTTGACACCAAACAAGAGTGGCAGGAATTTCTCGATGAAAAACGATGGGACGACCTGCGCGTGGCCGTTGCGGATTTTAAAGGCATGGACCCGGTCGAAATTGTGTTTATGAGCTTTATCAACGAACAGCGCTTTGGCCGCAACGAATCCGGCTGGCAATTTGATTTGCTTCTCGGTTCGGTATGGGATGAAATTTTGCAGATTTGCAACACGGCCATTGCCTGGCAACAGCTCGGTTTTGAGGATGAGGAGGGAAATGTCCCTGCCGAAGATGTGATCACAGACATCATAACTCAAGGCACCGACATTATGCTGAATTTGCTGGAGGAAGAAGAAAAGCGATTTGGCGTAGAGGCGTTTCATCCATACAGCAATGGTGAGGCCGACGATATCAGTTACGTCGATCGGGTGGATATGCCCGATTTTGACTCGGATGATTGGGAAAACTATCGCGATCCGCGCCATAAAAGCTCGCGCTGGAATTAACCGAGGTCTCTGCTGGTTTTGCTGATTTAGCTTTTTTAACATAGGAAAGTGAAAGCTCTTCCAGGGATGGAATCCCTGGAAGCGAATTTACGTCGGGCTTCAAGCCCGACTTGACATTTATTCAATTCGATAACAGAACAAATCATGACCATCCTACTCCGAATCTACAAAAAAATCTTACAGAACGGGCTGGTTCAAAAACGCGGCACGCGTGTCATCTTTTTTGCTATTTTGCTTAACGTGATGTTTGGGGTGTTGTTTTATCTCGCCGAATACCGTGTGCAGGAAGGGCTGACCCTGGTGGACTCGATCTGGTGGGCCATGGTCACTATGACTACTGTCGGTTATGGCGACTTTTACGCGCAAACTGTGTTTGGACGATTTATCATTTCGTATCCTTGCATGTTGGTGGGCATTGGCATCATTGGTTACCTTGTGGGCAGCGTTGCCGAAACCATGCTCGATCATGTCTCTAAGAAAAAAAGAGGACTTATGCCAATCAAAAGCAAAGGCCATATCATCATTTGTAATTATCCGCATTTGGATAAAGTGGTGCGGCTGGCGAATGAGCTGCGCGCCAGTTTTTTGTACAAAAACAACCACATTGTGCTGGTGACCGACGCCATTCAAGAATTGCCCGAACAGCTCAAAAATCTGGATATCGATTTTGTTCAGGGCGATCCGGTGCGCGAGGATATTTTGTTGCGCGCCAATATCAATGAGGCTGCCGGTGTGTTTGTGTTGACGCGAAATCCCGGCGACCCCAGCTCGGATGAAAAGACATTTGCCATCGGTACCATCGTCGAGCTCATCGAGCGCGAAAACAATCGTCCCATTCGCACCGTGGTGGAGGTGGTGAACAAGGACAATATCAAAATGATGCAGCGCGCCGGTGTGGACGGTATCGTGTCCGCCGATGGCATTATGGACGGTTTGATCGTGCAGGAATTTCTCAATCCCGGCGTGCACAATGTGGTGCACCAAATTTTAACCAACACGGTCGGCAGTCAGTTTTATATTTTGGAAACCAAATTGATCGGGCAAACCATTTCGCAAGTGCAAAATGGCATGCTTAATCACGCTAAATCATTGCAGCTCATTGGTGTCGTGCGGAATTGCCAGACCATTCTTTCTCCGGCCAAAGATATGAAATTGGAAGAGAAAGATCAGCTCGTCATCATTGCCGAGCACCGCAGCGATTATCAGACATTTGAACGCGATGTTTTGAATAATGCATGAGAAGGTTGTCTCGCAAATGTGCACGAATTTTTTACAAATATACATGAATTTGGCAAGAGGATATAGTCGTGTAAATTCGTGCTTTTTTTGTGCCCATTCGTACAACACATCAAAAATCAAGCTGTATCAAAAAATAAGGCAGTTGAAATTTGTTTTGAATAATATCAATCGAACTGTTTAACATGCCCGACTATTTTAAATTCAGGAGGACAAATTATGAACAATGTGCTGGTTGCAACTCGAAGAAGTGAAGAACTGGTACCTTTTTTAGAGCTCAACGGGTTTGCTGTGGAATCGGTGAACGACACCCTTTACAAAGTCACTCGCGATGGTGAGCTACCGGTGTATGTGAGCGCATCGGATAAAAATATGTATTTTGAAGTGGATCTCGGAAACATCAGCGAATTTGCCAGTGAAAAACTGTATTTTAAATTATTGGACCTCAATACCGAAGTGTTGCCGGTGAGTTTTGCCATCAATAACTCGAATCCGCAAGATCCGCGCCTTGTATTGGTGGAAAGTCGCGAAACTATGGATTTGAGTGATCAGGAATTGCTGGCCGTGTTTGATGCGTTGGAACTGGCACTTGATCGTGCCGAAGTTGTGTTGTCTGAATATATGGGAAATTGAAAGGAGAATATAGATGAGCGTATTTCAAAGAATTTTCAAAGTGGGTGAAGCGAAAATGAATCAGTTCGTGGACAATATAGAAAAACCCGAAGTGATGCTGGACCAGGCAATTCGCGATAAGGAAAAACAGATCGGTCAGGCCAAAAAAGCGGTCATGGAAGTGATTGCCACCGAACGCCAAACCAAAGCGCAGCTCGACAAAGAGCGCCTGGAACAAAACAATTGGGAACAGCGCGCCGAAGATGCGATGAAAGCGGGACGCGAAGACCTGGCGGTAAAAGCCCTGGAGCGCGGCAATGGCCATCAAACACGCGCCGACGAATTGGAAGGCATTTGGAAGCAACAGCGCGTGAATGTAGATCAGCTCAAACAAGAGATCGTTAAAATGGAAGACGAGCTGGCCGAGTTTCGTCGCAACAAAGATTTTATCATTGCGCAAGCGAAAACTTCGGAAGTGAAAAAACAGATTTACGAGGCCAAGGCCAAAATAAAAAGCGATAAAAGTGCGGATGATTTGATGGCGCGCATGCGGGCCAAAGCCGAACGCTCCGCCTACCAGGCCGAAGCCGCGCAAGAAATGGCAGACTCCGCCAGCGGCGACTCGCTGGAAAAAGAATTTGAAAGCTTTAGCACGCCGAGCCCATCAGCCGAGGTGCAGTCCAAGCTGGCCGCATTAAAAGCAAAAATGGGACAGCAATAATAGAAAAGCCGGGTGACCGGCTTTTTTTTTCTATGCTTTTTTGAATAATTTGAATTTGCCTGGATACGTACGGATTTTCACTGATCTTTATGCGATCATCCGGGATATTCGTCCCATGTTCAGCTCAATCCTTAAATTTCTTGCCTAGAAACCACTTGATTTTCACCATTTCTGCTTGTACTTTTATAAAGTTGCGGAGGATTTTACAGCGCTTGTTGAATGATTCATATTTTCTTGTCAACTAAACACTCTGTCCAGCGTCAAAAAGAGCACACCGGCATACATCAAGTTAACAACTGTAGGAGCAGAAGCCATGAAACGCAACAGTATTGTTGTGATTCTCATATTTTTCACCAACGTTTTGTTTGCGCAATACGGCTACGATAGCCCGTATAATTATAGCAGATGGATTAGCGAACTGTCAGTCACATC
>CAYPZM010000503.1:0-3568 GCA_964414825.1 uncultured Cytophagia bacterium | reverse complement strand
TCGTGCCGATGGTGCCGATCTGGTCGTCGGTCACTTCGATATTGGTCAAGGTGACATTGCCGGTGTTTGTGACAACATACGACCAGGTAACGGTTTCGCCTTCAGTAATATTGGGCCCTGTGGGACTATCGGCATCTTCACCATTAGTCGCTTTTTCGATATCCAGGCCTGGCTCTGCAACAAACTGGTTGTAGCAAAACTCCACGTGGCTTATTGCATAGTATTGGCCATTATTGGGATTGACAGGAGGATGGAGTCGGGTATCGCCATTGCTTGCGGGGTCGTAATAGTAAACATTGGAAGCATCGCCGCCTTTGACGATAACCGCCAAAATGTCCTTGTTGGAGCTCCAGTCAAATAGAATACCATCACTATTGGAAATGGTGACGTATTTGTCCGGCTCTTCAGGAGCGCCGCCAATGAGCTCACCATCCTGCTCAGTAAAATAGTAAGTTTGGTTGCTGGGTGATTCATCAATTTTAAATCCATAATCATACCCAAGGTCCGTAGCATCAGGATTTCCCGTCACGACAACTGGCGTAATACCGTTGCCGCTGGGTGCACCTGGGTCCTGGGCCATCGCGTTACTTGCCACTAACAACACAAGCAGCACAATGCTAGTAAAAAAGATTTTCCGAGTTTTCATTGTATTATCCTCATTCTCTTTCTTCTCTTTTTTGTTACCGTTTTTTATTTAAAACAATAGTCCTCTAAAACCCTAGAGAATCGCCTGTGGGCGAACCTCGGCATCTAATGAGAAACATTAAGATGAAATACAGTTTGGATTCATATATTAGGGGAGTTAAGACCGACAGGACATTACAGGCTTGGCTATAACGCTGTCTGTCACATGTACCCAAAGGAGTACAGTTTTTGTGGAGCTGGTGGATTGCTCCAGAAAGCCAGGGATTTGGTTTCACTCTTCCTCTCTTATGCCTTTTCTGTGTAGACCGCTAAAAGATGCTTAAAACCTCGTTCCCATCAGGCATATTCCCAAAGAATAGAAAATATCTGCTTTGGAGGAAAGCAATACCTTCATACTAAACCCGCTGAATTTAACATTGACGAAATAGCGAATATTCCAGTACTTGAGAGGCATTATGTGTGTATGTAGGTGAGAATCCCCGATTAACAGAAACCCTCAAAGTCCCGCCGGCTTGTGAGGATTTGATTTTTATTCAGGCAAAATGATTTAGTGTCATGTTTTTAAGCACACCTGCAATGTTTACACCAATCATTTAGGCAGTTTTTGATATTGCGGCAGCCTTCAAGGTAACTCCCCTAAAAACTCGTGTGCTTTTGTTGTGGTTATTCTGCGATATACGGCTCGAACTGGGTTCGCAACTCGTAAGGATTGAGGCGCTCCCAATTGTTTGGAGCTACCTGGTCCAGCTCGTTCAGAATCGTCCTGGCGCGCTGATAGTACAGGATTCCAGTTCCGATTAAAATAAAAAGAGGCAGGAACGTCTGTCCCTGCCTCGCAGAAATATTCAAATGTGCTCAAAAATTGTCGCACACCTCACGGTGTAGGACACATAAGCAAAGTTACTTGACCAGCATCATCTTGTTCATGAACATTTGAGAACCGGTTTCAAGCTTGTAAAAATACACGCCGCTGGAAAGATCGGCACCATTAAAGCTAACCACGTGGGTGCCGGCCGATTTAACACCGTTTACCAAGGTTGCCACTTCTTTGCCCAGCATGTCGTAAACGGTCAATGTGACCTCAGAAGCCGCCGGCAGCGAGAACTCGATATTGGTGGAGGGATTGAACGGATTCGGATAGTTTTGCGTCAATTGGTACTCGGTCCCAATTGGTTCCGGAGCTTTGTCTGCCACACCAACGCCCATCTCATCAATCGTGGGACCAAAAATGGCGTTTCCGAACAAGCTGGCGTCTTGCCAGGAGTTGTTGTCGGCACTGTACCAACGCATCATGTTTTCGCGCAGATAGGCTTTATCGCCATCGTTGTCATTGTGGCTGTACCCCATACTTGCGGGCTGTTCCAGGAGGTGCCTTGATCTGACCACCATTTCCATTCTGCTTCGCGAATCTGGTCGGGATCGCCATCATTGTCATTGTACTGCAATTCGTAACCAAACAGATCTCCAGCTACAGGGGCCATACGCAGTGTTGCCAATGGATATTTAACTTCCAGCGTGGCGCCCGGGAAATTAGCTTTTTCCAGCCAAACATATTCCACGCCTTCGCGCAATTCTTCGGCAGCACCGGCACCGCCGTCCCAGCTCGTCCACGGTGTACCCCAGCCGGGTTCCGGAAACGACCAGTCATTGACATCATCGTTAAAGCTAAAACGAGTCTGAACATCGTCAATTTGGTCAAAGCCCAGGCCTTCGCCTACATCGCGTTCGCCTTTGCTGTTATCGGCATCAAAATAGAGTTCCAGACCATCCCATTCGTGTTGGTTACCGGTGCCATCCACACCTAATACATCATCAAGAATATCGTAAAACAAATACAGGTTATGTGCAAAGAATCATGTCCGCAACCAATAGCTCATAGCTGCTTCTCAATCGGCAACAACCGCAACGCTGCCAGCGTCATTCCCTGGCGGCGATCCTTGCTCGGCTCGCGACTGTAGATTCCCATGTCCGATTTCCAGGTCAAGGTGTTGTGCGGATCAAGTTGTACCTGCCACGAATTTTTCGGATGAATCAACTCCTGAAACAGATCAGCCAACTGCTCGGCTAGTGTGGAGCTCTCGATAAGCAGCCCCACTTCGGTATTCAAATAAATCGCGCGCGGATCAAAATTGAGCGAGCCAATAAACACCCGCTGTCGATCCAGGATTACGGCTTTGGCGTGCAGACCAAAGAGTGCGCTATGAATGGGCGGCGTGTCAAAATTCTCCTGCAATTTGGCTTGATGGTGCAGCTCGTACAGCTTGATACCGTAGCGTAACGTACGGCGCCGGTATTTGATGTAACCGCTGTGCGCTTCGATATGATTGGTGGTCATGAGTGAGTTGGTCAGGACTTTGATATCCACCCGATTGCGCAATTGTCGACGAATGACGCGAAAAAAGCTTTGGCCGGGAATAAAATAGGGCGAGATAATGAGCAACTCGTTTTCTGCCCGGGTAATGAAGCGATTCAGTGATTGCGCGGCTGTCATCATGCGGCTTTTTTTTAAATCGCTGGGATCGTCTTGCAACGATTCGGCTGTTCCGGGAACCACGTGCTCCTCAAAGTTGGCGAGCAAATGCTGCCATTTTTGCAGAGTCTGCGGAAAGTTGATCAACTGATCCTGATAGGTCTGCAATTTGACTTGAACGGTGCCTCTGGAAATTTCCAAATACTCGGAGCGGTCTTGGCGCACAATGACCTCTATGGGAATTGAAAATTGGCTTTTCCAATAGCCTTGAAAGGATTGCTGTACTTGCTGCACGACCGGTCCAAAGACAATCGTATCCACATCCGCAAAATTTTGCGACGGATTGAGCCCGAAATATTCGTCGCCAATGTTACGGCTGCCAATAATGGCCGCACGTCCCTTGTTTTTTTAGTTGCTACTAATATGTCAACCCCTTTTTTCTTCCCTCCAATT
>CAYPZM010000502.1:0-3578 GCA_964414825.1 uncultured Cytophagia bacterium | reverse complement strand
GAAGGCGTTTGTTCCTCGTACGGTAAAGGGCGGAATTCCTTATAAATATGGATAGGCTGGCAATTGCTCTGCCAGCGCGATCCTTCTGGCTGCTCGCGTTTACCTGTAAAACGCCAAATTTCGAGATCCGTGATTTTTAAACTGTTACTGGAGCGGGATGGTCTCATTTGCGAAGCGGATATGCCGGGCCACATAGCGGCTGCAGCAAGGGATGCGAAAAAATGTCGTCGTTTCATATAGAGTCCCGAATGATGTGTGCTCATTGATAATAGATACGCAGAGTTACCTGCCTGGTGGCCGATTATTCTTCGCCGTGCAATATTGCTAGTACTTTATCAGCACTTTTGGCCTCGGCGAGATCATCACAAAGTGTCGAGTATTTTGTCAATCGCGCGATTTCGGACAAAAGGGCAATATGTGCTCCGGATTGAGCTGGAGGAGCAATGATAAGAAAGATCAGTTTTGAAGGATTCCCGTCAAGCGAGCCGAACTCGATGCCTTGCGATGAAATGCCGATCGCCGCTGCAATGTTATGCACGGCCGCTGTTTTCGCATGCGGTACCGCAATGCTGTTTTCCAGTCCAGTGCTGGCTTTGTCTTCTCGGGACATGACCGCTTCATAAACCTCATCTTCATCGGATATTTTGCCGTTGTCTTTAAGAACCTGGATCAGCTCTCTAATGGCTCCGCTTTTTTCATGAGACTTGAGGGGTACTATAACATCTTCCTTTTTTAATATATCAAGTAAACTCATCGTTGGCTCCTGTGGTCATTCAACGTGATTCCCAATCGCTGTTAATTATTACAAGAGATGGTCATACATTTCCCATACCCGGTCTTCATCTTTAACCATGAGGACAGAGCAGGGCACGCTTCTCATTGCTCGTTCGGTTTCATCGTAAAATTGATCGCGACGGGATTGTATTCTGGATAACTCTCCAATCACTAATAAATCGATATTGTGTTCTTTGACGTATCTTTTAATTTCGCCACTTACTGAGCCGCTTACATTAACCAGCTTGATAGAGACGCCCTTGGCCTGCGCAATCTTTTCAACATGGTGCAGATAACGTTCAGCATCGGCCTGGAGATCATTACGATATTCCATTTCCTCGTCTTCCAGAAAAATGCGCGATTTCACCAGTGTGCCGAGAGCTTGCGTATTTACGACAAATAAAGCCGATAGCTCTGCATGAAGCGTTTTTGCCAGACAAACAGCATAGTGAGCAGCGAGAACCGTATGTTCAGCTCCATCGATATAGACCAATATATTACGTATGATGTCGCTCATGTGCTCCTCCTTGATTGGCTTTTTTTTCCAGCCGCTCTTTGATTTTTTTGAGCAAAATCACTGCATCCCGTTCGTTTTCTTCCAATCGATTTTCGATAAACTTTACGGCCTGCTGGTATTCAGGAATGGCGATTTTTTCAAGAGCATTCACTTTTCTTATGGTTTTTTTAACTTCTCCAGCGAGACGCATGACAGAAATTTTGAGTTCTGCAAAACGTCCCATCAATTGAAGTGCTTTTTTAAAATGTTCAATTGAACTATCAATATAATAATGCGTGTCCATTGGACTAAAATAGGGCGAGCGTTCCTGGAAATCGGTTTCCACTACAGGCAGGGGCACGCCCATTATTTTGCGGGAGCCAATATTAATATCTGCATCAATATGAACGGCGCTTGAAAGACCAAATACTTTCATTTTGCCCATTTTCAAAACTGCTTCTTCGAGAGAAAGATATGCGGTTGCGAGCGCTTCGTCTACAAGAGTTTGATAATCGACGGTTTGGTCAACCAGGTTGAGCAGTTCCATCACCAGGATATTTCGTTTTTGGTCGAGCAGATCATAGCCGAGCGTGGCAAAAGAAAGATCCTGCTTGAGTTTGAGAAGAGTCGTTCTTGTTGGCGTATAGTTGTTATATGCCATAATACGTGTCAATCTCCTCTTCGGTCAACCGGGTTAGTTCTTCAACGGGCAGGATGCGAAGCGCTTCCCAGCCCAATTCCAGAGTCTCCTCAATCGTGCGATCTTGATTTATGCC
Source organism: uncultured Cytophagia bacterium (assembly GCA_964414825.1). Classification (GTDB taxonomy): domain Bacteria; phylum Zhuqueibacterota; class Zhuqueibacteria; order Residuimicrobiales; family Krinioviventaceae; genus CAYPZM01. The sequence goes on along the minus strand of CAYPZM010000502.1, from coordinate 1,532 downwards.
TTGAGTGATGAATTTTTCCTCAAAGACTTTGCCGAATTCCAGATACTGGGTGTCGAGCGGCGTCAGCTCTTCTTCGCCAATAACGGACGCGAGGTTTCGGACATCTTTGACATAGCTGTACGCGGCGAATAACTGACTCGCCAGATGCGGATGATCTTCCCGCGTCATGCCTTTGCCAATGCCGTCTTTCATCAAGCGCGACAAGGAGGGAAGTCCTGCGACTGGCGGATAGATGCCGCGCGAGTTCATTTCGCGCTCAAAAACGATCTGGCCCTCGGTAATATAGCCGGTGAGATCCGGAATCGGGTGCGAAATATCATCATTCGGCATGGTTAAAATGGGCAGTTGGGTGATGGAGCCTTTCGAGCTTTTTAGCATGCCGGAGCGTTCGTAAAGTTCGGCCAAATCCGAATACAGATAACCGGGATAACCTTTACGTGAGGGGATTTCGCCACGAATGGTAGAAATCTCTCGCAGTGATTCGCAGTAATTCGCCATATCGGTCAAAATGACCAGGACGTGCATGTTTTTCTCAAAGGCCAGAAATTCCGCCAAAGTCAGCGCACTTCGCGGCGTGATCAGTCGTTCAATTGAGGGATCATCGGCCAGCGACAGAAAGAGCGCCACTTTGGCCGAGACGCCGGATTCTTCGAACGAGCGGATAAAATAATTTGCCACGTCGTGTTTTACGCCCATAGCGGCAAAAATGATGGCAAAGCCGGATTCGGTGCCGCGAATTTTTGCCTGCCGGGTTATTTGCGCCGCAAGTTCATTGTGCGGCAGGCCATTTCCGGAAAATATTGGCAGCTTTTGGCCGCGGATCAGTGTATTCATGCCGTCGATCACCGAGATGCCGGTCTGGATAAAATCGCGCGGATACTCGCGCGCTGTTGGATTGATGGCTTTGCCGTTCACATTCAAATATTGCTCCGCTCGAGGTGCGGGACCGCCATCTAGTGGATGACCGAGACCGTTGAACACCCGGCCTAACATATTTTCTGAAACGCCCAGTTTATGCGCTTCTCCTCTAAATCGCAGCCGTGTACCGGGCAATGTGAGGGAGGCGGTTCCCTCAAAAAGCTGCACCACAACAACCTCGGAAGAGGTATCGAGGACAATGCCGAGGCGCACGGCGCCTGATGGATCAACACATTCAACCAGCTCTCGAAAACCCACCTCGTGTGTGTTTTTTATGAACAACAGTGGGCCGTCTATTTTGTCTAATCCAATGTACTCTTTGCCGCTTTTAAGCTTTTCGACAAGATCATTAGCGATTAACTTTTCATTCTGCAAAAATTGCCTCCAACTGGTCAAATGAACGTCCTAATCGCGCCATAATTTTATCAAATGCCTCCAAATTTTCATTGGAAATCGAAAATTTCATCTTCACCAAATCCTGATACGCTTTCATTTGCCGCAGTTTGACAAGCGTTACGCCGTTCTTTATTGCCTTCTGACCGCGTTTGTAATAGTAGATGATCAGCTCGAGCATCTTGTATTGCTCTTGCGCTGTGGAATAGCGATCGTTTTCG
>CAYPZM010000501.1:0-3593 GCA_964414825.1 uncultured Cytophagia bacterium | reverse complement strand
AAGTCCTGGATTCAACCGGCGTCTTTTTTTCTCCGACCGATGATGCTGATTTGGTAAAAAAAATGCAAAAACTGCTGAACGAGCCGGAAACGGTGGCTTTTCATAGAGAAATCGTGCAAAAACGCGTGCGCGCCAAATACAGTTGGGATCGCATCACCGAGCAGTACGAAGAGCTTTTCAAGCGAGTCGCGCGAACATGAAATCATTTGAAAACAACAGCACCACAAATCTTTTGCTGATCGGAATTTTGCTCCTTGCGGCTGTCCTTCGCCTTTACCAATTGGATTTTGGCCGGCCGTTTCTCTACCATCCCGATGAAATTAAATTGGTCACCCAAGCCGGCCGCCTGCTCGAAACCCGGTTCATGGACAAGGAGGCCTACTTTGGCATTCAAGTCTATCCACCGTTTTACACTTATATGCTGGCCACGGCCATGGGTGTTTATATTTTGGGCGGGTTGGTGACCGGTCATTTCGAGTCTTTGGCGACCGTAGCAGAAGCGTATCAAAGCGATCCGTTTCAATTTTTTTGGGTCAGCCGCTTCCTGGTGCTGCTGTTAGGGGTCGCCACGGTCTACCTGTTGTTTTTGCTGGCGCGGCGGCTGTATTCGAATAAAATCGCGCTCACTGCTGCGCTTCTTTTAGCCGTTAGCTTTTTGCACGTGCGTAATTCGCATTTTGGCACTGTGGATGTGCCATCCACTTTTTTTGGCATCTGGACGATTTATCTGGCTGTCTTGATTCAACAAACGGGCCAACTCAAACATTATGTGCTGTCCGGCGTGATGTTGTCGCTTGCGGTCGCTACAAAATTTAGCATGGGGTTGCTGGTGCTGCCGATTCTCGTAGCGCACTTTTCTCGAGCCCACGTGCGCGAGTGGTTTAAAATATTGTTTGACAAAAAATTGTGGCTTACGGGCCTCGTTTCTTTCATAACATTTCTTATCGCCTGTCCAATAATTTGGCTCGACTTTCAGGAAACCTGGGGCGGTATCCTCGGCACCAGCCGTTTTGAAAAAGTCGGCAAGATTGGCAGTGGCGGCGGATTGCTATCCTATTGGACCGGCGACCAATCCGATGGCTTTGGTGTGTTTTTTCCCAACTCGATTCCGGCAACATTCGGAACCGTTTTAACGATGATGGTCATCATTGGCATTATTTTGCTGGTGATCCGCCTCCGCAAAGGCGATTTGTTACTGGCCAGTTTTCTATTGCCAACATATTATCTGTTCGAACATATGTCGATTAAAGCCATGCGCCACCTGCTGCCGCTGGCGCCGCTATTTGTGATAGCTGCCGCAGTGGCTCTGTTTTGGCTGGGAAATCGACTCAACTTTCGTGGCTTGCGCCCCATTTTAATATCGCTGTTGCTCGTTTTTGTGTGTGGGTGGAACGTGGTAATCGGTATTCAATACATGAACGATTTGAGCTCCACTGATCCGCGCACCGAAGCGAGCGCCTGGATTACCACATCCATTCCTGCCGGCTCGACCATTGTGGTGGAGAATTTTCCGCCGCCCGTTTTGGATAGCGGTCAGCCCGTGTATATCGAGGTGTATGAGGTGATTTCTGCGGATATGACTCGGAAATCTGTGCAACAATCGGACATTATTAAAGAAACCATCGCTCAAAACGATACGGTCTGGTATGTGGCTGACGGGTTTACGCGACAAATATTTGACTGGAAGCACACAGAATTAAAATATCCGGAAATCGTTCAGAGTCGAAAAGCATTGTTCCAGTGGATTGACAAGCAAGCTGAAGAAAAAATAGTCTTTAAAAGTGAGACCTCTCAAATTCAACCGAGAATTTCGATCTATAAAATAATTACAGCCAAGCTCTGATCCCAAAATCAAGTTCGTACAGAGGCAAAGTAAACACGGGCTTCCAGCTCGTCTTAAAAAAAGCGAGAATGTACGTATTGACACTTTTGCAAAAAAAGGCCACAGCTACGCAAACAGATGAAGCCGAGCAGCTCTATTTTGCGCTGTTTCGACGTCACATTCCGGATGTGCTCAAGCAACGGTTTGAACACGCCTCCAGGATTATGACCGAGCACGTGAATACGGTTAACGTGGCGCAGTATAACAAAATCATCCGGGCGCACACTGACTTGGAAGCGCTGGAATTGGCGGGACGCATGTTTGGAAAATTATCTCTGCTCTCGCTCAAAATCCGTTTGATGATTTGGATTGCCGAAACCTGGCCGGAAAATCGGCGATTTTATGTAAATGACAAAAATCGGAATCTCCTCGTGGGCTATGCCGTTTGCGGATTTGGCACCATGCGGACGATTTATAAATTTATTAAAGGAATGGTTTTACTGCAGCGATATGGAAGAATTTGATATAATAATTGTCGGTTCCGGCATCTCCTCGGCGGCTGCGGCTTTGCAATTGTGCGAAAACGGGCGCCGTCCGTGTCTGCTGGATGCTGGCCTGGATTCCGAATCTCCGCCATTTCAGGAAAATTTTTATTCCTACGCGGAATCGAACGATACCTTTGACATGCTGATCGGTGAGGACTATAACGGCTTGCGTAACCTGTTTCCGCAAAACGAATATATTCCCGCCAAACTGGCGGCCCCGCGCATGCAGTTTGTCACGCAGACCGCACAAGGAGTGCCTGGCATTTCCGAAACGCAATTTTCCGCGATAATTAGTCTGGCGCGCGGCGGTTTGGCCAATGCCTGGGGCGCCGGATTGTACGAGTATGACGATTCCGAGCTCGCCGGTTTTCCAATCTCCGCCTCGGATTTAAAGCCATATTATGAAAAACTCGGACGGGAAATTGGCATCTCGGGCGAATTGGATGATCTGTCGCCATTTTTTGGAAAGTCATCCTATTTGCAGTCTCCGCTCAAGTTGTCTAAAAATGCGCAACGCTTAATGGCGTCGTATGGCCGTAAAAAAAACGCGCTTAACAAACAAGGCCTTTATTTGGGCCGACCGCGGTTGGGCATTCTCAGCCAGCCGTTGCAGGATCGAGATTCCATCGACTATCACAATTTGGAATTTTGGCAGCCGCGGTTGCCGTATATTTACACCCCGGCGTTTACCATTTCCCGGCTGCAACAGCAGAATAAAATTGACTATAAAAGCAATTTTATCGTAAAATCCTGGAAACGGCAAAAACACCAAATTATCGTCGAGGCCGAGCATCTTCAAACTCAATCAATCCATAAATTCCGCTGCAACAAGTTGTTAATTGGTGCCGGGCCAATCAATACGGCTAAAATCGTCTTGTCTTCGTTAAACGATTTCCAAACACAACTGCCCCTGTTCGACAATCCGGCGTTTCAATTCCCGCTTATTTTTCCGGAAGCCATTGGGCGACGATTGGAGACCGACGCCTTTGGCTTGACGCAGCTCAATCTCGTACACGAATCCGAGCGTTTGAACGAGCGCTTTCAGGGCAGCATTTTGGAAATCACCTCGCCGGCGCGTTCCGAATTTTTCAGCAGCCTGCCCATGTCCGCGAGAGACAATTTGCGTCTCATCAAATATGTGCTGCCAGCCATGATGGTTATGCAACTGTTTCTCCCGGCCAACCAACGCGCCGCGGATGTGCAGTTGCAGCCGGACGGCACCTTGA
>CAYPZM010000500.1:0-3612 GCA_964414825.1 uncultured Cytophagia bacterium | reverse complement strand
CCGTAGCAGCTCATCCACGGACTCGTATCCTCCAAATACACCCACAATATATTTTTCGCGCCTTTGCTCAGCTTTGGCTGCGGCGAGTGCGATACCTGTTGGCCGAGCAGGGGAGAGGCGACTGCGGCTGCAATTAAGCTTGTTCGAAGAAATTGACGTCGATTAACGTTTTCCATGGTAACTCCCTTGTACTTTTAATGAAAAAGTATTTTATTCTCTGCTGAATAAGCGCTTGAATATTCTGGTCAATTTAAAGATGTTGATAAAGTGATGTGGGCATACGTTCGATTTTATGAAAGTGAAAATAATTATCAAAGATAGGCAATTTTGAGAATTGTGCAATGAATTTTTAAAAAGCAGATAAATTTGCTTAAAGCCAATGGCGTCAGTGTATGTATGGATAGAAGCAGGTTTGCAAGAACTAAATTTGCGCTTTTTAATCTTTTATTAATGTAAAAGTTAAAGTATATTGTAACTTGCAATACTCATAAAACTGGCCCCAAAGATTCCAAAACACCAAGAAACAAATGGCCTTGATCGAATCCATTAGAGAGCACTGTAATGAAATTTTTAATCCTTTTTTCGGTCTGTCTCGTTTTGCACAGCGTTCGCACGCTTTATTCGGTTTTCAAATATAAAAATCGAATTGACTCCTCAAACCGATTGGTTTTTGCAACCATGTTTTTGGTCATGGTGGGATTGTGGATTACCTGGTTTCAAATGTGCGAGACTGATGCCGGGACGCTCAATATTCCGCCGCTTGTGCAATATTTAGGACTGGCTCTTTTTATACTCGGTTTGCTGCTTTTTATCATCCCGCTTTTGCAGTTACGCGGGTTGGAAAACATTGATCGTTTGGTCACCAACGGAATTTTTGCGCTGGTGCGCCATCCCATGTATATGGGGATGATATTTTGGGTGATCGGCTATCCGTTATTTTTGCAAGCCAAATTTACCCTCATGACTTCCGGAATTTGGATCGCGAATATATTGGTGTGGCGACATTTGGAGGAAAAGGAGCTGTTGGAAACCTATGCCGACTATGCATCCTATAAAAAGTCAACTTTGTTCTAAAGGCAGCAAAAGGATAGTTCGTGAATATTTTATTTCTCAATCAAGAGGGTCATGTGGCAGGCTCCACATTATCGTTAACTTATTTGGCCAAAGGTTTGGCGGCAAAAGGTCATACGATCTTTGTTGCGTGTCGCCCAAACAGTTTGCAAAGTTCACTTTTGGCCGATTCTGATGTGAATGTGATACATCTGCCCATGCGTTTTGCATTTGACATGGCCGCTATTCGGCAGATTCGCGATATCGTTCGTGAACATCAGATTGATATCGTAAATGCACAGGCCGGCCGAGACCGCTATAACTCGATGTATGCCCGCTTTTTCTACAATTTGCCCGCTGCATTTGTGCATACCCGGCGCCAGATGCCGAGCTCTTCGGGGGGCAGGCTCAAATCATGGTTGTATTATTATGGTACCGATGCTATCATCGCGGTAAGTCACGCTGTCAAACAAGGTCTTGTTGAAAAGGGGATACCTGCCGATCACATACACGTGATTTATAACGGCACGCCGCGGGAAAAATATGAATCACTGGACTCGTCGCGCATTCATGAGCTGGCCGCGTTGTACGATATCAACCCGGATACTAATGTGGTTGGATGTGTGGCGCGGGTCTCAAAACGAAAACATCACGCGCAGCTTTTGCAAGCGCTAAAGTATGTAAACAGCCCCGTCACGCTGCTGTTTGTTGGGGCTTCAAAACGCCCGGAACTCGTTGCTTTGGCAAATGAAATTACAGACAAACACACGGTGCATTTTTGCGACACCATTCCACCAGTGGATTCACTGCATCACATGGCGTTGTTTGATGTGTTTGTGCTGCCTTCAACAATGGAGGGCCTGTCGCAATCGATTTTGGAGGCGATGGCATTGGGGATTCCGGTTCTTGCAACTCGTGCGGGTGGCAATATCGATCTGGTTCGAGATGACATAAATGGATTTCTGTTTGATCACAATGATGTACATGGATTAGCAAAGCGCATTGAGCAGTTACTCTCTAACGCAAGCCTCAGGACGGCCTTGGCCGAACGAGCCAAACAAACAGCGCTACGCGAGTTTTCCATTGAACTCACGATAGATTTCCATGAACAGTTTTTTCAATCATTGTTATCAAAAAGGAAAGATCATCAGGCAGACATTCAGCCTACCTGATGAAAGTGGTGTATTATTCGATCATTAACATTTTTTTAGTAAAGGTTTGGCCATCCGCCTGGAGTTTGTAAAAGTAAACGCCGCTATTCACCTGGTTACCAGAAGCGTCGAGCCCATCCCACGTCACTTTATGTGCACCAGCGCTTGTTGTTCCTGCCGCAAGTATGGATATTTGCTGACCCAACATATTGTAAACGCCGAGCTTGATGTCCGTGGATTTGGACAGCGAAAATTCGATAGTAGTCGATGGGTTAAAGGGGTTGGGATAATTCTGCTGCAATCCAAATTGCGACGGCACTTGCGTTGGCTCGCTGGCTACGCCTGTCTCTTCACCCAGCATAAACGCAACAGCATTTAAAAACATGATTTCTCCCTCAGGTGTCAAGTTTTCCTGGCCCCAGCCGTGCAATGCGTTTGGAGGATCGCCGCCTGCGGGTTCGCGAGTGCCGCAGCAAAACAGCATACGTTGGTCAGTCGCCATCTGATCGGTGTTGCCATGAAAAAAGGCATCCTTGACCCAATGCACGATGGCAACCGTACCGGTTTCGTCAACCGTGGCAAGCAAGGTGCCTTCGCCCCAATCCATCCAGTTCGGCAGCGATGTATTTCCGGTACCAACGCTGGTATCCAGAGCCGTAACCGATCCAAATTCATTGAGCTCGATTCCGGAAAATATGGGATGATCCGGAGCTTCGATATGATAATCGGTCGCTTTGTAGCTGCCGTCACCTAACAAATCACTGCTATCAAGCCACTGCCAGCGGTTAGCGCGCGACATGTAAGCCGAGGTGAGCAATACCGGCTTGGCAATGGAATTCCATCCCATTGCATCGTTATAATTGCCGCTGTTGTTTGTACGGCTTACAATAACGATATCTCCACTCTCGAGGATATCGAGCTGCTCGTTCGTTAGTGTGGTTTCACCTTCCAAGGTATACATGGACGAATCTTCTCGTTGCACTTCATATCCTTGACCGACTAAAAGATCGACAAAACCCTGGTCCCACACATTTCCGAGGCTGTCGCCATCGCCGGCAGATACCCAAATAATTTTTTGCGCATTAACGATTCCACTCCATAAAAAGCCCGTAAGAATGCAAACCACGTAAAATACTTTTGTTGATTTACTGATCATAACTTTCTCCTTGTCTTAGGATGAGTTGCATGATAACACGTCTTTTTTTGGTGGAAATTATCTCCGAATCGATTGAAACCGATCGATGGAGGAGCAAAAATGCGAAAGGCTAACGGTGAGAACAGCAGAACCCGCGTCCCAAGCGCTTTTTAATACATCACCTCCCTTCAAATGTGATGAGCAGAATACGAATTGTATGGCCTTTTACGTCCGTTATAATACATAACCCGGATAAACCGGAACCAAAAAAGTTTG
>CAYPZM010000499.1:0-3614 GCA_964414825.1 uncultured Cytophagia bacterium | reverse complement strand
ATGACAACGTGGGTTTGCTCGAGCCGTTTAACCAGGTCGCAGAAGCCACTGTTACGGTTGATGTTTACGCCAATGATACAACGCCGCCACCTCCACCGCTAAATGTACGAGCCAATGGTGAAAATCCAAGCCCGTGGCAAAAAGGCTCGCAATTTACCGTGCGCTGGGATTTGCCTGATGACGAATCCGGCATCAAACAAAGTTTTTGGAAATTAGGCCAACCCGTTTCTGCCGATGATTATGATGAAGCCTTGGCGCCTACCGGTCCGGCCAATGTCACGGTCGAATCCGATGGGGTTTTTACCGTCTATGTCTGGTTGCAGGACAATGCCGGAAATGTGACGCATTTGAATGCCGCGACCGTTGATGTGCGTCGCGATTCTGTGTTGCCCGATGTGCATCAAATTGTTGTGGATAGCCCGGCGGCTTCGCATACGGATGCCGAGAACCATCCCTGGTTCAATTCCAAAACAGAAAAATCGTTTGCGGTTTCGGTCGATTATTCGGAAGCCCATCCGGAAACCGCTGTCCTTGCTACCGATGGGTTGACCAGCGCGGATTTAATGAACACCGGCGACAGCTTGCCCGCTGGAGAAAATGTCAGCACGCTCTTTAATTTTGATATTCAAAATCCGGCCGATCGGCTGTACACATTAACCGCAACCCTCACCGATTCGGCAACGAACAAGGCATCAACCACGCAAAAAATCGGTATGGACGGTAATCCACCAACAAATTCGCTGGCCAATGCACCGGCCATCAGCGCCACAGACACGTTTACCGTAAAGTGGAGCGCCGGTTCTGACGGCACTGGCAGCGGCATTGCGGCGTACGAGTTGTATTACAAAGTTCAAGGCGGAACCTTTGAGCTTTGGGAGCCGGTAGCAACCGCTCCGGGCAGCCGCACCTTTACCGGAGAAGATGGGGTCACATACGTGTTCGAGTCCATTGCCGTTGATTTTGTCGGCAATCGCGAACCATTTTCTGCAAATGGTGAAGCCGTTGTAACGGTCGATCTCTCGGCCAATGATCAGCAGCCGCCCGGCCCGCCCATTGATTTACGGGCGAACGGCGCGTCTCCAAGTCCCTGGACTTCCAATCCGGAATTCACCATCTCCTGGCAAGCTCCCGAAGACGAAAGCGGCGTTGTGGCCAGTTACTGGAAATTGGGCGCCGCCCCGGTGTCGAATAGCGATACTACAGGCACAGGGCCGGCTGAAGGACCCATGACCGTCTCGCTTTCACGAACCGGAAAACAATGGCTGTACGTTTGGCTGATTGATGAAAAAGGCAACGTCGATTTTGAAACCGCCGAGCGCGTGTTATTACGGCTGGACCGTACATCGCCCCGCATTGCGAAAACCGAGTTTTTAAATCCTGGCTTTGGCAATGATTGGTATAATCCGAGCCGGTCTTCTCAAGCACAGTTAGAAGTAACGTATGATGAAGCCTATCCGGATACGCTTGCGATCAGCAGCAGTACCTTTGGTTATAATATCCACACCACCGAGCTTGTGAATGGCGTGGGCATGAAAAAAATGATCCCGCTTAGTCTCTCCGGCAAATCGGATGCCCAGGGCCAGCTTGTAATTTCGCTTGTCGATAGCGCCAAGAATCGCACGCAAGTTTTGGACACCTTGAGGCTCGACTCTACACCTCCGGTTAACGCGCGTGCCAGCTCGCCTGCCGTTAGTGCCAACACCAGCTTTCAAGTGAGCTGGACCCCCGGGCAAGATACGGGCGTTGGCGTGTCTGATACGTTTGATGTCTTTGTCAAAACTAACAACCAGGGATGGAATTCCTGGCTCACCAATTACAAGGGACGATCCGCGGTATATAATGGCCAAGATGGCCAAACCTATAATTTTGAAGTGATAGGCCGTGACTATCTTGGCAACAAAGAAGTGCGAACCTACGAACACGAATCCACAACCTTGGTGGATATCACCTCGTCCGATTCTCTGGCTCCACCGGCGCCGGAAAATCTCACGGCATCCGGAGCCAATCCCAGTCCATGGCAAACCTCCTCCACATTTTCCATTTCCTGGACGCAGCCGGACGACTTGAGCGGCATCGCCAAAGCGTGGTACAAACTGGGCAGCCAGCCGGAAAGTAATAGCGACACTACGGGATCATTAACGGGCGATCCGCCATTTTCCGTAAAGGCCACCGCGGAATATGGCCAAATGCTGTGGCTGTGGTTGGAAGATGGATCGGAAAATGTTGATTATCGCAACTCTGCTTCGGTGCTGCTGCGCTACGATGGGACCTCTCCTCAAATTGACAGCTTGAAACTCCGCGACCCCAAACCTGCGTTTGCGGGCGCATGGTACAATCCAACGGTGCCGCCGCACAGTGCAAAACTTTATGTCCATTTTCGCGATCGCAAAGCGGCAAGCGTGATGCTCGAACCTTCCGAGCTTTTTGAAAACCAGGAAATCCTTCCGACTGCCAATAGCAATGTGGCTGTGTTTGACCTGGAATTTAGCGATCTGCCGGATGCAAATGTTGATTTGGATGTAACGGTGATTGACAGCGCCGGAAACAGCCGAAAGGCCTCGACCCAAATTGCTTTGGATAGTACACCGCCGTTGAATACCATCGCGCAATCCCCGGATACGACCGGGCCCGGCGACTTTATTGTGTATTGGGATATAAATGAAATTATCGAAACCGGTTCGGGCATAAATGACACCTTTGATGTTCGACTTAAAATTGATGACGGTGCCTGGGAGTTGTGGAAGCCTCGTCATGGTGGCACCTCGGTCACATACGCGGGGCAGATTGGCCGCACCTATTCTTTCGAGGTCGCCGCGTATGATAATGTCGGCAACCGCGAGGCTTGGACCAATGTTGCTGAAACGGTAACTCAAATTGTTGAACATTTTGATGACATCGAACCCCCTGGCGCTCCAACAAGCATCACAGTAAATGGCTATTCCAATCCACGCTGGAGTAACGAGTCTGAATTTCTTCTAAGCTGGACACCACCCAATGATCCCAGCGGAATTGGCAAAACTTTTTATAAATTTGGCGCCCCGCCGGCAAATCAAAACGATTATGACGGTACCGACGTTGGCAATCCGCCAATCACGGTCGAGGCACCCAACGAAGGTGTCACCGATGTGTATGTGTGGCTGGAGGATGGCGCCGGCAATAGTGATTATCAAAATGTGGCGCAAACTCGGCTAAAATATGATGGCACGCCGCCTGAAATCCTGCGCAGCATTGTTGCCAATGCGTTGTATGCGGATCAGTGGCTCAATCCGGATTCTACGGATCAGGCACAAATTCGTGTCACGTATTCCGAACAGTATCCCGATTCGTTGCAGCTTTATTATACCGGGTCTACAGTGCCGGACCTTCAGCAAACTCAGGTAGTGCCTGGCGATAATCAGCAGGTCGATTTTCTCATGTCCATAGCAGATATAAATGATGGCTGTTACCCCATAACCATTGTGTTTGCCGACAGCGCGGGAAATGTTTCCACCGACTCGCTGCAGTTGTGCCTGGATTCTGTAGCGCCCGAATTGGCCGTGGCATCGTCGCCGGAACGCAGCATTACCGGAAAATTTGTCGTCACCTGGGCGGATTCCCTTGGTTTGGACGACGGT
>CAYPZM010000498.1:0-3624 GCA_964414825.1 uncultured Cytophagia bacterium | reverse complement strand
GTGTATTTGCGTTTTGCTCAGCTCGAGCTTTATCAAAGTCAGCCCAGCGCCAGTCTGGAGTATTTGTCCCGTTTTAATGATCTGCCAAGCCCGCAACCCAATGTTCTGGAAAATGATGCTCTGGAATTGAGCATGTTATTGAATGAAAACCGACCAGATTCCACCAGCCTCGCTGTTTATGGCCAAGCCCGTTTGTTGCTCAAGCAACGCAAATATCAAGAGGCTTGCTCGCTTTTGGAACAACATTTGCTAAACCAGATGCAGCCTTCAATTAAAGACGAGCTGCAGTTGTTGTTGGCTGGTGCCTATGAGGCAAACCACGATTATAACAAGGCGTTGAGAGTGCTGCAGACCATGTATAACAATGAGTCCAGTTTTTATCGCGATTATGCGTTGCTGTCCATGGCAGAACTTTCGGGTTCGGTGTATGCCAATCCGGACACCTCCCTGCACTATTATGAGCAGCTTTTAGTCGAGTTTCCCAATAGTATTTATTTGGAAGAGGCTCGTAAAAAAATAAGACAATTTGATTAACCCAGTGATGCTTTTATGAAACACCTCTGCTATTTAATTCTTTTTACCAGTTTTCTCTCTCCGGCTTACAGCCAACAGATATTAATCCACATGGATTTGCAGCAAACCGATCATCTAAAAGCCTATGGCGTCGCATATTGGGCGCTCGAACAAGGCATCAATATTGAATGGCTTTTAAATTATCGTGGCGGCTCATTTTTAATGGATCACTATCCGGCGCTAGAACGCGAGTTACGTGTGCGCGGTGTTTCGTTCGCCACCATTACTGCCAGTCAAGCGGCACAGATTTATGCGGAAATCGAGCAGCAAAACATGGACAAAGTGTTGCTCGAAAAAGCTCCCAAAATCGCTATTTATGCGCCGCCCAATAAGCAAGCCTGGGATGATGCGGTGCTGCTCGCGTTAGAGTATGCCGAGATCCCGCATGAAAAATTGTGGGATCGCCGAGTGTTGGAGGGCGAGCTCGAACTTTACGACTGGCTGCACCTGCACCACGAAGATTTTACCGGACAGTATGGCAAGTTTTACGCGAATTATCGCAATACCGATTGGTACCAGGACGAGGTCGCCAAAAACCAGGCCATGGCTAAAGCATTGGGATTTAATAAAGTGTCGGATTTAAAAAATGCCGTTGCTCAAGCAATTAAAGAGTACATTCGCCGCGGTGGATTCGTGTTCGCCATGTGCTCGGCAACCGATACCTTTGATATCTCGCTGGCCGCCACCAATGTCGATATTGTCGATTCTGTATTTGATGACGATCCGGTTGATCCAAACGCTCAGACAAAGTTGGATTATTCGCAGTGTCTGGCATTTGAAAATTTCAAAATTGAGCCCAATCCGTTGCTGTACGAATATTCGGATATAGATATTCCGCCCAGTTATGCGCCACCGTTGCGCGGCGCCGAGGCCGATTATTTTACCCTGTTCGAATTTTCAGCCAAATACGATCCCGTGCCCACTATGCTGACCCAATGCCATGTGAATGCTGTTAAGGGCTTTATGGGACAAACGACCGGCTTTAAAAAAGATTTGATCAAAACCTCTGTGGTATTGCTGGGAGAAGCCGATGGAACCGACCAGGTGAAATACTTGCACGGTAATTTGGGCAAAGGCACGTTTACCTTTTACGCAGGCCACGATCCGGAAGATTACCAGCATTTTGTGAACGATCCGCATACGCAATTGTCATTGCATAAAAATTCGCCCGGTTACCGACTTGTATTGAACAATATTTTGTTTCCTGCGGCGCGCAAGAAAAAATTAAAAACATAAGGCAACATTAAGAACGTGCATCTCAAACGAGTTTTCTGGATCGTCATCCTCTTTGCTTTGACGCAGAATAGCTATTCTTATGAAAAAATGACCCTTACGTCCAATGGCCTTAAAAACGGCGGATTTGTTGGCGCGGCTCTTAAAATCTCGCAGCTCGACGATGCCTGGTTTGCCATGGCCGGCTTTAGAATGGCGTGGGTCATTAATGAGCACTTTACCTTTGGCGGTGCCTATTACGACATGACCGAGATGTTTACTCATTTTGATCTCTATGTTCCGCAGGAAGCTCAACCCGCAGGTGAGGAGCGACATCTTTTAAAAACAAATTATGCCGGGATGGAACTCGGATATATATTTGCTCCGGAGCGCGTGGTTTTTATTTCTCTATATAATTTAATGGGCATTGGCCACTTGCAATATGTTGAACCCAAATTCCTTGCCGCAACGCGTGATGACCGCTATATCTTTACCGAGCCCAGCGTGGATATTAATCTTAATCTTTCGGACCACATCAAAATTACTACTTCTGCCGGTTATCGACTTGTTTCCGGAGTTCGAGCAACCGGAATGTCCAACCAGGATTTGAGTGGCCTTACGTTAACAGCATCGGTCATTTTAGGGTCATTTTAATTCATTAAACCAAGGGGAGCTGCTGTGAAAGCAAAACAAATCCAAGTTAAAACATCTCAAAACGTGGAAATGGTCAATATCGATGCGCACGTGCACGAAACCATCAAATCAAGTGGCGTGTCAGATGGCATTTGTATTGTTTTTGTGCCGCACACTACGGCGGGTGTCACTATAAACGAAAACGCAGATCCGGATGTTGTGCGCGATATGGTGATGGAAATAAACAAAATTGTGCCCTTTAATGACAACTATCAGCACATGGAGGGCAATTCCGCAGCTCATATCAAATCCAGTCTATTTAGCCCCTCCTTAACCTTGCTCGTCGAGAACGGAAAACCGATTTTGGGTACCTGGCAATCCGTCTATTTCTGCGAATTTGATGGACCGCGACGACGAAGTGTCTACATCAAAATCCTTGCCGATCCGTCCCATGCCCCAATCTGAAAACGAACTCATATTGTGCAAAGGCATTTACTTTTAAGCAAAATCTCTTTATATTTGTCCATAACAAAAATTATTAATCTGGTCCACTGCTCTTATTTTCGAAAGTAGAATTGCCTGCAAAAACGTCATATTTATCCGAGAGCGATAAAGGCATAAACAATTGGTATCCAAAACAAAGGTCTCTCCCTATTCGGCGTTGGCTCCGATTTATGATCAAGTGATGTTTCACGTGAATTATAAAAAATGGGCCAATTATGTGATAAAAATCGCCAACAAGTTTGCAAAGTCGAGCAAAAATATTTTCGATATTTCTTGTGGCACAGGTAGTTGCGCTTTTTATCTGTCTAAACAAGAGTTTAATGTTATTGGCATGGATGCTGCGCTGGCCATGGTTCAGCAAGCCTATATCAAATACAATAAAGAAAACATGTTGTTCTTTTGCGGCGATATGCAGCATCCGGCGCTTTCAACTTCCGTGGATGTGGCGATATCACTTTACGATAGTATGAATTATTTGATTTCCGATGCCAGTTGGAACACCTGTTTGCAAAATGTCTACACTATTTTGCGTGCAGACGGACTGTTTGTTTTTGATGTAAGCACGGTCTATAATTCGCAAATCGATTTTTCACAGTATATTCAAACCGAACGTTTCAAGCACGGCACTTATAAAAGGCAAAGCTGGTTCGATTCCAAAAAGTTCATTCAAACCAACTATTTTGAAATTCAATACCAAAATGT
>CAYPZM010000497.1:0-3627 GCA_964414825.1 uncultured Cytophagia bacterium | reverse complement strand
GGATCAACCGTTTTCTCAAGTTCTCGAACTCGTTGTTGCCAAACGGGGTAACAATTCCTGGGACAATGCGGTGCGTTTTCCGTCATCCACCATCATCAACAAGGGTGATGTGTTGCTGGTAAGTGTTTGGATAAACAGCATCGAGGCAGATGAAGGCTTGAATCACATCTCCCACAAGTTTGAATTGACCCATGAGCCGTGGACACAGTCGCTAAACTTGGGCGCTGACATTAAACCGGGGTGGCGGCAATGGTTTTTGCCGTTTGAAGCCGATGTGGATATGACGGTGGGCGAGAGCCGCTATCAAATTGATATGGGGCACATGGCCGGCACTGTGCAGCTCGCGGGCATCACCGTGTTGAACTTTGGCTCCGCCTACACGATTGATGATTTGCCAATCTCGACGCACCACATGGATTATGAGGGACGCGAAGAGAGTGCGGCCTGGCGAGCCGAGGCGCTGCAGCGCATCGAATCCATTCGTAAAGGCAATTTGCGAGTCAAGGTTGTGAATAAAAATGGCCAGGTCATCAAAAATGCCCAAGTGACTGCGCAGATGAAGCGCCACGAATTTGGCTTTGGTACGGCAATCGCCTCGCGCTGGTGGTACCGGACGGGCTCGGATGCCACAACCTATTTGTCCAAGGTGGAAGACCTGACCGGAGACGGCCGTACATTCAGCATGGTTGTGTTTGAAAATGCCCTAAAATGGCCGGCCTGGGAAAACGAATGGCAAACCAGTCCGGAACAAAATACTGAAATTGTCGACTGGTTGGTGAGCAACAACATCAAGGTTCGCGGCCATAACCTGGTGTGGCCATTGTGGCGCCATTTGCCCGATGATTTGGAAGCGCATAAAAACGACCCCGACTATATCCGCAATCGCATTTACGATCACATTTTTGCGGTTGCCGGTTACGATGGCATTAAAGGCTACATTGCGGAATGGGATGTCATCAACGAGATGGTGCACTGTCGAGACCTCGCCAATGTGTTTGGCACCGAAGATATTTATACCGACTGGTTCAACTGGGCGCACGAAGCCGATCCCAATGCCATTCTTTACGTGAACGAATACAGCATTATTAATGGCGGTGGGAATGATTTAAACTCACAAGAAAAGTACAAAGAGATCATTGAGCGACTGATCGATCAAGGTGCCCCGCTCGGCGGTCTCGGTGTGCAAGGCCATATGGGCGCCAATTTCACTGCTCCGGAACGCGTTCTGGAGATTTTGGATGATTTCGCCCAGTACAATTTGCCCATCAGCATTACCGAATACGACGCCTCCGGCGCTGTAGATGATATTGCTGCCGATTACATGCGCGATATTTTAATTGTTGCTTTTAGTCACCCGGCTATGCAGAACTTTCTCATGTGGGGATTTTGGGACGGTGCGCATTGGCACAGCGATGCGCCGCTGTTTAACCGGGACTGGTCGCTTAAACCGTCCGGCGAAACCTTTATCGAATGGGTATTTGATACCTGGTGGACCAATGCCAGCGGCAATACCACGCGAGACGGTCTCTTTTCTGCACGGGCGTTTTATGGCGATTACACCATAACAGCCGAATTTGATGGATTGCAGGCGCAACAGACGATCACCTTTACCTCGAATGACACATCAACGGTTGTCTTGCAGATCGACTCGGAAGAGACGGCGGTGCAAAGCAATCCAATGTTGCCGGAGGCAGTAGAACTCACCGCCAATTATCCGAACCCGTTCAACCCCACAACAACGATCGAGTATGGCTTGCCTCACAAAGCCCACGTGAGTCTGCAGGTATTCGACACCAACGGTCGTCTGGTTAGCACGCTGGCACAGAAATCCCAGGATGCGGGATGGCACCGTGTTGATTTTAGTGGCAACGAACTCGCCAGCGGCGTCTATTATTACTGCTTGCAGGTTGAGGATGTGGTACAAACGCGCAAGATGCTGTTGTTGCGGTAAGCCTTTCATTAAACTCTGTCGAAAAAGATAGAAACCAAGTCATGTTTGCGGAGCAGGCTATTGCAGAATAGATAATAAAGACAAATAGGAGACAAAAAAAGTCACCCCGGAACCGCGCTTCCCAGCGGTGTCCGGGGCTATTTAGAAAAAATGCATGATTTCTAAATGCATACCAGCCTTTGCTGGTAAAACTTTTCTCGTATTCTTCTGCACGTTTACAGGACAATGTGCGCTCTAAATCGTAAACTTCACCAGCTTACTCCGCGGGAGTGACTTGGCTTTTTCGACAGCTTCCACATGATGTTCCGACGGAACAGTTTTAGATAGCACATGGGGATTTTCTTGCATCATTTTTGCATACATTGATAGCAATCGATTTTGCCGCCTTGCTGCTCTCCAATTTGCACTCGGTTGCCGGAAAATCAGATAAAATTGCGCATGATACTTTGTTTTACGAGACGGCCGGCAACTGTCAGATAAACAACATGTTGTCCAAATCGATGCAAAATCTTTAATAAAATTATGTGGTTGAATATCAATCTTGAAATTGTATATTGATTTATAGAGCCATTCTTTGATGCCAATGGGACAAACCATGCAAAATTCTTGGTGGTGTTGCATCTTTTTGTTATTTCTTCACTTGAGCTCAAGTGCTCAAGAAGATGCATATCATTCCCGCTTGCTCCAGCAACTGGCAACCTCATACGGATTGACCGGCGGCGATTGGCTGTTCTCCGAAAATGAAAACACTACATTATCGTATACCGAGGTGGTCAATATAGTCGGTCATGTGCGCATCAACACCGACACTCGCTGGCCATTTACTACTTTTGCCGAGTTTCGGGTTCCGGAAAAACGTACAAACCCATGGGACAGTGCCGCACGATTCGCTACCCAGCGCCCCATCAAAGCCGGCGATGCTTTGCTGCTCGTGGTGTGGATGAACAGTATTGAAGCCGAACATTCGATTGCGCATGTATTTGAAATGGTTCGCTCCCCCTTTACCAAAATACTCTACCAGGAGGCAACAATTTCTCCGGGCTGGCAGCAATGGCTGTTGCCTTTGGAAGCGCAAATGGATTACGGCACGGGTGAGGCTCGCTTTCAGATCAACATGGGAAACATGCAAGGTGTGGTTCAAATGGCCGGTCTGGCCGTGCTGAATTTTGGCAAAAAGTACCATATCAAAGAATTGCCATCCTCGGCGCATCACATCTCCTATGCCGGCCGCTCTCCGGACGCCCCTTGGCGGCAACAGGCGCTTCAGCGCATTGAAAATGTTCGCAAGGGAGAACTTTGCATTCATGTGGTGAATCGATACAACGAACCCATCCATGGCGCTACGGTTTCGGCCACCATGCAACGTCACCATTTTGGCTTTGGCACATCCGTGGCTATCGATCCTTGGCTGCGACAAAGTTATGACGGCGACATTTATAAAAACAAGCTCGAAAATCTTTCCGGAGACGGGCGTTCTTTTAATGTCGCTGTAGTTGAGAATGCCTTAAAATGGTTAACCTGGGAAGACCCTCATTTGCGTGGCAGCAAGTCGCAAGCTGCCGCACTGGTGCGCTGGCTAAACCAGCGAGGAATGCGCGTGCGCGGCCATAATCTGGTATGGCCGAACTGGTCGCACATGCCCGCTGACCTGCAAAAGCATCAAGCCAATTCCGAGT
>CAYPZM010000496.1:0-3639 GCA_964414825.1 uncultured Cytophagia bacterium | reverse complement strand
TGCAATTGAAATAGATGACAAGGTATTAATAATAGATGACTTGCTGGCCACCGGAGGCACCATTAAAGCAACAGCAGCACTGATCGAACGGCTTGGCGGAACAGTGGTTGGCTGCTGCTTTTTGGTAGAGCTGGACTTTTTGCATGCTCGAGACCGCTTGCAAGGCTATAAAGTCAAATCGCTAGTACACTATGATTCCGAATAGATTTTTAGAATCTTTATTATACTTGACATTCTGCTCTTTTTTCTTTAAACTTTACTATCCATAATTGGCAGAACTAACTAAGTTAAAACAACTTGGAAGAATAAAGATTAATAACTGCCAAATTCGTGGGAGGTCGGGTGTTTCAATTATTTGTTATAAATCCGGGATCAACGTCTACTAAAATTGCACTGTTTCAGAGTGAACAAATTATTTTTGCTCATACTGAACAGCACGACATACAAACGCTAAAATCATTTCACTCCATAAATGATCAGTTCGATTTTCGCCTCGAGGCGGTTTATCATTTTGTCAAACAACACTCTATAAATCTTGCCGAAATTGATGCTTTTGTAGGCAGAGGGGGCTTGCTAAAACCCATCCCCAGCGGAACTTTTATAATTGATGATTATATGTTAAATGACCTATCTCAAAATGTAGGTGGAGAACATGCATCAAATTTGGGTGCAATTCTTGCTAATACTTTGGGAAAAACATTTAACAAGCCGGCGTATATTGTAGATCCTGTTGTCGTCGATGAACTTGACGACCTGGCTCGGCTTTCCGGGCATCCATATTTTCAACGCAAAAGCATTTTTCATGCACTCAATCAAAAATCTGTTGCGCGATTTGCTGCAGACGAGCTGGGCAAATCTTATGAGGATTTAAACCTCATCGTTGCTCATCTCGGAGGTGGCATCTCGGTAGGAGCCCATTGTCAGGGAAGAGTAGTCGACGTAAATAACGCTTTGGATGGCGAAGGACCATATTCACCCGAGCGTTCCGGAACATTGCCTGTCGGAGAACTGATTAAACTGTGCTTTTCTGGAGAAAAAAGCCAAGCGGAAATACAGCGCATGATCAAAGGCCAGGGTGGCATTGTAGCCTATTTAGGTACCAATGACATACGATCTATTATTGAGCGAATCACGCATAAAAACGATGCATTCGCCAAACATATATACAGAGGAATGGCATATCAAGTAGCAAAAAGTATCGGAGAAATGGCTGTAGTTTTAAAAGGAAAGGTTGATGCGATAATACTAACCGGCGGAATAGTAAAGGATAACATGATTGTTACATGGATTAAAGACTCTGCAGAGTTTATCGCTCCTGTCCGCATTTATCCTGGTGAAGGTGAAATGTTAGCCATGGCCCGAGGAGTTTTAAGAGTGTTGAATGGAACTGAAGAGCCTAAAATTTATAAAGAAAACATTCTGAATACATGATTGATTCATTTCAAACTCTTGTAGATTCGGTTAAAAGCAAACCCAAAAAAATAATTGCTGTGGCCATGGCAGAGGGCGAAGATGTATTAAAGGCAGTCTCGCATGCGCACAAAGAAGGTTTGGCTGACGCCGTATTGGTTGGTAACAAACGAAAAATTATTGATCTTGCCGATGAACATGGCTTGGATATTCACGATTTTGATATCATCAACACCACTTCCGAGCTGCAATCCGTGGTACGCGCCATTCAAATGGTGCGGGAGGGACTGGCAGATACACTGATGAAAGGCGTGTGCTCTACAGCCACATTGTTAAAAGGCGTATTGGAAAAGGATCATGGCATACGAACCGGCAAATTGTTATCACACATCGCCGCATTTGAATTGCCTAATTACCACAAGCTTTTGTTTATGAGTGACGGCGGCATGAATATATCCCCAGATACCGAAGCCAAGGTTGCAATTATAGAAAACGCCGTGCGCGCCGCGCGCAGTTTTGATATTCGCAAGCCTCGCGTGGCCATGATTACGGCGATCGAAAAAGTCAATTACCAAGGCATGCCGTGCACTGTAGACGCTGCTATTGTGACCAAAATGGCAGAACGCGGCCAAATCAAAAACTGTATTGTTGATGGGCCGTTGGCACTGGATAATGCGATAAGCAAAAAGGCGTGTGAGATCAAGGGCATAAAATCACCCATTGGTGGCGAGGCCGATATTCTGATCATGCCGGATATCGAATCCGGCAACGTGTTTTATAAAGCGTTGACTTATTTTACCCAATGTCGCGCGTCGGGTATCATCAGTGGGGCCAAGGTGCCAATTGTGGTAACGTCGCGGGCGGATACAAATGAGAGTAAATTCTATTCCATTGCACTGGCAATGCAAACGTCGTAAATCTAATAAAATAAAATTATGTATTTCACAATTTTATTTGTATTTTAACATATTGATTAATTGGAAATAATCCAAGGTAGGCAAAGATGAAAACATCTATACATAATTTTGTTTCTTTGGTCTGCATTACGCTGCTCGTCGTGAGTGTGGCCTTTTCCCAAACGCAAACCTTTGATGAGGATGGCGATCCCATCTTTAACACGTTTATAACCGGATGGGATCAACCGGAAATCACAACAGCTATGTTCGACACTTTGGAAGTTCTACAGTTGACGCCGCAAATCGACACGACAAACCATATTCCGGATACGCAAATAAAGTTGACTGGCATTCCCTGGCAGTACCCGAATAATCGCTATCAGGCACAAACCGTCAGCTCTTTAAAACATGCGGTGGATGTGGATGATATTTCGCAATTCCTGGGTGGGACCGCCTATATGATTGCTGATCAGGATTACAACAAGGTCATCGTTCACAATCCAAATTCGACATCCGGAAGCCCAATTTGGGATTATCCTCTCGAGAAAAGTAGTCTTTCCGGACCAACAGATACGGATATGTATCAAGAAGGAAATGCCATCAAAGTTTTAATTTCATATAAATTAAGCAATGTTATTGTTCGGGTTGACTATTCATTGCAAGTCATTGAGTGGCAGTATGGTATTGCATCGCAACAGGGAGACCGTCCAGGTTTGCTTGCCACTCCATCTGACGTCGAAAAAGTTGATGGCACTTCGGAAATTTTAATTGCCGATACGGGCAATAATCGAGTAATCATTGTTGATGAAGCTCAAAATGATTCAATTGTATGGGAGTATCAAGGCGATCCGGGTGAATCCATTAGCCCTGTCGATGTCGAGTATGTCAATGACCCAACATTTGGAGAGTCCGTACTTATTACCGACCAAACGTCGCACCGAGTTCGGCTTGTCAGCAGAGCGGATCAAAGTACGCTTTGGCAATTTGGCACCGGCGTTGCCGGAAATTCTCAAACTCAGCTCAGTAGTCCACCCGATGCTGACTGGGTAGTCAGAGATGGCGTGAGATATGTCGTAATTGCAGATAAGGGCAATGACCGAACCATTGAAGTAAGTGTAGACGATGACACATATTTTTACGTCTGGCCAAATCCAACTCCTTCTGTGGACGATGTTGATGCCACTGAAAACGGTGGATTTCTGGTCTGCCAGAAAAAGACATTTGAAAATGTTGGCGAAACCTGGGTGCCCACGCTGTTGGAATTCTCCGATGCTGCCGAAACTATCCAGTCCGAACCGCTATCACTTCCCACGGATGTCGATTTTGAGAGACT
>CAYPZM010000495.1:0-3643 GCA_964414825.1 uncultured Cytophagia bacterium | reverse complement strand
TTTTCACAATTGGAGCAAGCCGGCGCCGCTTTACGTGGTGCTGTTTGGCGATACGGTTGTGCTCATGGATAAAGATGCGGCAAAAGAGAGCCCGTTTACCTCGTATGTGCCGAGTTATATGATTTATACACAGTCGTTCGGCATGACCTCCAGCGATAATTATTTTGCTGCCATTCATGGCGAAGACGAGCTTCCCGATGTCTATCTGGGTCGCCTGCCCGCTAATACGCTAAAAGACGCCGACATTATGGTGGATAAAATCATCGCCTATGAAACCAGAGAGACCGCAGCAAGCTGGCGTCGTAACGTTACCCTTGCCTCGGGAAATGGCGAATTTTTCGGCCAAGCCGCGCAACATTTGGTGGAGAACCATCTGCCCAAATGGCTGGAGACCAAACGACTGTCCACAGAGCATATGTCGCCCTATTTTAATACCACTGAAGATTTTATCAACTGGATTAACGACGGGCAAAATGTCATCAATTTTTTGGTGCACGGCGGTGGCGAGCAAATTTCGGATGCGGATTTGTTCGACAAGGAAGATATGCTGCGGCTCAACCCAACCGAGCGTTACGCGTTTGCGGTTACCATGTCCTGTTACATTGGCCATTTTGATAATGCTGAAAAATCTTCGCTTGGCGAAGCTTTGCTCACCGTGCCGGACAAAGGGCTAATGGGATTTTTTGGCTCCGCCGGTAAATCCTACCGCTATGCGGATTTCCATTTTAACAATTCGTTTTTTGACGGCATTTTTAAAAAGAATTTGCGCACGCTCGGCGAACTCACGACGCACGCCAAATATGATTTGATCGCCAAAACCCTCGGATTTTGGGAACCGGTGCAAAATTTTTTACTGTTGGGCGATCCGGCCAGTCGGTTGATTTTGCCGGATGATACGATCGAATTGAACCTCTCAAAACGCGTTCTGGCGCCCGGCGATGATCTCGTTGTTTCGGGAACCATTCCCGACATTCCGAACGGACGATTGAGTCTGTCCGTGTTGAGCGCAACCGATTCGGTTTTGGCCGACCAACAAGTCCAGCTCAACAATGGCGCTTTTCATGTAAAGCTCTTTACATTGACGCCGCACATGCGGCAAAAGTGGGGAAAATTTGGCGGTATCGGCACGGTTCGCGCGCACGTGACCGACAATTCCAACCATGCCGTGGGTAGCGCCAATTTTAGCGTGGTGCGGCCGCTCATTTCTCGCTTTGAACCGCAGCCACTACAGCCGGTCGGATTTGAGCCGGTGAATTTTATTGTTGAAATTTCATCGGATGTTGCCGCTCAAGTCGGCGGCATTCAAAATTTGGTTGTGCAGTGGAATGTGGATGGGACCTGGAATAATCTGCCTCTCGAAAAACAGTCGGATACCGAGTGGACGACCAGCACGCCGCTCTCTCACGAAGAGGGCACGGTCGTACGCTACAAGCTGGTGATTCAAAGCGGCACGGCCACCACCGAAACTGAGCAACAGGAATATCGCGTGCTCTACAAACCAGACGTTTATTTGGATAGTGATGTTCGCCTGCTGAATGTGGGGCAACAGACTTTGAAGCTGAATATAAAAAACCGCGGCGAATCCGATGCCGCCAACGTTGCGGTGTCCATCCAAAATGCAGCATCCGGGCAGGTTATCGTTGAAAATTTTATTGTGCCACGTGTTGACGCACGCGAAGATACGAATGTACTGATTCCGGTTGCCGGATTTTCAGCCGGCGCTTACGATTTACGCATTGTTTTGGATCCGCAAAATCAGCTTGATGAAGAGGAAGAAAACAACAATACGCTGGTGCGCTCGTTATGCGTGGTGCAGCCCAATGCCTCCGCCGGTGTTTTTCGATATTTTGATAATGACATCACCCTTGCTTTTGAGGAAATCAGCGTCGATCGTATGGCTTCGGTAGATGTGTTCAAGATGGAAACTTTGGATGAACAGCAACCTGTTCGCTCTTCAGCTTTGACGTTGCTCAAATCGTTGAATTCGACAAAGCCCACAATCTATGAACTGCAACTGTCCGACAGCTTGACGACCCTCTCGAGCCCTATTCGTGTGACCATGGCGTGCGATCCAGGCGACTCGACCACGGCTTATTTTTGGGAGAAAAACGCCGTGCGCATTTATGGCTGGGATGCACCCTCGCGATTGTGGAAAGGCTTGGAAACTACTTTGGTGGCCATGAACAAGCGCCTTGTTGCCTCACTGCCGGGTACAATGCGGCGATTTGCAATCATGGCCAGTACGGACACTCAACCGCCGAGCATTCGTCTGGATGTGGAAGGGCAGCATTTTGCCGATGGCGATGTGGTGCCGGCCCGTCCGACGTTTTTGATCAGCCTGGAAGACAGCGGCGGCATTGATGTGAGCCCGACGTCGCTAAACATGTTGCTGGATAGCCAGCCGCTCACTGAGGCCGATTATGTGCTTTCATTTGATCCTGAACAATCTGGAAAAGCACACATTACGCTAACCCCGGAGCTGCTGGGCGGTTTGCACGAGCTACAAGTCGAGGCGCGCGACTGGAATGGCAATTCGGCCTCGCAAGAGGTTAACTTTACCGTTGCCGAGGAATTTGCCGTGGAGTTTGTCGTCAATCATCCCAATCCGTTCCCAAGAGAAACCACCATCGCCTTTACCATCAGCGATATGGCGGCCGAGGTGAACCTCGATATCTACACCGTATCGGGCCGATTGATCCGCTCGTTTGATTTCACCGACATCACCGGATACAACGAAGTCGAATGGGACGGCACCGACCGAGACGGCAACGAAATCGCCAATGGCGTTTATTATCTAAAATTTGTCGCCCGCAAGAGTGACGAACGTATTGAACGAATTGAAAAATTGGCCAAGTTGAGATAAGTTGTAGTACACCTCCAAGGTGTGCTACAACTATGGGCCGAAATGTGAACCGGAGCAGTTATGAAAATTCTCATCTTTTTTAAAATATTAGCAGGGTTTATATTGATTTCGTTCTCCGGAGCGCATGCCGACTTTTTACGCATCGGCGTCGGCGCGCGAGCCACCTCCATGGGCGGCGCGTACACGGCGCTGGCCAACGATGCGTCCGCATTTTACTGGAACCCGGCGGGTATGGCCGAAGTGCCGCGACTGGCGTTGCAATTTGATCATGTGCCGATGTTTAACGGCCTGGCGCAATACAACGTGGCGCACGCCACGCTGGCTCTGCGCAACCAAATGGCCGTCGGTGTAAGCTGGATTCGTCTCGGCGTGGATGACATTCCGCGATACGCCCCCTTGGCCGGAACGCGATTGCAGCGGCTCACCACCGGCCAATACCGCTCCACTGGCGTTGCTGAAGGTTTTTTTGCCGATGCTGAAGATGCCATTATGGTCTCCTTTGCAAAAAAGATTAAATTTGAACTGGGCCTGGGACCGCGATCAAATATGCTCATTTTGCCGATGGAGCTTTCATTTGGTGTAACCGGCAAATATATCAGCCACAAACTGGACGACAAGACCGGCACGGGACAAGGACTGGATGTCGGAGTTCTGGCGCGCATGGTGAGTACCACGCGCGACCGCCACGAACCGGTATCCTGGCTGGGGCTGGGCGTGCTGGCCCGCGATGTATCGCGCACCAGCATCACCTGGAACGCCGATTCAGGTCATCAAGATCAA
>CAYPZM010000494.1:0-3645 GCA_964414825.1 uncultured Cytophagia bacterium | reverse complement strand
GGGATGCCTCGGATTTTCCAAGCGGCGTCTATTTCTACCGCATCGATGCAGGCTCATTTTCACGAGCGCAAAAGATGACGCTAATCAAATAATTTCTCTCTTTGCTTCATTTCAAGCCCCGATCCAAATCAGATCGGGGCTTTTTTTTACCTCGGATATTTGCAAACTTGCTTTATAAAGCTTGACAAATATCCTTTTTCTTCTTAGAATTGTTTAATTCAATTCAACCACTTCTTTTCATCTTTAACCCATCATGCTCAATTCATTTTTTACTATGTTAGAAAAACCTACTCTAAAGGAGACTCTATGCGAATGTTTACGGTTGTATTTGCGCTTGTCGGTTCCTTCGCGCTGTCGGCAAGTATTCAGGCGGAAATGAGTATCGCCATTACCAGTCCCCAACATGATGCGATTGTTTCGCCGTGTCGAGATCAGTTGGTTACTCTGGATGTGCAAAATGACGGCAACGTCATCAAAGACGTTCGTATCTATGCCAACGGGTCGCACAAAGCACGACTGCGGTCGGAGCCGTGGGAGTACACTTGGAAAAATATGGCCAGCGGACGTTATGAATTGCAGGCAAAATTAACCACTCAGGACGGCGTTGAAGTATGGTCCGAGCCCGTTTTGGTGCGTGCCGGTTTGGTCTCGCATGGCGAAATGGTGCAAAACGGTCATTTTAATTGCGGCACCACATTAGCTCCCTGGGGCATGAACGTGAATACAGGAGAGGGAGCCGTCGCCACCGGCGAGGTCATCGAAGACGTTTATTTTGATGACATTGGCTACTTGTTCATCGACATCACCAATCGTGGCTCTGCGGATTGGCACGTGCAGCTTCAACAGCCCATTCCAGTCGATTCCGGGCATGTTTACACGATCACCTTGTTGGCCGATGCCGATGACCAAAAAATAGTGCGCATCACCATGCAGGAAAATCAGGATCCTTGGACCATCCAATTCACTCAAGAATTTACCATCGATGGCGCGGATCAGTATGGACCGTTTGAGTTCATCGCGCAGTATGACGACCCTACCAATTATATTCGCTTTAATTTGGGACTCGATACTTCGCCGGTTTATTTTGATAATATTCGTGTCATTGATCACTCGATTTCGTCTGTAAAAGAGTATTCATTCGATGGTGCTGTAAAAACCTACGACCTGCTGCCGGCCTATCCGAATCCCTTTAACATGAACACCACCATCCCCTTTTCGTTATCTCGCGCCGAAAAGGTCGAACTCTCTATTTACAATACGCGTGGACAGCTCGTCAAAACCCTGGTGAATGGCGAAAAAGGCGCCGGCCTTCACAACATCCACTGGGATGGCATGGACAGCCAGCAAAACATGGTGCCCAGCGGCATTTATTTTTACAAACTGACAGTCAAGAGCGTTTCGGAATCTCCTGTAAATCTGAGCCGGAAGATCGTTTTGATGAAATAAGGCCATGTGATTTGCAGTAATCGTTTTGGGACTAATGTCCTTGTCTCTTGCCCGTCCGGGATAGATATTCCAGACGACCTGTCCTATACGCTCAAGTTAACGTCAACATTCGGCCCGCTCTTTTCGGATCGGGCTTTTTTTTCCACACTTTTATTTCTCGTCAAATTTTCTTAATTTCGCAGACCTTTGACGAGTCACATAAAGCTTGATCAGGAGAATATCATGTCCGATTCCGCAAATTATACATCTCGACGTTCATTTTTAAGCGCGCTCGGTGCGGTTGCCTCCCTGCCGCTCGTAAGTGCTGCAAAAGCCAACACGCAATCCATTCAAAAAATAAATGGTACCAAACCGCGCAACGTTATTTTTATTTTGGCGGATGACCATCGATATGATTTTATGGGATTTCTCAACAAACCCAAATTTCTCGAAACGCCAAACATGGACCGGATGGCTAAAAACGGCGCTTATTTGAAATATGCGTTTGTCACCACTTCTCTGTGTTCGCCCAGCCGCGCCTCTATTCTCACCGGACAGTATTCTCACAAACACGGCGTGGTTGACAACAATGTCGACATTCCGGAAGGGACAACATTTTTTCCACAATATTTGCAGCAAACCGGATATCAGACTGCCTTTTTTGGCAAATGGCACATGGGCCATGGCACCGACGATCCGCGTTCCGGCTTTGACAAATGGGTCAGTTTTAAGGGCCAGGGCGTTTATTACGATCCGGAGTTGAATGTAGACGGCGAACGAATCCATCGCCAGGGCTACATTAGCGATTTACTGACCGATTATGCCGTAGATTGGCTGGAAAAGGAGCGGGATCAGGAAAAGCCATTTTTCCTCTATCTATCGCACAAGGCGGTTCATGCCATGTTCAAACCGGCGGAGCGCCATTTGGGCAGATATGAGAACGTCGAGCTGGAATATCCCGCGAATATGGCCAATACCGAAGAGAATTACAAAGGCAAACCGCGTTGGGTAAAAGAGCAACGCAATAGCTGGCACGGCGTCGATTACATGTACCACGGCGATATGGATTTTAACACCTTTTACCGGCGCTACTGCGAAACGCTTCTCGGAGTCGATGACAGTATTGGCCGCGTTCTCAATTACCTGGAAAAGACGGGACTGGCCGACGATACTTTGGTGATGTATATGGGCGACAATGGTTTTGTGTTTGGCGAGCACGGTCTTATTGACAAACGCCACATGTACGAAGAATCTCAGCGCGTCCCGTTTTTGGCCCAGTGCCCAAATATGATCAAACCAGGAACCGTAGTGGAGCGTTTGGTGCAAAACATTGATATTGCGCCAACAGTGCTGGAACTGGCAGGTATTAAAACTCCATCGAATATGGATGGTTTATCGTTGGTGCCGTTGCTTAAAGGTCAGGAGGTAACGTGGCGCGATAAAGTTTATTACGAGTATTACTGGGAGCGCAACTTTCCACAAACCCCAACTACACACGGCATCCGCACCGAGGAGTGGAAATATATCCATTACCACGGCATTTGGGATACGGACGAACTGTATCATATTTCTAAAGATCCTGATGAAATGAATAATTTGATAAATGATCCCCGATACAAAGAATTGGTGGATCAGCTTAATAAGGAGATGTGGGATTGGCTCGAAAGAACCGGCGGCATGCAAATTCCGTTGCGTCGCGATCAGGGATTTCGCGGGAATTTGCGCGGCCCGGAAAAAACTAATTGATGCTTTGTTTCTATGCTTTGTCACGCTTTTGTCTAATTTTATGGATTATTTCTTCGACATTCCGTGTTTTCAACGCTAGCAACAGCAACAAACAGGAGTAATCCAATGACAATAAAACAGTGGTTAAATCAATATTTACCTGATCTCTCGGAAAAAACAATTATTGTAACCGGTGCCAACAGCGGTATTGGATATGAGGCCGCCCGACTTTTGGCATATAAAGGCGCGCATATCGTGCTCACCAGTCGCAATATCGAACGCGGCAAACAGGCGGCTTCCAACATTCGTTCCGAATTACCCAAAGCTTCAATCAAGGTTGAGCAGCTAGACCTTGCGGAATTGGACTCGATCGCGGCATTTTCAAAGCAGGTGTTGCGTTCGTACGATACGATTGACGTTTTGATTAACAACGCCGGCGTCATGGCGCTGCCCTATCAAAAAACCAGGCACGGATTTGAGATGCAATTTGGCACC
>CAYPZM010000493.1:0-3646 GCA_964414825.1 uncultured Cytophagia bacterium | reverse complement strand
GATGATCGGCGCTGCGGCTTTGATGCCGTCGGCCACCCAATCGCTGGCCAGTTTGAGATCGAATGAGGGCAGCAGAAAAAGCGACAGCAGAAATCCAAAAATCAACGCATTGAGCGGATCGCCTAAAAAATCAAACATTCGGAAAATCAATTTTTCTCCAAAGGGATGGCCCGGAAAACGGGCAATGGATCCCAGGCAGATCAAAATGATGGGCACAAAAATAGGCGCCGTGGCAACCAACCCGTTGGGCAAGCGCTTTTCGGACAAATCCGTTTCTTCCAGATCAAACTCCTCATCTTCCTTGCTTTTGAGTTTTTTGCCGATGAACATGGCCCAAGCGTAACCGGCTAGCATCGTAAACACTGCCACACCGGCGCCAAACAAAATGACCAGCCCCAACTGATCGCGCAGTCCCAAATTTCCGGCCGCCGCAATAGGGCCCGGCGTGGGCGGCACCAGCGTATGCGTGGCGTACAATCCAGTTGCCAAGGCCACGCTCATGGTCACTGCGGACTGCCCGGTTTTTTGTACCAGGGCGCGCTTGAGCGACGATAAAATCACAAACGCTGAATCGCAAAATACCGGAATGGAAACGATATAACCGATGATAGACATGCCGAGAGCCGGTGAACGTTTGCCGATGACGCGCAACACGATCTCCGAGAGTTTGATGGCGGCACCGGACTTTTCCAGAAATACGCCAATGATGGTGCCGAAACAAATGACCAGTCCGATGTACGCCAAAATGGAGCCAAAGCCTTTGCCGATCACATCCGCGATTTCGATGGCCGGCAGCCCAGCGGCAAAGCCGACAAAGTAGGAGGCGAGAATCAGCGCAATAAACGGATGAATGTTGAACCGGGATGTGGCGAGAATAATAAAGAAGACGGAAACAATCAAAAAAACGACGAGAATGGGGCCTTCGACCATGAGGGTATTCCAGAGTTTGGGTGAGGAGATTTTTAAGTATAACACAAGAACCACTTTAAAGCAAGAACATCTTGCGCTTTAGCGACATCAATTTACCTCAGCAAAACGATTTTGCCGTTCGCTTGTTTTTGCCTGTGTTCGATTCGGTAAAAATAAATTCCGGTTGGCAGCTCGGCAAACGTAAATGACGCGTTATACACGCCCTCAGCTTGATGTGTATCGATCAGCTCGCGACGGTATCCTCCTCTCAAATCATAAAGTACTATACGCGTTCTGCCCGGAGTTTCAAGCTCATAGGAAAATGTGAGCGCATTGTTAAACGGATTGGGATACGCCTGGCACAGCAAGCTGTTTTTTGGATGAACAAGCGAATGACTTTTTTCAATCAAAGTCGGTGGATTTCCTTCAAACGCCCCAACAGATCGCGGATTGGCATAGGGATGCTGATCAAAATCGTGTGTTGGGGCGCCATCGTAGGAAATGAGCCCAATGGCCGGACTGTTTGATTGCAGATGAAAACTCTCATTTGCCTCATCAACAAAGTTTGGATTTTGATTAATGACTTGCAGTGGATCGGTCACCGGAATCGACGGGCCGTCCCAATTGGAGCGATCCGAGTTGTACCAGAAATTGCCATAAAACTCAAAAGTTTCGGGACGGGTATTCGTGCCGATGTTGGTTTCGACACTGAGATTGTCGATCACAATTAAATTGTGTTTAAAGCTGTTGTCGCCGCATTCGAGAAAGCGATCGGGACCCACGGTTTCCTGCAGAATGCGAATGACCCATTTTTCAGGGCGAACCATGGTATTGTTGATGACCTCGACATTCACGCATCCCACGTAAGCAATGGGCGCCATCGAACCGATAAACACATTCGCGTACACACGGAGATTGGCGGCTTCGTACGGCGCATCTGCAGGACGGAAATAGGGCAGTCCGGTGCTGCCACCCAAATTTACGGCGCGATGCCCGCAGTTTTTGAACCCATTTCGCGCAACGAGAATATCCGCCGTGCCGCCTTTGGCTTGAATGGCGTTGCTGCCCATGTTTTCAAAAGAGCAACCGCTGATTTCGCCCTCATGGCAACCGACCATATCGATACCGCTGCCGCCGGCGGAGCCGTTTTCAAAGCGGCAATTCAGGATTTTGAACGAATCCACACCCGATAGTTTGAGCAAATCATTATTGCCGCTGGCGTTCATGTCGCGAAACGTACAGTCACTAAATTCGACGTGATGCGCCGGCGTGGAGTAATCGCCGCCATCATCGACATTAACGCCGTTGGCGGTTTGCTGCTCAAACACAAATCCGGAAATGCGCACAAATGCCGGATTCACCAGGTGCCACGCCTGAGTGCCACCGCGACAAATGACCGATTCTCCCTCGGCCGCTTTGATTGTAATCCAGGCAGCTGAATCGCCTTGCAAATTGGCCACATATTGCGAATTGGTATAAATGCCTTCGTGAAACAACAGCGTATCGCCGGGACTGGCGGAGCGAGCTGCATCCGCGAGATTTTCAAATTCAAATGTTGTGCCGATGTGCAACGTGCGGGCAAAGATCATTGCAGGAAGTAAAAGAAAAACAAACAGTTTCATATAAACCTCAAGATTGTATTCCAGTATTTTGGGTGACCATTCAGTCCCGAGACGCAAAGACATGAAGCAATCGAAAGTCCAGGACTTTAATCATTTCGTTCGATGAATATCATTACTTGGGAAAAACTTGTCGTTTATCAAGATATTCATATCGATGTTATTATGCAAAACGTTTTCAACTTTATGGAATGAAAAACAAGAGCATACCTGTTTAGGATACTAAAAATAACGGAGGAACCATGGCACGAACAAATTCTACAATGCTCGAATTGGGTACGACGTTACCCCCCTTTCAGCTACCTGACCTGGAAGGTAATACCGTATCCAGTGACAGCCTTGAAGGAAAACCCACGTTAGTGATATTTTTGTGTAATCACTGCCCGTATGTCAAACATGTGATATCCAAATTATCGGAACTGGTTAAATCCTACCAAGCTCGCGGGATAAATGTGGTGGGAATCAGCTCGAACGATATCAATAATTATCCTCAAGATGCACCGGACAAAATGAAAGAGTTTGCGGCCGAGCATTCATTTACCTTTCCTTATTTGTTTGATGAATCTCAAGAGGTCGCAAAAGCGTATCGCGCTGCGTGCACGCCGGACTTTTTTCTGTTCGATGCGGATCACAAACTGGTTTATAGGGGACAAATGGACGACAGCCGGCCTGACACTGATATTCCTGTTACGGGAAAAGATTTAACCAATGCTGTTGACAAATTGCTGGTGGGTGAACCGATTCCTGAAAGACAGATTCCTTCAGTCGGTTGTAACATCAAATGGAAGCCAGGCAATGATCCGGACTATTTTGGATAAATTAAAGGGGACCATGTCCCCTTTAATCTTATCGCGCTTTTCCGCGAGAGTATTTTCTGCCTTTCCACGTGTACGTACCAAACATGCCCCAAATTCCAACCACAATGATGTAAAACAGTTGTAATCCTTCTCCTAAAATAAAATAGAAAAGGGGCACGGATTTTAGCTGTTTGGCATTTGTTTTAACAAACGCATAATCGACCAGCCCTTTTGTTAATAATGGCAGTGCGAAAAGGAAACTGAGCGTAAACGTCAAATAAATCGACCACAGCAACAGTAAAAAGTAAAAATACAAAAAGA